>MEMN01000017.1:318-4993 GCA_001767945.1 Alphaproteobacteria bacterium RIFCSPHIGHO2_12_FULL_66_14 | reverse complement strand
GTCGAGCGCCGGCTTGTAGTCGATGCCGGCATAGTCCGGCTTGAAACGGAACAGCAAACGGTCGTCCATGCGCGAGGGCCGCACGATCTTGCCGGGATTGAGAATTCCCGCTGGATCGAACAGGTCCTTTACCGCCTCGAAGGCCTTGGTGAGGCGCGGCCCGAACTGCCAGCCCACCCACTCCGAGCGCACCAGACCGTCGCCGTGCTCGCCCGAGAAGGCGCCCTTGTACTCGCGCACCAGTGCAGAGGCTTCCTCGGCGATCGCCCGCATCTTGGCGGCCCCCTCGCGGCGCATGTCGAGGATCGGCCGCACATGCAGCGTGCCGACACTGGCATGTGCGTACCAGGTGCCGCGCGTGCCGTGCTTGGTGAAGACGTCGGTGAGACGCTGCGTGTAGTCCGCGAGATGCTCCAGTGGCACGGCGCAGTCTTCGATGAAGGACACGGGCTTACCGTCACCCTTCATCGACATCATGATGTTGAGGCCGGCCTTGCGGACTTCCCACAGCGCCGCCTGCGGTCCGGGCTCCGGCATCTCGACGACGCTGCCGGGCAGGCCGAGATCGCCCATCAACTCGACCAGACGCGCGAGATCGCGAAGCTGATCCTCGCGCGTCTCGCCCGCGAACTCGACCAGCAGGATCGCCTCGGGCGCGCCGATCAACGCCCGCTCGATCACCGGCCGGAACGCCGGATTGGCGCGCGCCAGCTCGATCATGGTGCGGTCGACCAGTTCGACGGCGGTGGGCTTCAGCTTCACGATGTGCTGGGCGCTGTCCATCGCCTTGTGGAAGCTCGCGAAGTTCACCACGCCCAGGGTCTTGTGCTTCGGCAGCGGCGCCAGCTTCAACGTGAGCCGCTGCGTCACCGCAAGCGTGCCTTCGCTGCCGACCAGCAGGTGCGCCAGGTTCACCGAATTGTCGGTCGTGTAGGCCCGCTCCGACTGCGGGAAGAAGATGTCGAGGTTGTAGCCACCGACCCGGCGCAGCACCTTGGGATACATGCGTTCGATCTCGGCCTTCTCAGCGAAGGCGAGGGCCGCCACCTTGTCGGCGATCTCGCGCACGCCGGCCGGCATGTCCTCGGGCCGCGCCGAGCCGAAGCGCGCGCGCTGGCCGTTGGCCAGGATGGCGTCGATCGAGGCGACGTTGTGGACCATGTTGCCGTAGCGGATCGACCGCGAGCCGCAGGAATTGTTGCCGGCCATGCCGCCCAGGGTGCATTGCGCCGAGGTCGAGACGTCGACCGGATACCAGAGGCCGTGCGGCCGGAGCCAGGCGTTGAGCTGGTCGAGCACGACACCCGGCTGCACCGTGACCTCGGCCTTGCCCTTGTCGAACCCCACGACCTCGCGCAGGTACTTCGAAACATCGACGACCAGCGCCTCGCCCACCGTCTGGCCGCACTGCGACGTGCCGGCGCCGCGCGGCAGGATGGCCGCCCTGGCGTCGCGCGCCACGTCGACGACGAGGCCGAGATCGATCTCGTCGCGCGGCACGACCACGCCCACCGGCTCGATCTGGTAGATCGAGGCGTCGGTCGCGTAGCGCCCGCGCGAGGCCTTGTCGAAAAGGACCTCGCCCTTGATCGTGCGGCGCAGCGTTTGTTCGAGCGTGCTCAATCGGCTTCCAATGCTTCCAGAGCCGTCTGCTGTTTGGCGCGCAGATGCCGGATGAGGAGATCACGTAGCGCAGCGCCGTCGCGCGCGGCAAGTGCTGCGATCATGTCGCGATGTTCGGCCACGGCCTGGTTCCATTTGGCGACATTGAGGTTCGAGCGGAACCTGAGCGCATGCAGGCGTGCGTTGAGCGTGCGGAAAGCGTGGGTGAGGATGGGGTTGGCGGCAATGGCATTGAGGCGATCGTGAATCGTGCGATTGATCGCGTAATAGGTCGGCAGGTCGTGGCGCGCGTGCGCCGCCTCCATGTCCGCCTGCAGCCCGCGCAGATAGGCGAGATCCTCGTCGGTCACGCGCTGGACGGCGAGTTCGCCTGCCAGCCCCTCCAGGGCGGCCATCAGTTCGAAGGCGTGGCGAACATCGTCGCGCGACAGGACAACGACCTGGGCACCGCGGTTGGGCAACTGGACCAGGAGTCCGTCGCCCGCCAGCATGCGGAAGGCCTCGCGCAGCGGCGTGCGCGACACGCCCAGCCGCTCGCAGAGTTCGCGTTCGTTCAGCTTGGCACCGGGCGGCAGCACGCCCTCGATGATCAAAGTGCGCAATCGCTCCGCCGCCGCTTCGGGCAGGGTCAGGCGGGCGATAGGGAGAGTTGAGCCATCCATTGGTCTGGACTCATTATGGCATATTGTATACAAAATTCAAGACAGCAATCGAAAGGGCTAATGATATGCGCCTGAACTCACATCCCAGCGGCCGGCATTTCCTGCAGATCCCCGGGCCGACCAACGTCCCCGACCGGATCCTGCGGGCGATGGATCATCCGACGATCGATCACCGCGGCCCCGAGTTCAACGCGCTGGCCAAGAAAGTGCTGCGCAGCGTCCGGCAGGTCTTCCAGACCAAGCAGCCCGTCATCATCTATCCCGCCTCAGGCACCGGCGCCTGGGAAGCAGCTCTCGTGAACACACTGTCGACCGGCGACACGGTGCTGATGTGGGAGACCGGCCACTTCGCCTCGCTGTGGAAGAAGATGGCCGACAAACTCGGCATCAAGTCGGAGTTCATGGGCGGCGACTGGCGCAAGCCCGCGGATCCCGCCGCCATCGAGAAGCGTCTGAAAGAGGACCTCAAGGAAAACAAGGGTGGCCACGCCATCAAGGCCGTGTGCATCGTCCACAACGAGACCTCGACCGGCGTGGTGACCGACGTGAGCGCCGTGCGCCAGGCCATCGATGCCGCCAAGCACCCTGCCTTGCTGCTGGTTGATACCATCTCCTCGCTGGGCTCGATCGACTATCGCCACGACGCTTGGGGTGTCGACGTCACGGTGGCGGGCTCGCAGAAGGGCCTGATGCTGCCGCCTGGCCTCTCCTTCAACGCCATCAGCGAGAAGGCGCTGGCCGCCTCGAAGAGCGCCAACACGCCGCGCGCCTTCTGGAACTGGGAGGAGATGCTCTCGGCCAATGCCAACGGCTGGTTCCCCTACACACCCGCCACGAACCTGCTCTATGGCCTCAGCGAAGCCTGCGACATGCTGCTGGAGGAAGGCCTCGACTCCGTCTTCGCCCGCCACGCTCGGCACGCCGAAGCGACGCGCACCGCCGTCACCGCGTGGGGACTCGAAATTCTTTGCGATGATCCAAAAGCCTACTCGGGCTCTCTGACAGCAATCGTCATGCCCGACGGCCGCGACGCCGATGCCTTCCGCAAGGTGGCGCTGGAGAACTTCAACCTGTCGCTCGGCCAAGGGCTCAGCAAGGTCGCGGGCAAGGTGTTCCGCATCGGCCACCTCGGCGATTTCAACGATCTGATGCTGATGGGTGCGCTCTCCGGCGTCGAAATGGCGCTCGGCCTCGCCAAGGTGCCCCACAAGGCGGGTGGCGTGCAGGCCGCCCTCACCCATCTCCGCGACACCGCGCCGGGCGCACGGCGGTCCTAGTGCGCCTCTACGTTACACCCGCCTCTCCCTGGGTGAGGCGGGTCATGGTCACGATCCTGGAATTGGGCATCCGGGATCGCTTCGAATTCGTACAGACGAAGTGGCCACACGCGTGGGGCACCCAGACTGTCGTGCCCCATCCCGAGTTCATGGGCGAAACGCCGGTCGCCAGGATACCCGCGCTTGTCACAGCCGACTTCACGCTCGCGGACTCACATTCGATATGTGATTTCCTGAACGGCGAGTACGGCAACTTTCGCCTGCTCGCACGCGATGGTGTCGCTCGATGGCGTGCGCTCGCGACGATCTCCATCGCCAACGCCATCATTGAGGCTCAGATCTCTAGGCGTGCCGAGCTGCTTCGTTCGGAAGGCGAACGGTCGAACGACTTCATCGGGAAAATGCGCGATCGGCAGCTCAGGTGCTACGAGGCACTGGAGAAGCAGGCGTCGGACTTCGGCGCCGAATTCGATCTGGTGCAAATAACAACCGCCGTCGCCTGCGGCTATGATGATTGGCGATACGGAAGCGACTGGCGAGGCGTGGCGCCTAAACTGGCCGCCTGGTTCGATGCGGTCTCACAACGGCCGTCGCTGCGCACCACAGAGCCTGCCGAGACGCCGCAGGCGTAGCAGCAGCTAGCCCGGGATCGACAGCGGCCCCGGGTCGCCGCCGACGGGACGGCGCAGGCAGGCGACGTGATGGCCTTCCGCCACCTCGATCAGCGGCGGCGCCGTGACCTTGCACTCGGGCATCGCGTAGGGACAGCGCGTATGGAAGTGGCAGCCGGGCGGCGGATTGGCCGGGCTCGGCACGTCGCCCTGGACGATGTGTTTCTTCTGGCGACGGCGCCTGGGATCGGGCGCGGTGGCGGCCGACAACAACGCCTCGGTGTAGGGATGCAGCCGCTGGGTGAACAGCCTGCGCTTGGTCGTGAGTTCGACGATGCGGCCAAGATACATCACCGCGATGCGGTGACTGATGTGGCGCATCACCGCGAGATCGTGGCTGATGAAGAGATAGGCGAGCCGAAATTCCTCCTGCAAGTCGATCAGCAGGTTGAGCACCTGCGCTTGTACCGAGACGTCGAGCGCCGAGACCGGCTCGTCGGCC
>MEMN01000017.1:0-286 GCA_001767945.1 Alphaproteobacteria bacterium RIFCSPHIGHO2_12_FULL_66_14 | reverse complement strand
CGGGATTGACCGACAGGGCCTTGGCGATGCCCAGCCGCTGGCGCTGGCCGCCGGAGAATTCGTGAGCGTACTTGCGCATGGCGTCGGGCCGCAGCCCCACCCGCTCGAACAGTTTTGCGACGCGCTCGTCGGTGTCCCGGCCGCTCGAGAGGCCGAAATTCTCCAGCGGCTCGCCCACGATCGTGCCCGAGGGCAGGCGTGGGTTCATCGACGAATACGGGTCCTGGAAGATCGTCTGGATGCGGCGGCGGTGCGGCCACATGGCGCCGGGCTTGAGCGACGAGAT
>MEMN01000016.1:1741-11899 GCA_001767945.1 Alphaproteobacteria bacterium RIFCSPHIGHO2_12_FULL_66_14 | reverse complement strand
AGTGCCAGCGCGTAGTGGGCGCTCTCATAGTCGCCCGCGCGCAGGATGATCGAGAGACCGCCTTCCGGAGTCTTCATGGTTTGCCGCACGTCATGGTTTGCCGCACGTCGGGCAGTCCGGCCGCTTGGCGATCGCCATCTCGTCGAACGAGGCGGCCAGCGCGTCGTACATCAGCAACCGGCCCGACAGCGAGCGGCCGATGCCCAGGATCTCCTTCACCACCTCGGTGGCCTGCAGCGCCCCCAGGGTGCCGGCCAGCGCGCCCAGGACGCCCGCCTGGGCGCAGCTCGGCACGGCCTCCTCGGAGGGGGCCGCGGGAAAGATGCAGCGCAGGCAGGGATGGCCCGTGCCCTCATGGGCCTTGTAGGTCGAGATCTGGCCATCGAAACGAAGTATCGCCGCAGAAACCAGAATCTTTTTGAGGCGATAGCAGACGTCATTCAGCAGATAGCGCGTGGCGAAGTTGTCGCTGCCGTCGGCCACGATGTCGTAGTCGACCAGGATCCGCTCGGCGTTGTGCGCGGTCAGCCGCTCGTCGTGTGGGCGCACGCGCACTTCCGGATTGATGTCGCCCATCGCCCGCCGCGCGCTTGCGACCTTTGAAGTGCCCACGTCCGAAGTGCGGTGAATGACCTGGCGCTGCAGGTTGGAGAGGTCGATCGTGTCGTGGTCGATCACGCCCAAGGTGCCAATGCCGGCCGCTGCGAGATACTGCAGGAGGGGTGCACCCAGCCCGCCGGCGCCGACAACCAGCACTCTCGCGGCGATCAGCCGCGCCTGGCCCACGCCGCCGATCTCGGCCAGCACGATGTGGCGTGCGTAGCGGCGGATCTGCGGCTCGGTGAGGTCGGGCAGCGACGTCATGGTCCGCTTATAGCATGGGACCGTGGGACCAATGCTGCTACAGCCAGCCCGATGACCACGACCCCAACTTTGACCGGTGGCCGCCCGACCCTGACGCCGGTGCTGCTGATCCTGCTCGCGTTGCTGTCGGCCTTCACGCCGCTGTCGATCGACATGTATCTGCCGGCGCTGCCGGTGATCGCCGTCGATCTGAAGGGCACGGCCGGCGACATCCAGCTCACCCTGTCGGCCTTCATGATCGCCTTTGGCCTCGGCCAGATCTTCTATGGCCCGGCGGGCGACCGCTTCGGCCGCCGCCCGGTCATCCTGGCGGGCCTTGGCATCTACGTCGTGACCAGCATCGGCTGCGCCTTCGCCGTCGAGGCCGGTCACCTGGTCGGCCTGCGATTCCTGCAGGGGCTGGCGGCGTGTGGTGGCGTCGTGCTGGCGCGCACGATGGTGCGCGACCTCGCCGAGAAGGACCAGGCCGCGCGCGCCATGTCGCTGATGATGGCCTGCACCTCGATTGCCCCCATGCTGGCGCCGCTGATCGGCGGGCAGATCCTGTGGTTCCTGGGCTGGCGGGCGATCTTCTGGACCCTGGCGGCAATCGGCGCCGTGGCGCTGGTGCTGGCCTGGATCCGCCTGCCCGAGACGCTGCGGCCGGAGTATCGCCAGCCGCTGGTGCTGTCGTCGATCCTGAAACGCTTCGGCGAGCTGTTCCGCCATCGCGCCTTCATGGGCTATGCCTTCACCGGCTCGTTCCAGTTCGCCGCCCTTTTCTCGTTCCTGTCGGGATCGCCGTTCGTGTTCATCGAGCGCTACGGCGTGGCGCCGCGCGACTACGGCCTGATCTTCGGCAGCATGGTCGTGTTCATGACGGTGGGCAGCCTGCTCAATGCCCGCTTCGCGCCGGTGTTCGGCGCCGGCAGGATCCTCCGCTATGCCGTGATCGTGCCGGCGATCGCAGGGCCGGCGGCGATGGTGCTGGGCTGGATCGAGGCGCGCTACGGCACGATCGGCATGTGGCCGTTCCTGCTCTGCTTCGTGCCGCAGATCGCCACCATCAGCCTGATCGGCCCGAACTCGATGGCGCTGGCGCTGCAGCGCTATCCGCACATGGCGGGGACCGCCTCGTCGCTGATGGGGGTGATGCAGTTCGGCATCGGTGCCGCCTTCGGCGCCGTGGTCGGCCAGGCGCTGGACGGCACCATCGCGCCGATGACGACGGCCATGGGTGTGGCGGGGATGCTGTGCCTGCTGTCGAACCGGCTGCTGGTGCCGCGCAGTTAAACTTGCAAGTTCAGCAGGTTTTGGGTTATATTTCCGATAGGTTGGCGAGTCGCACGCAAATGCGGGGCCGACCATTTTCATATCCGGCAAAGACCTGCCCGCGGCCGCCCGCGGGTTCGCAGCCTTCGAGCGCCAGGTCGCCGCCGCGGGTCCTGACCCGTGGACTGACACAAGAACAAGCCCCGCCTCGCCGACGGCCGTCGGCGAGGCCTTTCAACGACGCCCGATCAACGCGGCGCGCCGGGGCAATGACAGAGCGACGGCCGCAACGAACGCGTGAAAACGAGATCCCCGGCAGCGAACCGGGGACAGGTGCGGGCCCACTTCCGGGCCCAACACACCGACGTTTAAGGTGGGCCCGATGGGACCGGGGAAAGGCTGGATTCATTGGCCTCCAGGCGGTTCTGGGGCCAAATTTCCGCAGGCGACGTTGGGCCCTTTTGGCGAAGTTGGGCCCGCTCGAAACGAGGTCAGTCGGCGCCGGCGGGAACCGGCATCGCCCGCAGCCGGGCGAGCGGCGACTGCATGATCGCGAGCGTCGACAGCGCGAAGGCTGTGGCCACCAGCACCAGGGCGCTCTGCAGGCCGGCCTCGGCGGCCAGGAAGCCGCCGGCCAGCGCGCCGAGCGGGCGGACGCCGTAGATCGCCGTCTGCACCGTGGCGTTGACCCGGCCCATCAGGGAGAGCGGCGTCACGAGTTGGCGCACCGTGGTCTGGCAGATCAGCCACAGCATCGGCCCGAAGCCCACCAGGAAGTAGCCGGCGGCGGCGAGGGCGAAGCCGTTGGCCGTGCCGGCGTAGGCGGGTGCTGCCAGGAACAGACCGGCCGCCACGACCGACACGGCCGGTCCGAAGATCAGGGTCGCGAGTGGCGGCAGGTGCCGGGAGGAGAGCGGCGCCACCAGCGCGCCCAGGATCATGCCGGCGCCATAGGCGGACTGGGCGAGGCCCATGCCTGCGGGATCGAGGCCGAGCGGGCCCAGCGCCAGCGGTGCCCAGATCGCGAGCAGGGCGAAGAAGGCGAAGTTCCAGAAGATCGCGCACAGGCTGATGCCGCGCAGCAGCTCATGATGGATCACGAATCGGGCACCGGCGTGGATTGCGGCCAGAAAGGACGGACGTGCCGTGCCGGCTGCAGGCGCCGGCACGCGCGGCAGGGCAAGCACGCAGGCGAGCGCCAGCGCTGCGCCCAGGGCCGCCAGCGCGTAGCCCCAGGTCGGCGACAGATGCTGGGCGAGCAGGCCCGCCGCGAAGGGCGCGGCGAGACTGACGATGGCGCGCGCCAGTTCCAGGCGTGCGTTGGCACGCGGCAGGTCGGTCGAGGGCACGAGGCTCGGCAGCAGCGACACCGAGGTCAGCACGTAGACGACGGTTCCCGACGCTCCGACGAAGGCAGCGACGCCGAGCAGGCTCGCAACGCCCGTCGCGGCGGCGACGATGGCTGCCACCGCGGCCAGCAGGCCGAGCCCGAGGGCGGCGATCAGCAGCCGGCGGCGCGGCAGACGATCGACCCAGGCGCCGGCAGGCAGGGAGACCAGCAGCCAGGCCAGGCTTTGGGCGGCGACCAGCAGACCGAGAACATCCGGTCCGGCCCCCAGAACGAGGGTCGCGGTCAGCGGCAGGGTGGCGAGCGCCAGTTGGTCGGCGGCGTGGGTCCCGGCGGCGGCGCCGAGCAGGGCGGTGAAAGGTTTCATGGTGACCGTTCTATGACCGGTCGACTTCGGCGCTCTATCCGGCACCGGCTGTGAATTCGGATGGAACCGGCTAGAGTGCGCCGGCGGCAATGCAAGGGAGGAAGAAATGGCTCAACGGGTTGCAGTGGTGACAGGTGGAACGCGCGGCATCGGCGCCGCCGTCTCGCGCATGTTGAAGGACAAGGGTTACAAGGTTGCCGCCACCTATGCCGGCAACGACGCCGCCGCCCAGAAGTTCAAGGCCGAAACCGGAATTGCCGTCTACAAGTTCGATGTCTGCGACTTCGACGCCTGCCAGAAGGCCGTGGGCGAGATCGAAAAGGATCTCGGGCCGGTCGAGGTCCTGGTGAACAACGCCGGCATCACCCGCGACTCCACCATGCGTCGCCTGACGCGGGACATGTGGGAGGCCGTCATCGACACCAATCTCGGCTCCTGCTTCAACATGAGCAAGGCGGTGTGGGAGGGCATGAACACCCGTGGCTTCGGCCGCATCGTCAATATCGGCTCGATCAACGGGCAGGGCGGCCAATACGGCCAGGTGAACTACGCCGCCGCCAAGTCGGGCATCCACGGCTTCACCAAGGCGCTGGCCCAGGAAGGCGCGCCCAAGGGCATCACCGTGAACGCCATCGCGCCCGGTTACACCAGCACCGACATGGTCGCGGCCGTGCCGGCCAACGTGCTGGAAAAGATCGTGGCAAAAATCCCGGTGGGACGGCTGGGCAAGGCCGAGGAGATCGCCAGCGGCGTGGTCTTCCTGGTGGCCGACGACTCGGGCTTCATCACCGGCTCGACGCTGTCGATCAACGGCGGCCAGCATATGTACTGACAATCGGACGGGAAACGCCATGATGGGGCCGGCGCCGTGCCGGCCCTTTCGATTTGTGGGAGCGAGCGATGGCCAAGTTGACCGAATACAAGGACATGAATCCGCGGGCGAAAGCGGTCGTCGATGCCATCGCTGAGGCGCGCGGCATCGATCCGGCCGGCATCAACAACGTGTGGAAGGCGCTCGCCCGCCATCCCGACGTCATGGAGCGCTTCGCGGCCGAAATGAAAGCGGTGATGGCGCCGGGCAAGCTCGACGGCCTCACCAAGGAACTGATCTATCTCGCCGTGTCGGTCACCAACCAGTGCGACTACTGCATCAATTCGCACGGCTACATGGCGCGCCAGAAGGGCATGAGCGAGGAGATGTACGAGGAATTCATGGCCGTCGTGCTGGCGGCGCAGAAGGGCAACAAGCTCGCGTCGGGCTATCGTGTCCCGATCGATGCCGCGTTCGAGGAGAAGTGATCGTGAACGACGTGAAGTCCACGATATGGGATGCCAACCTCTACCTGAAGTTCGCCGACCATCGCGTGCGTCCCGCCCTCGACCTCATGGGCCGCCTCGATCCGGCCAACGGCGCGCGGCCGGGTCATGCGATCTACGATCTCGGCTGCGGCGCCGGCAACATCTCGCGCATCCTGGCCGAGCGTTTTCCGTCGGCCGAGATCGTCGGCATCGATTCCTCGGAGGAGATGCTCGCCAAGGCGCGCGCGCAGACGGTCGACAGTCGCGTCACTTTCACCAAGGGCGATCTTGCGCAGTTCAAGCCGGCCAAGCCGCCGGGCATCCTCTACAGCAACGCCGCCTATCATTGGCTGGAGGGGCACATCGACATGTTCCCCGGCCTGCTGAAACTCCTGCCCTTGGGCGGCCAGCTCGCCATCCAGATGCCGCGCAATCACGAAGCACCCTCGCATGCCCTGATGCGGACGGCGGCCGAGGCCGGTCCGTGGCGCGACAAGCTTGCCAACGTGCGCACGATCCGCCCGGTGCTCGAACCCGCGCGCTACTACGACGTACTGAAGCCGCTCTGCTCCGACCTCGAGATCTGGGAGACGATCTACCAGCAGCCTCTGACCGGCAAGGATCCGGTGGCGCAGTTTACCGCCGGCACGGGGCTGCGCCCGTTCCTCGACCTGCTGCAGGAGCCGGAACGAACGCAATACTACGACGCCTATGCCGCGCTGGTCGCCAAGGCCTACCCGACACGCGCCGACGGCATCACGATCTTCCCCTTCCGCCGGCTGTTCATCGTGGCGCGCCGCGCATGAGGCCAGGCCGCCTGCTCGCCGTCCTGGCGGTGCTGCTGGCGGCCTGCCGCGTGCAGGCTGGCCTGGCGGCACCGCAGGCGATGGTGGCGGCGGCGCATCCGCTTGCCGTCGAGGCCGGGCTGGAGATGCTTCGACGCGGTGGATCCGCCGTCGATGCGGCGATTGCCGTGCAGATGGTGCTGGGCGTGGTCGAACCGCAGTCCTCGGGGCTGGGCGGCGGCGGCTTCCTGTTGCGCTACGATGGCACGACGCGCGCCATAGCCGTCTATGACGGCCGCGAGACCGCGCCGGCCGGGGCCAACCCGACGATGCTCCTCGGCCGCGATGGCAAGCCGCTCGGCTATCGCGAGGCCGTGGCGTCCGGCCTCTCGGTCGGCGTGCCCGGCGTCCTGGCGATGCTGGAACTTGCCCACAAGGAACACGGTAAGCTCTCCTGGAGCGAACTCTTCGGGCCGGCGATTGCTGCGGCACGCAACGGCTTTGCCGTGCCGCCGCGGCTCGCCCTCTGGCTGGGCAGGATGCCGGGGTTGCGCGAGGACCCGGGTATTCGCACGATCTATTTCAATGCCGACGGGTCGCCCAGGAAGACCGGCGATCGGATCGCCAATCCCGATCTCGCCGAGACGATGGCTTCGATTGCGGCTCAAGGGGCGCGCGCCTTCTATCGAGGTCCGATTGCCGCCGAGATGGTGGATCGCGTGCGCAATCATGTCCGACCCGGGACGCTCTCGCTCGCCGATCTGGCCGATTATCGGCCGATCAAGCGGGAACCGGTGTGCGGACCCTATCGTGTCTGGATCGTCTGCGGCATGCCTCCACCGTCGTCGGGCGGCATCGCGATCCTGCAGGTGCTGGCGCTGATCGAGCCCTTCGAGATCTGGCGCGACACGCCCAACGATCTGCGCTCGATCCATCTCATCGCCGAGGCGAGCCGGCTCGCCTTCGCCGACCGCAACCGCTACGTCGCCGATCCCGCTTTCGTGAACGTGCCGACGGCGGGCCTGCTGTCTCCCGTGTACATCGCCGAGCGCCGCAAGCTGATGTCGCCGGACCGCAGCATGGGCAAGGTCGGCCCCGGCCTGCCGCCGGGCTACGTCGAGCGCGGCACCAGCCACATGAGCATCGTCGATCGCTGGGGCAATGCGGTGAGCTTCACCACCACCATCGAGGCCTCGTTCGGCGCCCAGATCATGGTGCGCGGCTTTCTCTTGAACAACGAGCTCACCGATTTCTCGCCGCAGCCCGAGGTGGACGGCAAGCCGGTTGCCAACCGGGTCGAGCCGGGCAAGCGGCCGCGCTCCTCGATGTCACCGACGTTGGTGCTCGACCGTGACCGACGTCTCGTCCTGGCGCTGGGGTCGGCGGGCGGGTCGCGCATCATTGGCGATACCCTGCACGCCCTGGTCGGCGTGCTCGACTGGAACCTGTCGGTTCCTGCAGCCCTCGCGCAACCGCGCGTGACCAACCGCAATGGCCCGACGGAGCTGGAGCAAGGCACGCCGCTGGCCGGTCAGGCAGAGCGCTTGCGCGCCTTGGGCCATCAAGTACAAGTCCGCGTGCATGAGGGTGGCCTCGCCGGCATTCGCCGGGTGGGCCCATCTTCCAGTGACGGTTGGGAAGGCGGTGCCGATCCCCGTCGCGATGGCGTCGCCCGGGGAGAATAGAGTGGCCGCGAAGAAACTGCCGAGTGTCCTGCTGCGCGCCGGCGAGGATCGCCGCGTCCGGTCGGGCCATCCCTGGGCCTTCTCCAACGAGATCCTGATGGATCCCGAGACCAAGGCATTGCCGCCGGGCTCGCTGGTGATCCTGCGCACGCCGGGCGGCGAGGCGCTGGGCGTCGCGACCTTCAACCCGCATTCGCTGATCGCCGCCCGTCTGCTGACCTCGAATCCCGAGGCCACGATCGATGCCCTGTTCTTTGGCCGGCGGCTGGCCAATGCCGTGGCACTCCGCGACCGGCTGGTCGGCGTGCCCTACTATCGTCTGATCCATGCCGAAGCCGACGGTCTGCCCGGCGTGATCATCGATCGCTTCGGTGACGCCGTGGTCGTCCAGGTCAATTCCGTCGGCATGGAGAATCTGACGCCGGTCCTGCTGGAAGCCATCGAGGCCGAACTGTCGCCGCGCGTGATCGTGCTAAAAAACGATTCGCCCGTCCGCGAACTCGAAGGCCTGAAGCGCGAAACGTCGATCGCCAAGGGCGAGCTCGATGGGCCGATCGAGCTGATCGAGAACGACGCCAAGTTCGTGGCCGATCTCTCCGGTGGCCAGAAGACCGGCTGGTTCTACGACCAGCGCGACAACCGCCGCTTCATGGCGCGCTTCGCCAGGGACGCGCGCGTGCTCGACGCCTATTGCTACAGCGGCGGCTTCGGCGTGCTCGCGGCCAAGCATGGCGCCAAGTCGGTGACCTGCCTCGATCGCTCGCAGCCCGCGCTCGACTCGGCCACCAAGGCGGCGGCGCTCAACGGCGTCAGCGAGGTCGTGACCTTCCGCAAGGGCGAGGTCTTCGAGACCCTGGAGAAGCTCGCCCCCGATGGCCGCAACTTCGATATCGTGATCTGCGACCCGCCGGCCTTCGTGAAGAGCCGCAAGGACATCAAGGTGGGCATCCAGGGCTATCGCAAGATGGTGCGGCTGGCGGCCCCCCTGGTCGCGCCCGGTGGCTTCCTGTTCGTGGCCTCGTGCTCGCATCTGGTCGAACCGCCGCTGTTCGCCGAACAGGTGCGGCGCGGACTACGCGACGCCGGCAAAGGCGGCCGCATCCTGCGCAGCGCCGGTGCGGCGCTCGACCATCCGGTGCATCCCGGCCTGCCCGAGACCGCCTATCTGAAGGCAATGACCTTGCAGATCGACTGACGACACTCCGGCCCTGCCATTGGCACATGGCACGCCGGGCCCTAACATATCTTTCTCACGGTCAGCGCGATCCCGGGGATCCGCGGCTGCAGTCGTTGCGTGTCCGAGTAAAGTCTTGCGATCGCGAGGTTTGCATCATGACCGGGCTGATCTTTCTGGCGGCGGCCATCGCCATGATGACGGCGCTCGCCGGCTATCGCGGCGTCGCGATTGGCCTGTTCGGGATGAGCGCCGTCGCGGCGGTCCTGTGGCTTGATCGCTACATGACCGAGCCGCTGAAACTGTCGTTCTAGGGGCTCCGGCATGGGACTGCTCGTCCGCCTGGGCAACGCCGCCGGAACGGCCGGCATCGCCACCATCCTGTTGATCGCCTTCGGGCTGCAGTTTGGCCTCCAGGAGTTGCCCTGCCCGCTCTGCAACCTCCAGAGGGTGGCGTTCGTCCTGTGCGGCTTCGGCTTCCTGCTCAATCTGCGCTTCGGCGTCCAGCCGCTGCATTATGGGCTCACCTTGCTCGGTGCCCTGTTCGGCCTGGTCGTGTCGGGCTTCCAGGCGCTGCTGTATATCGCGCCCGGTACGGCCGCCCATGGCGTGCCGGTGCTCGGGCTGCATCTCTATACCTGGTCGCTGATCCTGTTCTTCGCCGTGATCACCTGTGTGGCGGCGCTGATGATCTTCTCCGGCCGGCCCGAGCACCACAACACTGATCACCAGGCCGCGCTGCGCTTTCACGGCGTCTACCGGCTGGCCGCTTACCTGCTCATTGCCGCGACGCTCGCCAACGCCGCCAACAGTTTCCTGTTGTGCGGGCCGGCGGACTGTCCCGACAATCCCACGGGCTATTGGATCACGAATCACCTGCCCACCTGATTCCCGCAAGGACTTGCTCATGCCCGTTCGTGTCTCCGCTTCCTCGCGCCGTGCGCTGCTCGCTGGCGCTGCCGTCTTCTCCTTCATCGGCAACGCCCACGCGCAGGGGTCGGACGATCCGGCCCGGCTCGTCGCGATCATGGACAGCTATGCGGCCGGCCTGCGCACCAATAACGTCGAGGCGCTGGTCGCGCTCTATGCGTCCAACGGCGTGTTCATGCGCGACAACATGCCGGCCGTCGTCGGCCGCGATTCCTTGCGCGCCGCCTATCGCGAGGTCGTCGCCACGCTGAAGGTCGATCTCGCCTTCACGATCCAGGAGACGGAGGTGGCGGGCGACATGGCCTGGCTGCGCGCCACCTCGTCTGGTCGCATCAAGGTGCTTGCGACTGGCATGGAAAGTGCGGAGTCCTTCAATCTGGTGGTCATCTTCCGGCGCGAGGCCGGTGCCTGGAAGATCCGCAACTATATCTACGCCTCCAGCCGCCCGGGGGCGG
>MEMN01000016.1:0-1630 GCA_001767945.1 Alphaproteobacteria bacterium RIFCSPHIGHO2_12_FULL_66_14 | reverse complement strand
CGCAGCGCGGCACCGACCGGCCGGTCCTGGTGTTCGACCGCGACGGCAAGCTGATGGGAAGCTGGGGCGAGGGCCAGCTCGCCGAGCCGCACTATCTCAATGCCGCGCCCGACGGCACGATCCTGGTGGCCGACCGCGACGCCCACCAGGTGCTGCGGTTCGATCTCGCCGGCAGGCTCGTGCAGGCCCTGGGCAAGCGCCACTGGCCCTCGCTCGATGCGCCGTTCAACCATCCGACAGCGGCGGCCCAGGCGCCGGACGGCGAGATCTACGTCGCCGACGGCTACGGCAATTCCAGCGTCCATCGCTTCGCCGCCGACGGCACGCTGATCGCCACCTGGGGTGGCCCCGGTTCGGCGGACGGCGCCTTCACGACGCCGCACGCCGTCTGGGTCGACCGCTTCGGCAAGGTGCTGGTGGGCGACCGCGAGAACAACCGCATCCAGGTGTTCGACCGCGACGGCGCGTTTCTCGCCGCCTGGGGCGATTTCTACCATCCCATGCAGATCTGGGTGGACGACCGCGACATGGTGTTCGTGACCGACCAGATCCCGCGCATCAGCCTGCTCTCGCCGGACGGCAGGCTGGTCGGCCGGTGCCGCGGCGCGATCAACGGGGCGCATGGAATTTCCGGCGACGCCGAGGGCAATCTCTATCTCGCCGAACTGCCGCCGCAGGAAATCACCAAGCTCGAGCGGCTGGCCTGATCAGCAGGCGACCAGCAGGATCGGCGTTCGAATGTCGCGCAGCAGGGCGGCGGTGCGCGGGCCCAGGAATTTCGTATCGCCCTGGCGCAGCGAGGCGCCCAGCACGACGAGGTCGTAGCGGCCGCGGCGCGCCGCTTTTCGGATCTCCAAATCCGGCTTGGCGTTGGTGGCGATCAGGCCCTTGACCGGCACGCCGCTGCGCTTGCCCAGCCGGTGCGCGTCGACCAGCACCGACATGCCCATGCGCCGCGCCCGTCCGCGCAGCAGGTCGGTGTCTTCCCGCGGGTCGAAGACGTGCAGCACCGACAGCGTCCCTTCGCTCGCCCTGGCGAGAACGAGCGCGATCTCCGTCGCAAGCCTTGCCTCCTGCGTGCCGCCCGTCGGCCCGAGAATATCGAGCGGCCGGTCCGGCGTGCCGCGCAGGTGCTCGGCGTTGACTACGATCACGATCGGGCCGTCGAAGGTCGCGACGAGGCGCTGCAGCGGCTCCTCGAAGCGGTGCGCGGCCTGCAGGATCGGCTGGTCGATGCCGACGAAGGCGATGCTGTAGCCCTTGCCGGCTTCCTTTTCGACGGCGTCGTCGCCGTCGGCCGTCTTCGCCTGCACGAGCTGGTCGACCGAGAGCAGGGCCGGGGCCGGGGCCGCCGCGCCGGCGGCGACGGGCACCATCTTCTCCAGCGCCGATTTCGCGGCCAGGGCGAGAAGGGCGCGGCCGGGACTTCCCTCGCTCTTGTCGTCGGCGTCCTTGGGCCGCTCCAGGACGGTGGCCAGGACCTGCTGGCGGGCCATGAAAATGCCGGCGAGCTTGGCCGCCAGCCGCCCGTTCGGGCTGTCGTCGAGCAGCACCAGCGCGCGCTCCATCTTGGGGACGCTGTCGCGCGCCTCCGCCTCCTCCGTCTCCAGCCGCTTGGCCTCCTCCTCAC
>MEMN01000015.1:14759-15758 GCA_001767945.1 Alphaproteobacteria bacterium RIFCSPHIGHO2_12_FULL_66_14 | reverse complement strand
CAGTTGTGCTTGGCGCAATATTCCGGCGTCACGTCCGAATCGGCCACGCTCTGGTCGTGCTTCAGGTATTCGAAGAAGCCGAACTGGGCGAGAAGGGGGAGGAAATACTCCCGCATCATGCGGCCCATGTGCGAGCCCACGGAGAGTTTCATCGCTTCGGCGTCGGTGTCGGCCACGAAAATCTCGCGCACCAGGCGCCACTGGCCGCGGTCGGGCGTGCGGCCGGCCTTCGCGGCACCGATCTCGACAGACTCCCAGTGGCTGCCGACATAGGCCGGGTTAAGGTTGAGGCTCATCGGGATGTAGCCTTTTTCGCCGGCCAGCTTCAGCGTGTCGGAGCCCTTGGAGAGGCCGGCGACGCCGATCGGCGGATGCGGGCTCTGCAGCGGCTTGATGTGCGGTTTCAGGAACCCGAACATCGTGTCGGGTTTGGTGACGTGCCAGAACTTGCCCTTGTAATCGAACGGCTCGGGCGAGCTCCACAGCTTCAGGATGATCTCCAGCGCCTCGCGCGTCATGTCGCGGTTGACGCCGGTCATGCCGTCGACGTTGAACATCGCCCAGTCGCTCGGCAGGCCCGACGCGGCGATGCCGAAATTGAGCCGGCCGCCCGAGATGTGATCGAGCATGGCGACCCTGTTCGCGAGCTCGGCGGGGTGATGGTAGGGCAGCAGGAAGCCGCCGGGGCCGAGGCGGATGTTCTTGGTCTGCATCAGCGCCTGCGCCACCAGCAGGTCGGGCGAGGGATGCGGCTCCCAGGGGGCCGTATGATGCTCGCCGATCCAGCACTCGTTGAACCCCAGCTCGTCGAGCCAACGGATCACTTGCAGATCCCATTCGTGGCCTTCCTTGAGGGGACGTTCCGGCGGATGCGACGGCATGGTGAAATAACCGAATTGCATCGTTTCCTCCTGGGTTTCAGGGTGAAGTCGACTACCATCTTCTGACGAGTGCAAGAGGAACGACGCATGACAGGGTCTCGACGGGCGGTGTTCGTGT
>MEMN01000015.1:14253-14753 GCA_001767945.1 Alphaproteobacteria bacterium RIFCSPHIGHO2_12_FULL_66_14 | reverse complement strand
ACGGCCTGGGACGCAATTGGGTGCGGCCCGACACGACGCCAGTCCTGGAGGATCTTCGGCAGCGTAGCCTGTGGTGCGATGCACACAGCGCCGTGTTCCCGTCGGTCACGCGCGTGTCGGCCGCATCGGTGGCGACGGGCTGCCTGCCTGCCCGTCACGGCCTGCACGGCAACCGCATGGGCCTGATCGAGCAGGGCAGGATCGTCGTGCGCGACGTCGGCAATCCGGATTTCCGCACGCACATGCGGGCGGCCACCGGTGGCATGTTGCTCGTGCCGTCGCTGGCGGAGCGCGTCGCGAAGGCGGGCGGCTTCATCGGCTTTTCGAACGTCTCGCCGGGTGCCGCCTATTTCCTCGACCCGGAGCATTTCGGCCACATCTACCATCGCGCAGGCTCTTACGCGCCTGAGGGCGAGCGCATCGAGGGCGCCCAAGCGCTCGAAGTCAGCCACGATGCGGCCGGTGACTGGGCGATGACGCAACGTTTTTGCACCGAGGTA
>MEMN01000015.1:13015-14238 GCA_001767945.1 Alphaproteobacteria bacterium RIFCSPHIGHO2_12_FULL_66_14 | reverse complement strand
GCTGCCGGACGTAGCGTGTCCGAGGTCTTGCGCACCGTCGAGCGGCTGCGCGGCGAGGGCGAGGAAATCCTGCTTCTGGTCGGCTCCGACCACGGCCAGGAGACGATCGGCGACAGCGTCGATCTCGAAGACTGGCTGGCGGCGCGCGGATTGGCGGGCTTGCTGGAGGCCGGCGACGTCGCGGTGGCCGGTCAGGGCACGGCGGCGCTGCTCTATGCGACCGACCGTGGACGCAGGCCGCTGCTGGGCGTTCTCGACGAGATGAGCCGCGCGGAGTGGGCGGCCGAGGTAATTGAGGGCGAGCGTCTCGCCGATCAGGGCTTTGCCGCGCTGGGCGGGGTTGTCGCCGCGGTCAACATGGCGCGCCGACCCGGGAGCAACCCCTACGGCGTTGCCGGCCGGCGCTGGGTCGCGGCCGAGCAGGGCAAGCCTGCAGCGATCGGCAGCGGCCAGCATGGTGGCTGGGGACCGGACGAGACCCGGCCCTTCCTGATGATGAACGACGGCGGACGGTCGACGGGCACGATGCAGCGTCCGACCTGCATCACCGACATTGCGCCCACCATCGCCCGCTTCCTCGGGCTGCCCTGCGAGGGGTTCGACGGCAAGTGCCTGACGTCTTGATCCTGATCGACCAGCATAGGGCGAAGGAGCACCCGAAGTGGGGCCCGCGCAACAATCGCGACGCGGAAAGGAACATTTCGAGGCTGCTGGCGGCCTGGCGCGACCGTGGCCGGCCGATCTTCCATGTCCGGCACGATTCGTCCTACCCCGACTCGCCGTTCCGGCCGGGGCAGGACGGCAACGATTTCAGTCCGCTGACGGCGCCTTTGCCCGAGGAGGCGGTGATCGCCAAGCGCGTGACCAGCGCCTTTATCGGCACGGACCTCGAAGCCCGGCTTCAAGCGCTGGGCAAACCGCCGCTCGTCATCTGCGGCTGGCTGCTCGCCAACTCGGTCGAGGCGACGGTGCGGGTCGGCGCCAATCTCGGCTACAAGATCCGGCTTCCGGCCGATGCCTGCTGGTCGTGCGACAAGCGCGATCTTACCGGCCGCCTGTGGCCAGCCGAAGACGTGCATCAGCTCACCCTGGCGCTGCTACACGGTGAATATGCGACGGTGACGACGACCGACGCCCTTCTCGGCGAACGCAGCTGAGATATGCAGGAAATTACTTGCAGGTTCAGCAAGTTTATGCCAATATTTCCTATAGGCTGGCGCTTG
>MEMN01000015.1:10371-12959 GCA_001767945.1 Alphaproteobacteria bacterium RIFCSPHIGHO2_12_FULL_66_14 | reverse complement strand
GCCCAGAGGCCCGGGTGCAGCCGCCGCGACTCCTGAGTCGTGGACAGTCCCAAGAACGACCCCGTCTCAACCGCGCGCCAGATAACGCCGCCGGATCAGACACTTAACGACGCGCTGGGCACAGCGCGCGCTGGGGCTTGTGCGACCGAAGAAGAAGCGAGACGCGAAAAAGCCTGACGAATAAGGCTTATCCCGGAGTCTGGCCCAACTCGGGGCCCAACATTTGGCCCATTCAGGTGGGCCCCGTAAGCGGGCGAAAAGCCCACCATCATTGGCTTTCCGGCGTGCGGAGAGCTGAAAAACGCCCCTGGAACCTGGTGGGCGATTCGTACCGCAACTTTGCACGGTGCGGCGCGTCGGCGATGAGCACCGACGCGCTTTCCGGGGTGGCTGGCTAGCCGAGCTGGATCCAGGTCGTCTTGATCTGGGTGAACTTGTCGAAGGCGTGCAGCGACTTGTCCCGGCCGTTGCCGGACTGCTTATAGCCGCCGAACGGCGTGGTGATGTCGCCGCCATCGTAGGTGTTGACCCACACCGAGCCGGCGCGCAAGCCCTTGGCGAACTTGAAGGCCTTGTTGATGTCCGAGGTGAAGATCGCCGAGGCGAGACCATAGATGGTGTCGTTGGCGACGCTGAGCGCCTGTTCGGCATCCTTGACCGGGATGACGGAGAGCACCGGCCCGAAGATCTCCTCCTGGGCGATCTTCATCTTGTTGTTCACATTGTCGAACACGGTGGGCTGGATGAACGAGCCGGCATTGTCGATGTGGACCTGCTGGCCGCCCATGGCGAGCTTGGCGCCCTCCTTTTGGCCGGCGTCGATGTAGCCCATGACGCGCTTGGTCTGGGTCTCGTCGACCATGGCGCCCATCTGCGTCTTGGGGTCGAGCGGATCGCCCGGCATCATCTTCTGGCCGATCGCCATGACCTTGGCGAGGAACTCGTCCTTGATCTTGTCCTCGACGATCAGGCGCGAGCCCGCGGTGCAGACCTCGCCCTGGTTGAACCAGATGCCGAAGGCGGTGCGGCGGGCGGCGATGTCGAGGTTGGGCGCGTCGGCCAGCACGATGTTGGGCGACTTGCCGCCGCACTCGAGCCAGACCTGCTTCATGTTGGATTCGCCGGAGTAGCGCAGGAAGTACTTGCCGACCTCGGTCGAGCCGGTGAAGGCAATGACATCGACATCCATGTGGCGGCCGAGCGCCTGACCGGCGGTCTCGCCGAAGCCCGGCAGGACGTTGAACACGCCCTCCGGGATGCCGGCTTCCGCCGCCAGCTCGGCGAGGCGAATGGCAGTGAGGGGCGACTGTTCGGCGGGCTTCAGGATCACCGAGTTACCGGCGGCCAGCGCCGGCGAGATCTTCCAGCAGGCCATCAAGAGCGGGAAATTCCACGGCACGACGCAGGCCACCACGCCCGCGGCTTCGCGGGTGATCATGGCCACGACATTGCCCGGGGTCGGAGCGACCTCGTCGTAGAGCTTGTCGATGGCCTCGGCGAACCACTGCACGGTATTGGCCGAACCCGGGACGTCGACGGTGGTCGAGAAGGCGATGGGCTTGCCCATGTCGAGGGTCTCGAGCAGCGCCAGCTCCTCGCGGTTCTTCATCATGAGCTCGGCGAGCTTCAGCATGATGCGCTTGCGGTTGGCCGGCGGCATGTTGGCCCAGGTGCCCTTTTCGAAGGCGGCGCGCGCGGCCTTGACAGCGGCATCGACGTCGGCGGTGTCGCAGGCCGCGACCTTGGTCAGGACCTGGCCGGTCGCCGGATTGACGCAGTCGAAGGTCTTCCCCGTGAGCGACGGCGCGAACTTGCCGCCGATGAAGGCCTGGTTGCGGTAGGCGAGGGCGCCGACACGAGTCTTCCAGTCGTCGCGCGAGATCTGGGCGCTCATTTCATTTCCTCCGGTGGTTGGATTGGGGCGGAGCCTAGCCGCAAACTGGCCCACGAAAAAGCCGCCCGAAAGGGCGGCTTTGGCGGCCGGCGGCGGAACCGCTACTTGATCTTGGATTCCTTGAAGACGACGTGCTTGCGGGCGACCGGATCGTACTTCTTGAGTTCGAGCTTTTCGGTCTTGGTGCGCGGGTTCTTCTTGGTGACGTAATAGAAGCCGGTGTCAGCGCTGGACACCATCTTGATCAGGATCGAGGTCGGCTTGGCCATGGTCTTGTCCTTATGCCCGGAAGGGCGAATTCTTCAAGAGGCGGCAAATTAGTCGGGGCGGGCGCGGTGTCAAGCGCCGGAAACGGCCTACTGGCGGGCCGCCGCCTGGTAGGTCGCCGCCTGCACGGCATGGGCATAAAGCGCGCGGTCGTGCAGGAGTTGGCTCGCGATCTCGATGTCGCGCTCGGGTGAGCTGTCGCCCGGCGGGCAGATCTTGCGCAGGTCGCTCACTTCCTGCTGGGTCGGGTTGCGCAGCGCATGCCAGCGCATCAGCGACGACTGGTTGGAATCGACGGACGTCGTCCCGAGCTGGCCGGCTTTGCCCACTGTGGCGGTGCAAATGCTGGGCAGCACGCCCAGCTCGTTCCAAGTGTAGCCCGACGGTGCCTGCAGGCGCGACCAGGTCAGAATGAGTTCGCCCTCGT
>MEMN01000015.1:9894-10348 GCA_001767945.1 Alphaproteobacteria bacterium RIFCSPHIGHO2_12_FULL_66_14 | reverse complement strand
CGGTCCTGCAGCGCCGCCGCCACGATCTCCGCCGCCGATGCCGAGCCGCCGTTGATCAGGATCACCACCGGCAGGTCGGCGATCTTGCGAGCGGCCGAACTCTTGTAGGTCCGGCGGCTGTCGGGATGGCGTCCCTGTGTCGAGAAGATGGTACCATCATCGATGAAGACCTCGGCCACGGTCTGCGCCTGGTCGAGCAGGCCGCCGCGGTTGCCGCGCATGTCGATGATGAGGCCGGCGAGGTCGCGTCCGATTTCGGCCCGCGCCTTGTCGATCGCTGTGCGCAGATTGTCTGTCGTAGCGGTGTTGAAGCCACTCAGGACGATCAGGGCGACGTCGCCGCGACGTTCGTAGACGACCGTGGTCGGGACGATGCGGCCGCGCTTCATGCCGACCGTGAATTCGCGACCCTGCGTGGGGCGCAGCACAGTGACCCGCACCGGGGTTCCGACCG
>MEMN01000015.1:169-9883 GCA_001767945.1 Alphaproteobacteria bacterium RIFCSPHIGHO2_12_FULL_66_14 | reverse complement strand
TGCCGCACGATGTCGGTCAGCGGCCGGTCGACCATGTATTCGCCGTCGATGGCCATGATCTGGTCGCCCGCCTGAAGGCCGGCCTTGCCGGAGGGCGAATCGGCTTGGACGGCGCGGATCATGATCTTCTTGTCTTCGGTGCGTTCGACGGTGATGCCGATGCCGCCGCCGCCGTTGCGCTGGAAGCGGTTGTCGCGGGCCTCCTCGGGATCGGCATAGCGGCTGTTGCGGTCGAGCTGTTTGGTGGTGGCGGCCATCGCCTGCCGAATGAGTGTCTGCCGGTCGCTTTCCTGCAGGGCCGGCGAGGAGTCGATCGAGCCGGCCAGCAATTCGGCCAGCATACCACCCCAGGCGCGGCCGTCGGATGTGCTGCCGGGCGTTGGCCTGGTCATCACTTCGCGGCCGTCGCGCTTGACCGTGAAGCTCGCGTCGGTGGTTTCAAGGGCAAGCGCGGGATCGCCGTTGACGAAGCCGCGATAGGTCTCGGCGGAAAGAGCGCGGAAATTCGGCTCGTACAGGTGACGGTCGCCGATCGCCCGGTAGGCTTGCAGCACCACGCGCTCGATATTGACGTCGGCGGCGACCGACGGTCCGGTGGTGCCGTGGGCCTGCGGGGCCTCGGTCGAGGTCGCGCAGGATGCGACCAGCGCTCCGACGAGCAAAATGGCCGCCGCATGCGGCAGCACCAACCGGAGGAGGGAGTTCAACGGGACGATCATACCCAACTGTTGGGCACACTAGCACAAGCAGTTGGCGGCAGGCCACGATTCAAAGAAGCCCGTCTCAAGGCGGCCCGTCGAGGCCGCTTGCCGAGGGTTTGGGGGCTGCGATCCGGTGGGCCCACAGAAGGGCGATGACTGCCCCCTTGATGTGGGGAAGCAGATAAAGCGCCAGCAAAACCGACAGAGGCAGCCACAGCAGGGCATGAAACCACAGCGGCGGCTGCTGGCCGTAGCGCTCCACGATCAGCACCAAGGGCACGACAATGTGACCGACCACCAAAATTGTGAAATAGGCCGGGGCATCGTCGGCCCGATACGGCTCGAGCGCCTGGTTGCAGGCCGGGCAGTGGCTCTGCATCTTCAGGAAGCGGCCAAACAGGGCGCCCTGGCCGCAGCGCGGGCATCGGCCGCACCACCCCCGGAACAGGGCGGTCCAGAAGTCGACCGGGGCGTAGTCCTCGTCGTCATTCATCTGGAGAGAATGGGGACTCGACTCACTTTCGTCGGCGTGACCGTTTGTCCCGAGGGGCGCCGCGATGCGCGACCGGACGCCGCGGCGGACCCCGATGGGCCTCGGCATGGGTACCGCCCCGGCCGCGCGGCAGGGCATGGCGCTCGACACGCTCGATCACCTCGACGACCTCGAACAGCAGACCAGCGGTGGCGGCATCGGCCTCGACCAGCTTCAACCGCAGGCGATCGCCCAGCCCGAAGGTTTCACCGGTGCGCTCACCGATCAGGAGCTGGCGACCCTCGTCGTGGCGGAAGAATTCCTGGCCCAGCGAGCGGATGGGAATCAGACCGTCGGCGCCGGTGCCGTCGAGGGCGGCAAACAGGCCAAAGCGGGTGACGCTGGTGATGCGGCCGGTGAAGGTGGCGCCCACATGTTGGGCCATGAAGGCCACGACATAGCGGTCCATGGCGCCGCGCTCGGCGGCAACCGCGCGGCGTTCGCACATCGACAGATGTTCGCCGAACTCGACGAATCGCCCGCGGTCGGCCTCGCTGAGGCCGCCATCGCCCAGCCCGTAGGCTGCGATCAGGGCACGGTGGACGATCAGGTCGGGGTACCGGCGGATCGGCGAGGTGAAGTGGGCATAGCGCGCCAGTGCCAGCCCAAAGTGGCCGAGATTGTCCGGGCTGTAGATCGCCTGGCTCTGGCTGCGCAGCACCGTCTGGCTCACCAGCTGGGAGACCGGCTTGCCGGCGACTTCGTGCAGCACGCGATTGAGGTCGGCCGGCCGCAGCCGCTGTCCGGTCGGCACCTTGATACCCAGCGTGCCCAGGAATTCGCGCAACGACTCGAGCTTGGCGAGGTCGGGTTGGTCGTGGACGCGGTAGAGGCAGGCGGCATGGCGCTGTTCCAGGGCCTGCGCCGCCGCCACGTTGGCCAGCACCATGAACTCCTCGATCAGCTTGTGGCTGTCGAGACGCTCGCGCACCCCGATCTCCGCGATCCGGCCGTCGCCACCCAGCGTGACCTGTCGCTCGGGCAGATCGAGATCGAGCGCGCCGCGGGCCTCACGCGCTGCCAGCAGGACCCGGTAGGCGCCGTAAAGCGGCCGCACAACGTCGTCCATCAGGGGGGAGATCTCCTCGTCCAGCGCGCCGTCCATGGCGTGCTGGACTCGGGTGTAGGTGAGGCGCGCGGCCGACCGCATCATGGCGCGGTGGAATTTGTGACGCTTGAGATGGCCTTCGGCGTCGATCCACATCTCGGCCACCAGCACCGGGCGATCCTCGCGCGGCACCAGCGAGCACCAGTGGTTGGAGAGCGTCTCGGGTAGCATCGGCACGACGCGGTCGGGAAAATAGACCGAGGTGCCGCGGCGATAGGCAGCACGGTCGAGCGGCTTGTCGTGGCGCACGTACCAGGCGACGTCGGCGATGGCGACCAGGAGACGCCAGCCGCCGGGATGGGCCGGGTCCGGTTCGGCGAATACGGCATCGTCGAAGTCGCGCGCATCTTCGCCGTCGATGGTGACCAGCGGTGTCTGGCGCAGGTCGAGCCGGTCGCCGAGCGGGGCGGCCTTGGCGCGCTCGGCTTCCTCCAGCGCCGCCGGCGGAAACTCCACCGGAATGTCGTTGGCGGCGATCGAGATCAGGCTGACCGTGCGCGGGTCGCTCATCGGCCCGACGCGCTCCAGCACGCGTGCGCGCCGAGCCAGTGCCCCGCCGGTGGCCTCGACCCAGACGATGTCGCCTGCCGCTGCGCCGTTCTTGTCGGCGGGGCGGACGTCGAAGCTCAGGCGTAGTTTGCGATCGGTCGGCGTCACCAGCCCGAGGCCGTTGCGGCCCGGCGGCTCCTCGTAGAGTCCGAGGATCTTCTTCGGACCGCTGCCCAGCCGGCGGATGATGCGGGCGTCGTAGGTGTTCTTGCCGCGGCGCTTGAGGCTCGCCAGCACGCGGTCGCCGACGGCTGGCGCCGGGCCGCTGCGCGGCGCTGTCTGTGGGTCGATCTCGATGTGCGGGGACGGGCCGTCCTTGTCCTCGTCGTGGCGGCGCGGCACCGCGATCAGGTGGCCGTCGTTGTCGACCCGGACGATCTCGAGAACCGTGACGTCGGTCAGGGCTTCGGGATCGCGGAAGGTCTTGGCACGGTCCGGGGTGATCTCGCCCGCGTCGCGCAGGTCGCGCAGCAGTTCCTTGAGCTCGATGCGCTGGTCGCCTTTGAGGCTGTAGGCACGCGCGATCTCGCGCTTGCCGACCGGTGTGGCGCTCTCGCGGATGAAGGCCAGCAGTTCGTCGCGGGTCGGAACCTTGCCTTTAGCCATCGGTTCCGGTGCGGGGCGGGGACTCGACCTTGGCCTTGCGCTTGGGCGCGGCCTTCTTCTTGGCAGCGACCTTGGGTTTGGGATCTGCGTCGTTGGCGGGCACTGCGATATCGGCCACGCCATTCGCCGCCTTGGCTTTGGCCTTCGGCTTCGCCTTGGCGGCCGCAGCCTTCTTGGTTCGCGCGGGCTTCTTGCCGCCACCCTTGGCGGCACGTTCGGCAAGCAGCGACACCGCGTGGTCGAGCGTGAGTTCCTCCGGCTTGATGTCGTTCGGCACCGTGGCGTTGATACCGCCGTGCTTCACATAGTGGCCGTAGCGACCATCGTAGAGCTCGATCGGCGCCTCGTCGTTGGGATGATTGCCGACGACACGCAGCGGCTTGACGGCGGCGCGGCCGCGGCCGGGCACCCTGGCTTCGGCCAGCAGCGCCACGGCGCGGTTCATGCCGATCTCGAGCACGCTCTCGTCGGCGGGGATCGATTTGTACTTTGGTCCGTGCTTCACGTAGGGGCCGAAGCGGCCGACGCCGGCCAGGATCATCTCGCTGTCTTCGGGATGCGGCCCGAGTTCGCGCGGCAGCGCCAGCAGCGCCAGCGCCTTGTCGAGTGTCACATCGTCCGGAACCATGTCCTTCAGCAGTGATTGCCGCTTGGGCTTCTCCTTGCCCTCGGGCTCGCCCAGCTGGACATAGAGGCCATACGGGCCCTTGCGCAGCGTGACCTGCTTGCCGGTGACGGGATCGATGCCCAGGATCTTGGGGCCGTCGAGATTGACGCCCGAAGCGGCATCCGCCTCGGCGTCGACGATGCCCAGCTTGCGGGTGAAGCGGCACTCCGGATAGTTCGAGCAGCCAATGAAGGCGCCGAACTTGCCGAGCTTCAGGCCGAGCCGGCCGTTGGCGCAAGAGGGGCAGTCGCGCGGATTCTTGCCGTCCTTGGCTTCGGGGAAGAAGTGCGGCCCGAGTTCCGAATCGATCTTGTCGAGCACTTCGCGGACCCTGAGGTCCTTGGTCTCGCCGACGGCAGCGGAGAAGGCCTTCCAGAATTCGCGCAGCACCTGGCGCCAGTCGATCTTGCCGCCGGAGATGTCGTCGAGTTCTTCCTCGAGATGGGCGGTGAAGTCGTATTCGACGTAGCGCGGGAAATAGGTCTGCAGGAATGCCGTGACGATGCGGCCGCGGTCCTCGGGCACGAAGCGCTTGCGATCGATCTTCACGTAGTTGCGGCGCTGCAGGACCTCGATGATGCTGGCGTAGGTCGACGGCCGGCCGATGCCGAGCTCCTCCAGCTTCTTCACGAGGCTGGCTTCCGAATAGCGCGGCGGCGGTTCGGTGAAGTGCTGTTCCGGCACCACGTCGCGGCGCTCCAGCGCTTCGTTCTCGCCGACGTCGGGCAGGATCGAGTTGCCGTCTTCGTCCTCGCTCTTTTCGTCCTGGCCTTCGTCGTAGAGGGTGAGGAAGCCGTTGAATTTCACGACCGAGCCGGTGGCGCGGAGCTGCACGTTCTTGTCGCCGCTCGCGATATCGACCGTCACCTGGTCGAGCACGGCGCTTTCCATCTGGCTAGCCACGGTGCGTTTCCAGATCAGCTCGTAGAGGCCGAGCTGGTCCTTGTCCAAATGGGCGGCGACATCCTGGGGCGTGCGGAAGAGGTCGGTCGGCCGGATCGCCTCGTGCGCCTCCTGGGCGTTCTTGGCCTTCGACGTGTAGACGCGCGGACTCGCGGGCACGTAGCTCTGGCCATACTTGGTCTCGATCAGGCGACGCGTCTGGCCGATCGCCTCGGGGGCGAGCTGGACGCCGTCGGTACGCATGTAGGTGATGAGGCCGACCGTCTCGCCGCCGATGTCGACACCTTCATACAGGCGCTGGGCGATGCGCATCGCGGTCGCGGCGCCCACACCCAGCTTGCGCGAGGCTTCCTGCTGCAGGGTCGAGGTGATGAAGGGCGGCGGTGGGTTACGGCGCACCTGACGCCGGTCGATCGAGGAAACAGCGAAGGCGCGGCGCTCGATCTCGCGCTTGGCCGATTGCGCCCGCTCCTCGTTATCGAGGTCGAACTTCTCGAGCTTGCGGCCGTCGAGATAGGTAAGGCGGGCCTTCAGCGCCTGCTTCTTGGCGGTGCCGAAGACGGCGTCGACCGTCCAGTATTCGCGGCTCTTGAAGACCTCGATCTCGGCCTCACGCTCGCAGATCAGGCGCAGCGCCACCGATTGCACGCGGCCGGCGGAGCGGCTGCCGGGCAGCTTGCGCCACAGCACGGGGGAGAGCGTGAAGCCAACGAGATAATCCAAGGCCCGGCGGGCCAGGTAGGCGTCGATCAGTGGCTGGTCGAGGTCGCGCGGGTGGGCGACGGCGTCGAGCACCGACTGTTTGGTGATGGAATTGAAGGTGACGCGCTTTACGTCGACGCCGGCCAGTGCCTTCTTGCTGCGCAGGATGTCGAGCACGTGCCAGGAGATCGCCTCTCCTTCGCGATCCGGGTCGGTCGCGAGGTACAGCTTGCCGCCCTTGGTGATGGCCTTGGCGATGGCGTCGAGGCGCTTCTGCGACTGGGGGTCGATCTCCCAGTCCATGGCGAAATCCTCGGCCGGGCGGACCGAGCCGTCCTTGGACGGCAGATCGCGGACATGGCCATAGGAGGCCAGCACGGTGAAGCCGGGGCCGAGATACTTTCCAATGGTCTTAGCCTTGGCCGGGGACTCGACGACCAGCACGTCCATCGGCGAAACATGCTCC
This sequence comes from Alphaproteobacteria bacterium RIFCSPHIGHO2_12_FULL_66_14, assembly GCA_001767945.1. Taxonomy (GTDB): domain Bacteria; phylum Pseudomonadota; class Alphaproteobacteria; order Reyranellales; family Reyranellaceae; genus Reyranella. The sequence continues at coordinate 3,649 of MEMN01000015.1, read as the reverse complement.
AGTGAAACATCAAAGGCCGGAGCTAAATCGCTGATTTACATCAGAGATACGCGGTTACCCCGGTGCCTCTCCAGGCGGCCCTCCAGCTCTAGGGCCAGCAGGACCTCCGCCACGGCGGCGGCGGACACTTGGCACCGGCGCACCAGTTCGTCAACCGCGGTGGGAACCGCCCCTAGGGCTTCGAGTACCCTTGCCGCGTCTCCCCTGGGTTGGTTTTGCCCTTTCTGTTCAAGGGGTTGAGGGAGGGTCGAGGGGCGGCCCAAGATGTCCAGAATATCGTTGGCGTCGCGCACCAATATGGCCCCATCCCGGATAAGGCTATTGGATCCGGCGTATCGAGGGTCCATGGGCGAGCCCGGCACGACAAAGACCTCGCGTCCCTGTTCGGCGGCGCGCTGGGCGGTGATCAGAGAGCCGGATCGGGCGGCGGCCTCGATCACCACCACGCCCGCCGACAGGCCGCTCACGATGCGATTGCGACGGGGGAAGGCGCGGGCGACCGGCGGCGCACCCAGTGGCGATTCGCTCAGGATCAGGCCTTCCGCGGCAATGCGGCCGTGCAAGGCCGCATTCTGTGGCGGATAAACTTGGTCGACCCCGCCGGCAAGCACGGCCACGGTACCAGTGGCAAGGGCAGCGTCATGCGCCGCGGCGTCGATGCCGCGCGCCAACCCTGAGGCGATGACGAAACCCGCGGCCCCCAAGACGGCCGCCAGTTCGGCGGCAAAGCGGCGGCCAGCCAGGGAGGCGTCTCGGGCGCCGACCAACGCCAATGTCGGCCGGGCGAGCAGCGTGGTATCGCCGATCGCCGACAGCACCTGCGGCGCGCCTGCGGCGGCGGCGAGGGTGGCGGGGTAACACGCATCGCCCGTCACCAGGAAGCGCCCGCCGAAGCGGGAAAGTCGCTCTTCCTCGCGCTCGATGTCGGCATCGGAGCAAGTGGCCAGCCGGGCACAGGCTGCCCGCGCCGATCCGAAATGGGAAAGCGCCTCATGGAAGGTTGCGGGGCCGATCCGGGCGCTGCGCGCCAGCCGCAGGCGCGCCCGGCGCTCCTGAGGATCCGACTCGGGACTGTGCGGGCCGTCGAACATGCGATGACGCTACGCGACAGTATAGTCAATGTAAAACAATCTATGGTAGTATTTAGCTCAGCCTGGGATTGAGGGCGTGGCGCGGCCAGTCGCCCAGGAGGTTCACCGCCAGCGACAGGATCGCCAGCGCCAGTTCGATGGCGGCGATCACCAGCACCTCGCTGTCGCAGAAGCGGGCGAGGGCCGAGCTGTTGTCGTTCATCGAGCTGTTGTCGCTCATGATGCCGTCATCCGCCGGCAGAGGAGCGCGCCCATCGCTCCCAGCAGGGCCAGCGCGGCGGCGAGCGGCCCGAAGCCGTCGAAGCCGTCCCAGCTGATGATCGCCGCCCCGAGCGCCGCGGCACCGACCCAGCCGACGCTGGCCGTGGTGCCGTTCAAGCCCAGGACCGTGCCGCGCACGTCCTCCGGCACCGAGGCAAGGGCCGCCATGTAGGAAGGCCGGCCGAGCGCATTCAGCAGCACATAGACGAAACCCAGCGCGACCGAGACCTCGAGGCTGGGGTGCCACAGGAAGAGGACGAGGGCCGCCGCCGCGGAGAGCGCCATGGCGACGGCGAAGACCATCAGCCGGTCGCGCAGGCGGTCGGCGAGCTGTCCGCCCAGTATCGTGCCGGCGACGTTGCCGACCGCAAACACCGCCAGCGGAAGGGCGACCTCGATCAACGACAGGCCATAGGTCGCCTGCAGGAAGGTGGCGAAATAGACCGCGGCCAGACCGTAGCAGATGCGCTCGGCGATGCCGGAGGTGAGGAGTCCCAGCACGCGGGGCGACAGCGCGGTCCGGAATGAGGGCCGCACCGTCGGGCGCGTATGGTCGGTGGTGCCGCGGCCCACCGTGGCGAACAGGCTGACGCAGGCGAGGAGGGAAAGACCGGCCAGGCAGATCAGCCAGCCGCGCCAGCCGACCAGCGAGCCCACGGCCGCCGCCATCGGCACGCCGATCAGCAGAGTGAGCGATTGGCCGCTCATCACCCAGCCCAGCGCGCGGCCGCGCTGGCTGTCGGCAACGCGGCCGGAGACCTCGGCGAATGCCACGCCAGTGAAGGCGCCACAGCAGCCGCCGGCCATCGTTGCCCACACCCCCACCCAGAAGAACGAGCCGGCCTGCGCCTGCGCGGCTAGGCAAAGGGCCAGAGCGAACGGCGAGGCGACCAGCAAGGCGCGACGACCGATGAGATCGGACAGCCAGCCGCCAAAGGCCGAGGCGACGCCCCAGGAAACCGATGTCAGCGACACCAGGTTGGCAACCAGCTGCATGGAGACGTCGAGGTCGCGCGCCATATCGAGCAGGAACGGCGCGCGCGTGGTGCCGCTCGAGGTGGTGGCGAACGAGCCGAGGCAGGCCGCGCCAATCAGGGCCCAGGGAAGGCCGCGCGAAACCGCCGTCATTCTTGATTGGCCGCGGTGCCGGGGCGCGGATGGACGGAAAGAATTCTCACCGACGGATCATCGATTGTTTCCGCGAAGCATCGCGCGAGACTATCGCAAGGCGCGGCGCGGCATAGCACTAAGCGAGGGAGCGATGTGCCGTGCGGAACGGGCGCGGCAGGCGTGCCCATGAAATGTGGCTAGATGGACGCTTTGTTGGGTTCGGCCGCCTTGCTTTGCCCGATCTTGGGCTCGGTGCCCTTGAGCAGGCGGGCGATGTTCTCGTGGTGGCGCGCCCACACCAGCGGCACCAGCAGGGTGAGTAGCATTGCCGCTCGCGGGTCGGTCAGGAACCATGCCGCGATGGCGGCGACCACGATGCTGAGCAAGGTGGCCAGCGAGGAATAGCGGAAGATCGCTGCGAACAGCAGCCAGGCGGCGCAGGCGATCGCGCCCACTGACCATGCGAGGCCCCACATCACACCGATCGCCGTGGCCATGCCCTTGCCGCCCTTGAACGACAGCCAAACCGGGAACATGTGGCCCAGCACGGCGCCTGCCGCCGCGCCGACGGCGGCGAGCTGGCCGACCTGGTCGGCGATCAGCACCGCGGCGACACCCTTCAGTGCATCGAGCAGCAGGGTCGCCGCGGCCAAGCCCTTGCGCCCGGTGCGAAGCACGTTGGTGGCGCCGATATTGCCGGAGCCGACCTTGCGGATGTCGCCGAGGCCCGCCGCCCGGGTCAGCAGCAGCCCGAACGGGATGGATCCCAGCAGGTAGCCCAGCAGGAACGGCCCGATGAGAAGGATCAGTGTCGAGACCATTCCGGCCGGCTCACGGGCTCACGACGCGGCAGTTGGTCGAGTCGATATAGGCGGTGGTCGGGGGGCCGACCAGCTCGGTGCTGATCTGCTCGCCCGGCTGGATCGTCACCGGTCCGAAGTAGGCATCCTCGACCGGCCGGCCGGCATTCATGAAAGTGCACTGGGCTTGCGTCTCGATCGGTCGTGGCGTGTTTGAC
>MEMN01000015.1:0-147 GCA_001767945.1 Alphaproteobacteria bacterium RIFCSPHIGHO2_12_FULL_66_14 | reverse complement strand
AATAGCGCGAGTCGCCGTAGGTCAGGTTGGAGGCACCCAGCACGACCAGGGGCTGCGGCGTCGCCGAATAGGGAATGGGTCGCGCGCCGGTGCGGCGGACGGCCGGCCGCGGCTTGGGCTGCAACCCCTCCGGCGGGCGCGCCTGGG
>MEMN01000014.1:18298-18939 GCA_001767945.1 Alphaproteobacteria bacterium RIFCSPHIGHO2_12_FULL_66_14 | reverse complement strand
GCGAAACGCTCCTCTGAAAGCGGCGTCACGCGCTCCATGAGTTCGGCAAGCTGGCCTTCGAAGCGGGCGCGCACGGTACCGATCTGCGCCTGCGCCCGTTCGGCTGCGCGCCGGCACAGGCCCTCGATCTCGCCGACGTGACCATCGATCACCTTGGCCAGCGCCTTGCCCTCGGCCGCACGGGCGGCGACCAGTGCCTTCAACACCTCGTCGAGCGTGGCCGTGAGCGCCTGGTCGAGCGCGGTGAGCGCCTCCTCCGACTGCTCGCCCTCCTCTTCCTCTTCGATGACCCCGCGCACGCGCAGCAGGCCGTCGGCCGATGGCGCCGCGGCGCCAGTGCTCTTGCGCACCTCCTCGACGAGGGTACCCAGCTCAGCCAGCAGCGCGCGGTTGATGCGCAACGGACTGCTCTGGCGCTCGCTGGTGAGCGTCAGCGTCAGCGAGACATTGCCGCGCTTCAGCCGGCCACCGACGGCGGTTCGGGCGGGGTTTTCCAGACGGTCGAAGCCCTGCGGCACCCGGCAGCGAATCTCGAGGTTGCGTCCGTTGACGCTGCGCGCCTCCCAGACCCAGCGCCGCTTGTCATCCGACCCCTGCGCCCGGGCGTATCCTGTCATGCTTGCAATCAAACTCTGGCTCCT
>MEMN01000014.1:10410-18246 GCA_001767945.1 Alphaproteobacteria bacterium RIFCSPHIGHO2_12_FULL_66_14 | reverse complement strand
CGGCTCCGAACGCAGACAACGCGCGACGCCGGAAGGTTATCCCATGAAGCGATTCTCAAACATCGTCATCACCGGCGCTTCGAGCGGCATCGGCGAAGCGTTGGCGCTCGACTATGCAGCACCTGGGGTGGCACTCGCCCTCACCGGCCGGGATTCCCAGCGTCTCGATGCCGTCGCCCAAGCCTGCCAGGCAAAAGGCGCCACGGTGGTGGCCGCCGCCATCGACGTGGTCGACCGCGACGCGCTGGCGGCCTGGCTCAAGACCTTCGACGACGCCCATCCGGTCGACCTCATCTTGGCCAACGCCGGCATCTCGATCGACAAGGACAATTCCTCGCTCGACGATTTTTCCGTCATCCGCAAGACACTCGACGTCAATGTCGGCGGCGTGCTCAACACCGTGGAGCCGCTGCTGGCCCGCCTGATCGCCCGCAAGCGCGGCCAGATCGCCATCGTCTCCTCGTTGGCGAGCTTCATCGGCCTGCCCTACTCGGCCTCCTACAACGCCAGCAAGGCAGCCGTCCGGGTCTGGGGCGAGAGCATTCGCTATGTGCTCAAGAAGGACGGCATCGGCGTCAGCGTGATCTGCCCGGGCTTCGTCGTCAGCCGCCTGACGGCCAACGCACCCTTTCCCATGCCCTTCCTGATGTCCGCGGCAAAGGCCTCGGCGATCATCCGCAAGGGCCTCGCCGCCAACCGGGCGCGAATCGCCTTCCCCATCGGCACCAAGGCGGCGGTCTGGCTGGGCGGCTTGCTGCCCGGCGGCCTCACCGCACGCCTGATGGGCGCCTAGCCGTCGGGCGTCACTTCATCTGGTTGGTCAGCAGCGCCGCCGCGCCGCCCTGGTCCCTGCCATATTTCAGCAGCGCCGAGCGCCCGCCGGCAGCATAGGCCGCGACCGCGCCCAGCAGGCGCTTGAGCTGGTCCGGACTCGAGCGGTCGAACTTGCAATAGGCGCCGCGCGTCAGCTTGGCGATCTGCGGGAACAGCCGGGACGCGGCACGATCATCACCTTCCTGGAAGACGAACACCGGCAGGCCGAGCAGACCGAGCTGGCCCGCCTCGTGACCGACGGCATCGACATCCTCCTCGCAGCAGTCGCCCACGAACACGACGGCATCGAGTCGGCTCTCGCGCCGTTGCTCGCCGGCATAACGCAACATCCTGCTGATCTGCGTCCGGCCGGCAAGACAACGCACGGCGCCCATCAGGCGCGCGAGTTCGCGACCATCGGATGTCCACCTGCTGACCTTGAATTCGTCGAAGCCGCGATAGAAGGCGAGCCGGACATCGAGGCCGCCCAGCGTATCGGCGGCCACGAACATCTCACCCTGGATCGTGCAGGCATGATCCCATGTCGGCTCGCGGCTCGCCGTCGCGTCCATGGCGAACAGAAGACGGCCGCGGCTACCGGGCGTGCGGTTCGCCGGCAGGCTTCCGACCTGCTTCACGAATGCATCGACTGCCTTCGTCCCCGCCGCAGACGGAACCTTGCGATCGTCGGCCATGGTCCTGGGCTCCAACTTTGAGTGGACTATGCCGTGCGTTGCGCGACTTCGCCACAATGCGCATAAGTGAGGCTGTCCCCTTGCCAACCCCGATGTTCGTGGTGAAGAAGAAGCTCATCCTCTCGACGGCCTTCAGTGCAATCCTCGTTGTCGCGACACTGGTGGGAATCGAAATCGTGGCGTCGTTCCTGACACCGGCCTGGCCTGCCTACCTGCTGCGTCCGGTGCCGATCTCGCGCGACGCCGTGGCGCGCTGGCACAGTGGCATGCCCGACATCGTCTTCGCCACAAACAGCTGGCTGATGCGCGACCGCGAGCGGTCCGTGACGAAGCCCGAAGGTTCGGCCTTCCGCTCGGTGTTCATCGGCGACAGCTTCCTGGAAGGGGGGTTCACGCGCGCTGCCCTGCCCTCGCGCATCGAAGGCATCCTCGTCGGTTGGGGCCAGGAGGACGTCGAGGCAGTCAATCTCGGTGTCGCCGGCACGAGCCCCGTCGAATACTACTACCGTCTTCGTGAAGTCGCGCTGAAACTGTCGCCCGATGCCGTCGTGCTGATGTTTTACTCCGGCAACGACTTCGTCCAGAAATCCTTCGACGAGCAGAAGACCACGCGACCCCTGATCGCCGAATTGCCGAGGCCGTCGCTGCTCGCGGCCGTGGCGCCACATACGGCATGGCTCGGCGTCAGCGCCTTCGGACTGGCGGGAATATCCCAAGGCAAGTACGTGCCGGGAGAAAGCGAGCTGATAGCTGCGGCGCTGCGGCTGCCGCCAGCCGAGCGACTCTCGCGCCTGGCGCACCACATGAAGGAGCACTACTTCCCCCAGTTCGAGGAGAGGACGATCCGAGAGGTCCTGTCGCGCGGCAGCGAGCGCTTCTGGTCGGAGTATGAGCCGCGTCGCTTCGATCGCGAGTATCTGCAGGGCTGGGTGCTCCAGGGACTGATCTCGTGGGAGATGAGCGATCGCAGGCTGCCGATGACAGCGGCAGGGGCCGCGGCAGAAGTCACGGCGTCGGAAATCGAAGCCACGCTGACCTGGATCGCCGCTGCAGAGCGGCTCGCGCGATCACGCGGTGTCAAATTCCTGGTGGCCCTCATTCCTGTCGGCACGGTCGATCCCGACTTCGCGGCCTACTGGCAGCCTTGGCCTCGCTACTACGCCTTCACGCTGCTGGCCGACGCCCGTCACAAGGCGATGGTGGCGGCGATGGCGCGCACCGCAATTCCGTTCATCGATTTGACGCGCGACCTTCAAGGCGCGACGGGGACTTACCGCAAGACCGACATGCATTGGACGGAAGCCGGACACGAGGTCGTCGCCGCGCGGCTCGCCGAGGAGATCGCCAGACTCCGCCGCTGAGACCGCTTTGACCCTTCGCGCGACGCTGCTCTAAGGTGCGCGCCGCGCTCGGCGCAAATACCAAAGAGATGATGATCGGAAACGCCCCCACCTTCGCCACCTTGCTGCTGCGGGTCTTCCTGCCGTTCGCTCTGGCGTATTTCCTCTCCTACATCTTCCGCGGCGTGAACGCGGTGATATTCCCCTATCTCGAGCGCGATGTCGGGATCACCGCCGGCGATCTCGGCCTGCTCACCTCGGCCTTCTTCCTGTTCTTCGCCGGCTGCCAGCCGATCCTGGGCGTCATGCTCGACCGCTACGGGCCGCGCCGCGTGCAGACCGTGCTGATGGTCACCGCGGCGGTCGGATCGGCGATGTTTGGCCTCGCGGCATCGCTGCCGGAACTGATCGTCGCCCGCATCCTGATCGGCCTCGGCTTCGCCGGCGGACTGATGGCCGCCATCAAGGCGATCACCCTGTGGTATCCGCCGGAACGCTGGGGCCTGATCACCGGCTTCCACATGATGGCGGGCGGCCTGGGCTCGATGGCGGCCACGCTGCCGGTTCAGTGGTCGCTCTCCGTCATGAGCTGGCAGGGCCTGTTCTTCTGGCTCGCCGGCATCTGCCTCGTCACGGCGGCTCTGCTGTTCACCGTCGTGCCGGAGCGCGGATCGAGCGGCGCCAAGGGCACCTGGCGCGAGCAGTTCCGCGCCACCGCCATCGTGCTGACAGATGGCTTCTACTGGCGCATCCAGCCGCTGCTTGCCGTCCAGCAGCTCGCCTTCATCGGGTGCATCACGCTGTGGATCGGACCCTGGCTGCGCGACGTCGGCGGCGTCGCCGATGCAGATGCGCGCGCCGACATCCAGCTCTACACCACGGCCGTCATGACCCTGGGCTTTGCGTCGAGCGGCGTGATCGCCAACGCCTTCCGCCGCATCGGCGTCGGCGACTTCGCGTCGGCCAGCCTCATGAGCGTGCTGTTCGCCCTGGTGTGCGGCTGGCTCGCCTTCCTGCCTCCGGCGGATCCGCTCCTTCCGTGGCTGCTGTTCGGCTTCCTCGGCGCCTGTCCCATCCAGTACATGCCGCTGCTGGCGCGGTCCTTCCCGCCGGAATATGCCGGCCGGACCAGCACCAGCAGCAATCTCGTGGTCTTCACCGTCATCTTCGCCGGTCAATGGGCGATGGGAAAGGTCGTCGACCTCTGGCCCAGGACCGCGACCGGCTACTCACCCGACGGCTACACTTGGTCGTTCGGCGCCCTGTTCATCCTGCAGGTCGCAGGGCTGGCGTGGCTGGCGCTGTCCCGGGCGCAGCCTCGGGTTCGGGAGGCGGTGCTGGCGGCAGATTGAGCGCGGCCACGAGGTCGCGCACTTCCTGACGTGCCGCGACATGGCTCAAGGTCAACGAGGGCCCGCCACCCCCACGCTTGAGATCGAGCAACGTGAGGCCGTTCAGGAACAGCTCCTTGTAGATCACGCGCTCGCTCAGGCCCGCCGCAACGCGGAAGCCGATGCGTTTTGCCAAGGCCTCGATCACCGTGCCCATGTCGCGCTTGTTGCGGGCGGCGAGCGAGGACAGGCGATTGCGCATCACCACCCAGTCGACCGGACGGCCGCCCTGGATGGCGCGCAGCTGGCGCTGTTTCCACACCGCTTCGGCATAGATCGAGGGACGCACGATCTTCAGTGTGTCGGCATCGACCCGCGCCAGCAGGTCGAGGTCGATGAAGCTGTCGTTGAGCGGCGTCAGCAGCGTGTCGGCCCAGACATGGGCGGTTCGCGAGAGGTGCGTGTCGCTACCGGGCGTGTCGACGATCACGAAATCGCAAGAGGCAAGCGCTGGCTCGAGCACCGCCTCGAAGCGAGCCTTCTCGTCCGCCTCCGCCGCGGTGCGGTCCGGCAAGGTCGAGAGCGGCACCGCGGCGTGGATCGGCATCGCCAGTTCGATACCCTTGCGTCCTGCGTAGGCCGCGCGATTCTCGATGTAGCGGCTGAGCGTGCCCTGGCGCGCGTCGAGGTCGAGCGAGGCGACGCGGCTGCCCTCGCCCATCAACGCCACGGCGATGTGCAATGCCGTCGTCGATTTGCCCGAGCCGCCCTTCTCGTTGCCGATCACCAGCACGTGGGCGCGGCCCGGAACCCGCGCCGTCTTGGTCTGGACGATGCTCGGGTTGGCCGCCGGTTGAAAGCCGCTGCTCACGCCAGTTTGCGAATCCAGACGGCGGTGTCGTGGAACACCGCGCCGCCGTTGGGCCAGCCGGGATCGGCCGAGGTCACGGCGTTGATGCCGATGCCGGTCTCGAAGTTCCGGTTGGGCCAGATGCCCTCGACGACGACGACGCCCTTCTGCTGGCCGGCCTTCGCCTTGGCGTTGACGATCGTCTTGCCGCGCTCGTTGCCGATTTCGACGCGATCGCCGTCGGCCAGGCCGAGCGCCTTGCAGTCGTCGGGATTCATCATCGCCGTCGGCCGCACTTCGCGCTTCTGCGAACTCGGCGTCTCGGTAAAGGTCGAATTCAGGAAGGTGCGCGCCGGGGCCGCCACCAGCCGGAACGGCTTTTCGGCCGTGGCATTGTCGATCACGTCGAAATGGTCGGGAAGGATCGGCATCTCCTTGCCACGCGGCCCCCAGGCCGCCCAATCGGGCTTGAAGCGGAACTTCTTGTCGGGCCAGGCGAAGCCGTTGAGGAAATGCGACGTCTCGAAGCCGAGATGGTAATCCTGACCGCCCTTGGCCCAGTTGGTCTCGGCGTCCCACATGCCGGACACTTTCAGGGTCTCGTCCATGATCTCCCACGGCGTCATGTCGAAGCCGCGATGCTTGGCGCCGAGCCGCCTGGCCAACTCGGCGATCACGTAGTGGTTCTCGCGGCATTCGCCCGGCGGCTCGATCACCGCTTTGGTCACCTGGAAAAAGGTGTGGCCGCTCGCGGTATAGAAATCGTCATGCTCGAGGAACATGGTGGCCGGCAGCACGATGTCAGCGTAGGCCGCCGTCTCGGTCATGAACTGCTCGTGCACGCAGGTGAAGAGATCCTCGCGCGCCAGTCCCTTGTGCACCAGTTCCAGCTCGGGGCACACCATCGCCGGGTTGGTGTTCTGGATCAGCAGCGCCGTCACCAGCGGACCGTTCTTCAGGGCGTCGCGGTCGCCGGTCAAGATCGGCCCCAGCCGGGACTGGTCGAGGTCGCGAATCGAGGTATCGACCACGTCGAGCCCCTCGATCAGCGTGCGGTTCAGCGGATACATGCCGGTGTGGCCGTAGAGCGCGCCGCCGCCCTTGTACTTCCACGCCCCCGTCACCGCCGGCAGGCAGGTCACGGCATGCATGTTCACTGCACCATTGCGGCTGCGGCTAAAACCGTGGTGGCAGCGGACGAAGGCGGCCTTGCTCTGCCCGAACAGGCGCGCGAAGGCCACGATCTCGTCGACCGGGAGACCCGTGATCTTCGACGCCCACTCCGGCGTGCGGGTCGCCACATGCGCAGCCAGTTCGTCCGGCGCGTCCGTGTATTTCCGCAGATAATCCCAGTCGGCGTAGCCTTCCTTGAAGAGGACATGCATGACCCCGACCGCCAGCGCGCCGTCGGTACCGGGCCGCACGGCGAGGTGCATGTCGGCCTGTTCGGCCGTGCCAGTGCGGTAGGGATCGACCACGACCAGCTTGGCGCCGCGCTTCTTGGCCTTGATGGCGTGGGCCATGACGTTGACTTGGGTGTTCACGGGATTGCCGCCCCAGATCACCACCAACTCGGAATGTTCGTCGATCTCGCGCAGATCGGCACCGCGCTTGGCGCCGGTGCCGACGATCCAGCCAGTGTCGGAGAGCGTCACGCAGATCGTCGAGAAGTAGCGCGAATACTTCATCGCATGGCGCAGGCGGTTGATGCCGTCACGCTGCACGAGGCCCATGGTACCGGCGTAGTAGTACGGCCACACGGTCTCGGTACCGTGCTGGCGCGCCTTGGCGATGAACTGCTCGGCCATGATGTCGAGCGCGTCGCTCCACGAAATCTCGGCAAATTGCCTGGACCCCTTCGGACCGGTGCGGCGCAGCGGCTTCATCAGCCGGTCGGGATGGTGAATGCGCTCGGCGTAGCGGGCGACCTTCTCGCAGATCACGCCCGCGGTGTAGTCGTTGCGCTGCGACCCGCGCACCCGGCCGATCGTCCTGGAGTCCAGGCGTTCGACATCCAGCGCGCAGGTGCTGGTGCAGTCGTGCGGGCAAACCGACGGCACGATGGTGACGCCCGAATCGCTGTTCTTGGCCCGTGCCGCTGGTGCATAGGCATGGTCGTCAGGGGACATGTGGACGCTCCGCGAGAAGTGCCGCAGCATACAGCCGGTGCGCTTCAGGAGAAAGCGCGCTCCGGGAGAGAGTCCAGCGTGTCTGCAGAGTCCACCACTGTCAGCGGCATTCGCCGTGCCACACCGGCCGATGCCACGGCGATCGCGGCGTTCGCGCCTGAGATCCCGGCACCGGCGATTGCGGGCGATCGAGCAACTTTCGTCGTCGACGGTGAGTCCGGACCGCTGGCACTCATTGAACTGGTCCAGCGCAACGATCATTTGGAGATCGAACATCTCGTCGTCGCACCGGCCGGAACCCTAGCGCACGTCCGAACGCTGATCGCCTTCGCTGAAGCCGCCGCGCGTGCCGTCGACGTTCGCAAGGTCCGGCTGCCGGCCGGCGTCCTGCCCGGGGAGGTCGCCGCGTCCCTGGGCTACACGGGTGGCCTCAAGACGATCTCGACCGGCGTCCTCGCGCGTGCCCGCGACCACCTCGATGCGGTGGGTGTTCCGCTCTGGCGCGACGGCACCGCGTCGGCCGCACAGACGCTCTACTACCGCGGCGTCTGGGCGTCGGTCGCGCTCCTGATAGGGTTGGGCAGCGTCTCGCTGGCGGTGTTCAGCGGTACCCAGACGACGTTGCTTCATGTCGTCGCGCCGGCCGTCCTCTGCGCGCTTACCTCAATTTTCGCCGTC
>MEMN01000014.1:0-10396 GCA_001767945.1 Alphaproteobacteria bacterium RIFCSPHIGHO2_12_FULL_66_14 | reverse complement strand
CCCCGCCGCCGCGGCGGGGGCGTGATTCCGCTTGTCGCCTTTGTCGCGGCAACGGCGTCCGTGCTCGCCATCGGCGCCTTGCTCTACGACCGCGCCGTGCCGGCGCTCGGCGAAATGTGGAACATCTACAACGGCGACGAGGAGCTGGGTGATCTGGCACTCTCGGTCAGCCCCGACGGCACCACGCTCCACATCGACGGCACCTACGGCATGGGCAGCGGCCAGGCGGTCCGCCGCGCGCTGGAGCAGAATCCAAAGATCCGCGAGGTCGTGCTGTCTGGCCCCGGCGGGCGCATGGGCGCGGGCTTCGAGATCAGCCGCATGATCCGGAGCCGCCGGCTCGCCACACGCGTCGACACCGGCTGCGCCTCGGCCTGCACCATTGCCTTCCTGGGCGGCGTCGACCGCAGCCTTGCGCCCGGCGCCAAGCTTGGCTTCCATCGCGCCAGCTTCCCCGGCATGAGCGCCGACGACATGTTCGAAGCCAATCGCGACATGAAGCGGTTCCTGACGATGAGCGCCGGCGTCACTCCCGGCTTCGCCCAACGCGTACTCGACACGCCGGGCGATTCGATCTGGGTGCCGACACCGGAGGAATTGCTGGCGGCGCGTGTCATCAAGCGCGTAAACCGCTGACATGAGGTCGCCCCACGCATGATCCCCCGCGGTCTTTCCTACGATGACGCCATGCGGCGCTTCCGCTGGCCCAGGCCCGAGCGTTTCAACATCGGCCGCGCGGTCTGCGAGCGCCACCCGCCGAACGCACTGGCGATGATCGTCGAGAATGCCGACGGCAGCGTCCGCAACTGGACCTTTGGCCAACTCCTGGCCGCGAGTTCGCGGCTGGCCAATGCGCTCGTCGCGCGGGGCGTTTCGAAAGGCGACCGTGTCGGTGTGTTCCTGAGCCAGGGCGCGGAGCTCGCGCTCTGCCATCTCGCCTGCTACCGCATGGGCGCCGTCGCCCTACCGCTATTCACGCTGTTCGGCGAAGAGGCGCTGGAATACCGCCTTGCCAATGCCGAGGCGTCGACCGTCGTGACGGACATGAGCCAGCTTCCCAAGGTGTTGGCGGTTCGTGGCCGCCTGCCGCATCTGAAAACCGTGATCGTGATCGGTGCTGGCGCGCATGGCCGCGACTTCCTCGACTGGGATCGCCTGCTCGACGCCGCCTCCGACCGCTTCGCCACGGTCGATACGGCGGCGGAAGATCCAGCACTGCTGATCTACACCTCAGGTACGACCGGCCAGCCCAAGGGTGCGCTCCATGCCCATCGCATGATGCTGGGCGTCATCCCGGCGGTCGAGCAGTGGCTCGGCCACTGGCCCCAGGGCAACGAGGTTATGTGGACGCCGGCGGAGTGGGCGTGGATCGCCGGCCTCTACGACGCGCTCTTCCCGGCCTGGTACTACGGCACGCCGGTGCTCGCCCACCGCTTCGCCAAGTTCGATCCCGAGCGCGCCTTCGCGCTCCTGGAAAAGCACCGCGTCGGCGTGAGCTTCATTCCGCCCACGGCGCTCAAGATGATGCGCCAGGTCCATAAGCCGCAGGATCGCTGGCGCTACGACGTGCGCGCGGTCTCGACCGGCGGCGAGGCCATGGGCGAGGAATTGCTGGCCTGGGGCCGAGAGGCATTCGGCGCCACCCTCTCTGAAGGCTATGGCCAGACCGAGATGAACCTGATGCTGCTGAATTCACCCGACTGGTTCGAGGTGCGGCCCGGTTCCTGCGGCCGCGCCTGCCCCGGCCGCCGCGTCGCGATCGTCGATGCAGCAGGCAAAGTGCTGCCCCCGGACGAAGAGGGCCAGATCGCCGGCTGGCGACATGATCCCGTCGTCATGCTGGAATATTGGCGCAATCCCCAAGCTACCGCGCACAAGTATGCCGGTGACTGGCTGCTGACCGGTGATCTCGGCCGCATCGACGCCGAGGGCTATGTGTTCTTCAAAAGCCGCGACGACGACGTCATCACCTCGGGCGGCTATCGCATCGGACCGGGCGAGATCGAGGAATGCCTGATGAAGCACCCGGCCGTCGCCATGGTGGGCGTGGTCGGTGTGCCGGACCGGGTGAGAACCGAGATCGTGAAGGCCTTCGTCCAGCTCCGGCCGGAGATCGTGGCCGACGATGCCCTGAAGACCGATCTGGCCAATTTTGTAAAAACCCGGCTCGCCGCCCACGAATATCCGCGCGAGGTCGACTTCGTGGCCGAGCTGCCGCTCACGACCACGGGCAAGATCCTGCGCCGGGAGCTGCGTCGCCTCGATGCCGAGCAGAAGGCTGGAAGCCGGCTGTAGTCGCCTACAGAAGGTGGAGCAGTGTCTGGGCGCTGCTGTCCGGGACGCCGCCGAGGAGCGCCACCAAGCCTATCAGCGCGGCTGGCCACCATTCAGCAAACCGGGCCAAGCCGTCGCGGCGGGCCAGAGGCTGCGGAGAGTGCGTGTGAATGATCATCGCAATACCTTTTGCCACTGTCAAAATACACTCTAAATATGACTGAATAATATTCAATACCACACTGATATTCAAGGATAATTTAAACTAAGTTAAAGCATTAGATTAGACCTGTCGCGAAGGCGTCCCGAAGAGAACGCCACGTCGGTCGATCGTGGCTGCGACCATGGCCGCAGCCATCGACAGGATGCCGACGCTAGCGACCAGCAGCCAGATGCCGGGGAGAGCTCCCAACCGCAGGAAGCTCCAACCGGCGTTGTTCCAGACCACGGCGAGGATGAAGGCATGGAAGCCGTAGATCGCCAGCGAATAGCTCGATATCCAGGCAATGATCGAGTTCGCCGCCGGCGGCACGACGCTTTCCAGATGAAGACCCAGCGTGCGGATCCAGACGAACCCCGCGATCGACGCCGTCGCGACGGGGATCGAGACATAGGCGTAATGGGTCTCGTTTCCGAAGCCTGAGGCCTTGGACAGGTTGCTGGTGATGAGTGCGAGCGCCGCGACGGCACCGATCAGCACCAACAGGCAGATCCGGCCGGTTCGCCTGTCGGCCCGAACGCGGCCGGCATAGTGGCCCGCGAGGCCATAGAGGACGTAGGCGAAATTGCGCTCGGAGCCGACGCCCAGGCCCCCGATCCCGAGGATCTCGAGCCCGCCCCCGGCGACTGCGATCAGGACGTAGCACACACCCAGAGCCAGCCATGGGTTCGTCGGCACGGGCGTAATGAAGTAGGCCAGAAAGTAGAAGAGGAGCAGCGGGTAGAAAAACCAAAGATGATAGTAGGTCGGGTCGATGAGGACGTTCCAGGAGGCGGGCTTCGGTCCGATCGTCGACGCGGCGACGACGCCCATGATCGAGAAGACCAGGAACGGCCCCAGCACACGCGCGAAGCGGCGGCGTATATAGGCGGCGAAGGTCTCGGGCTTGCGCCTGAACAGCAGAAAGCCGCTCAACATGAAGAACCACGGCACGCTGAGGCGCGCGGCCGAGTCGAGAATGTTCGCGATCTGCCAGTCGAAGGCCGAGATGTGGCCGTAATTCTCGAACCATTTTGCAGCGACGTGAATCAACACGACCAAAGCCGCCGCGATGGCCCGCGCCAAATCACACCACAGCAGCCGTTCCGGCCCTGCTCTCCCGTTCGCTAACTCGTTCACGGGCAAGCTAACGCCCGCTATGCGCAGGAGTTGCCGCACGGTCCGAGCGGGAAAATCCGCGTTGTCAGCTCGCCGCAGCCGCCGGCAGATTGAACTGAAGCTCAGCCAGGCGGGCATAGAGCCCGTCACGACGGACGAGGTCGGCATGGCTGCCGACATCGACCACCCGGCCGCGGTCGACGACCACGATGCGGTCGGCCTTCTGGACGGTCGCCAGCCGGTGGGCGATCACCAGCGTGGTCCGCTTGTGCATCAGCCGGTCCAGCGCCTGCTGGACGGCCAGTTCGCTCTCGGCGTCGAGCGCGCTGGTCGCCTCGTCGAGCAGCAGGATGGCGGGATCACACAGCAGAGCCCGGGCGATGGCGATGCGCTGGCGCTGGCCGCCAGACAGCCGCACGCCGCGGGTACCGAGATCGGTGGCGAACCCTTGCGGCAGGCTTTCGACGAAGGTGAGCGCCGAGGCTGCTTCCGCCGCCGCCCGGACCTCGGAATCAGGAGCGTCGGGGCGGCCGTAGCGAATATTGTCGGCGACCGAGGTGCTGAACAGCACCGGCTCCTGCGAGACGATGGCAAGCGTCCGTCTGAGGTCGGCAAAGCGCAGGTCGCGGATATCGACACCGTCGAGGCGAATGCTGCCCGCTTCCGGATCGTAGAAGCGCAGCAGCAGGTTGAAGACGGTGGTCTTGCCGGCGCCTGAGGGACCCACGATAGCGACGGTCTCGCCCGGCGCGACGCTGAGGTCGAAGCGATCGAGCGCCAGGGCATCCGGTCGCGTCGGGTAGCGGAACGATACCTCCGAGAAGGAGACAGCGCCCTGCGTCGGCTTGGGCAGTGACTTCGGTACCATGGGCTCGGCAATGGACGGCGGCTCCGCTTTCAGCTCGGCCAGGCGCTCGGCCGCGCCCGCGGCACGCTGCAGGTCGCCGATGGTCTCGCTGATGGCGCCGCCCGAACTCGCCACCAGCACGGCGTAGAAGACGAAGGCCGTGAGGTCGCCGGCGCTGATGCGGCCGGTGAGAACGTCGTGGCCGCCCATCCACAGCAGGAAGCCGACCGCGGCGAAGACGATGAAGATCACCAGCGTCGTCATGACGGCGCGCCGGGCGATACGCCGACGGGCCGCCACGAAGGCGCGCTCGGCAGCCTCGCCGAAGCGGGCCGAGGCGCGGTCCTCCTGAGCGAAGGCCTGCACCGTGCGGACGGCATCGAGGGTTTCGCTGCCTTCGGACACCATGTCGGCCATGCGCGCCTGGGATTCGCGCGACAGCAGGCGGACCCGGCGCCCGAAAAGAATGATCGGCACCACGGCCAGCGGGACCACGGCCAGCGCCAGCAGGGCGAGCTTGGGATTGGTGACGATCAGCATCGCGATGCCGCCCACGCACATCAGGGTGTTGCGCAGCGCCACCGACGCCGACGAGCCGATCACCTGCTCGATGAGCTGGGCGTCGGCCGAGATCCGGCTCATGACGTCACCCGAATGCTTGATCTCGAACCAGGCCGGGCCCAGCCGCACGACGTGGGCGAACAGGTCCTTGCGCAGATTGCCCACCACGCGCTCGCCGAGCCACGAGACGAGGTAGAAGCGCGCGCCGGAGGCGATCGCCAGCACCACGGCGACGGCCAGCAAAGAAGCCAGCGCATAGTTGAGAATGTCCGGTCGACCCTGGGCGAAGCCGCGATCGATCAGGGCCCGAAGGCAGGCGCCGAACGCCAGCACCGTGGCGGCCGCTACCATCAGCGACAGCAACGCCAGCGCGACCCGGCCGCGATGAGGCCTGAGGTAGGGCCACAGCAGGCCGAGACCAGCCAGGCCCTGGCGACCGCTGCCGACGGCCTCGCTCATGGCGCGGTCCAATTCAGTTCGACGCCGAGTTCGCCCGACAGGGTGGCCAGCAGGTCGCCGTCACCCCTTGTGTCCCGCCACTGCCCGGAGGCTCTGTCGAAGGCATAGTGCCGGGCGCCGCTTTTGGGCGAACTCAGCCAGACCTGCCGCGTCGGCGCATGCTTGTTGATCACCCAGATGCCGCCGTCGGCCTCGACCGTGAGGACGCCGCCCTGCAGCTCGGCGTCGACATGGGCGCCGATGCCCTCCTCGAGGGCGGCGAGCAGGCTGTCGGCGAGGCTTTCGAACGGGGTATCGGCCATGAGTCCGCTGGGTCTACAGGCCCGCCGGGGCCCGGACAACCGGCTTGTCGGGGTCCCTTGAAACAGGGGGGCTGGACCGCTATACACCCCGCCCTATTGCGCCGGCCGGTCGGAAATCGGCCCTGAAGCGCTGGAGAAGGCCTATGAAAGACAAGATCCACCCCGACTACCACAAGATCACCGTGGTGATGACCGACGGCACGTCGTTCGAGACGAAGTCGACCTGGGGCAAGGAAGGCGCCAGCCTGCGCCTCGACATCGATCCCAAGACCCACCCGGCCTGGACCGGCGTGCGCCAGAGCATCGATCGCGGCGGCCGCGTGCAGCGCTTCAAGGATCGCTTCGGCATGACCGGCAGCGCGGAAGCCGCCATGGGCGCCGGCACCAAGTCGTCGGGCGCCAAGCCTGACGACAAGGCAGCTAAGGGCGCGGCCAAGAAGAAGTAAGGCCGAGTTTTTCTAAAGCCTCTGCTAGACTGCGCGCCGCGATCCTTTTTTGAGGAGACGGTGCGGTGAAGTCTGTTCGAGTCGTCTGCGCGCACGATTGCCCCGACATGTGCTCGCTCATCGCCCATGTCGAGGACGGCAAGGTCGTGCGCGTGCAGGGCGATGCCGACCACCCCTACACGGCGGGTTTTGCCTGCGGCAAGGTCAACCGCGACGCCGATCTGGTGAACTCGCCCGAGCGTCTCAAGACTCCGCTCAAGCGCAGCGGCCCCAAGGGCTCGGGCCAGTTCGCGCCGATCACCTGGGATGCCGCGCTCGACGAGATCGCCGCCAACTGGAAGGCGATCATCAAGAGCGATGGACCGCTCGCGATCCTGGGCTACGCCTATTCCGCCCATCAGGGCCTGATGAATCGCGGCCTCGTGAGTGGCCTGTTCCACGCGCTCGGCACCTCGCGCCTGCAGGCCGGCACGGTCTGCGACACCTGCTGCGAGGCCGCCTGGGACGTGACGGTGGGCCCGGTGGGCGGCGCCGATCCCGAATCGGTCGTGCATTCCGATCTCGTCGTCGCCTGGGGCGCCGATCTCGCCGCCACCAACGTCCACTTCTGGGCGCTCGCCGAGGAGCAGCGCAAGAAGCGCGGCGTCAAGATCGTGGTCATCGACCCGCGCCGCACGAGGAGCGCCAAGGCCGCCGACCTCTACCTGCCGATCCGCATCGGCACCGATGCCGCCCTGGCGCTCGGCGTCATGCACATCCTGGTGCGCGACAAGCTCGCCGACCGCGACTACATCGCCAAACACACGCTGGGTTTCGACCGGGTCGAACGCGAGATCCTGCCCAGGTTCACGCCGGCCCGGACCGCCGAGATCACCGGCCTCGGCGTCGCCGATATCGAGAAGCTCGCGGCGATGTACGGCACGGCCAAGGCCGCGCTGATCCGCCTCGGCGAAGGCATGACCCGCCTCACCCACGGCGGACAGGCGCTGCGCACGGTGGTCCTGCTGCCCGGCGTCAGCGGCCACTACGGCGCCAAGGGCGGCGGCGCCCTCCTCCTGACCGCGGCCTCGTGCGATCTCAACTATGCCGCGGTGCGCCGGCCCTCGGGACCGGCCACGGCACGCATGGTCAATCACCTGCGGCTGGGCGAAGAGCTCCTCAACATGAAGGACCCGCCGATCCGCGCGCTCTATGTCTCGGCCAACAACCCGGCCGTGACCTGCCCGGAAAGCCACAAGGTTCGCAAGGGCCTCGCCCGCGAGGACCTGTTCACGGTCGTGCACGATCCCTTCATGACCGACACGGCGAAGTTCGCCGACATCGTGTTGCCAGCCGCGAGCTACCTCGAGACCGACGATCTCTATCGTGCCTACGGCGCCTACTGGATGCAGTGGGGCCGACGCGCCGTCGAGCCGCAGGGCGAGGCGCGCTCCAACTTCGCCGTGGCGCAGGCACTGGCCAGGCGCATGGGCCTTGCCGACTCGATCTTCACGCTCGAGCCGCAGGACGCCGCGCGCGAGCTGTTCAAGGGCGCGACCGGCCCTGCGTCCAAGGCCGATCCCGCAAAGCTCTTCGCCGGCGAGCCGATCCACATCGCCCATGATTGGGACGGCCAACCGTTCAAGACACCCTCGGGCAAGCTCGAGTTCTATTCCGAGCAGTTGGCCAAGCAGGGCCTGCCGCCGATGCCCGACTGGGTGCCCGATCCGGTCGAGACAGCGGAAGCCGGCAAGTGGCCGCTCCGCCTGCTGACGGCGCCGGGCTACTTCCAGGCCCACACCGCGTTCTCGGGCGTCGGCTTCCTGCGGACCCGCGAGGGCAAGCCGTTCTGCATCCTGCATCCCGAGGATGCGAAGAAGCGCGGCCTCAAGGACGGCGACGAAGTGCGCCTGTTCAACGACCGCGGCGAAATCGGCCTCGTGCTGAAAGTGGCCGACGAGATCCAGCCCGGCGTCGTGCTGGTGCCCGGCCAGCGCCCGACCGGCGAGGCGGTCGCCGGCACCATCAACATGCTGTGCTCCGACCGCTACACCGACATGGGCGAAGGGGCGACCTACCAGAGCACCTGGCTCGAGGTCGGCGCCTGGAAGGCCGCGGCCCGCGTCGCTGCCGAGTGAGTCAATGGGACACCGGTCTACGTCGCCGTGGGCACCTCCGACGGCAGTCAAGCCGTTGATCCATCGGAAAAATCACCGCCAGCCCGAGCCGACGCGTGGGACGCCAACTGACTCGTTTCAAGTCGCCCGTCCGCCGCACGGACCGGTCTCCCGAACCTGAACGAGCGCGAAAGAGGAGCGGCAAGAAACATGATAGGCTAACACCTATCACGTCCTCTCCAGTGCGGTCAACCGATCGCCGCTACTTGACCATCGTCTCGCTGGTGACGCGGATGCGCCCGCTGCGCCGCGCCTTGTCGAGCGCCTCGTAGTCCTTGTCGGTCTGCCTGGCATAGGCCAGCGCGAATTTGGCGATGGCGTCGTCGAGGGCGGCGCTGTTGCCGCAGTAACCCGCGATTATCGCCGCGTCCCCGGATTTGGCATGCGCCAGCGCCAGCGCCCATCCGCACAGGGCGCAGTACTCCTCGAATGTCTCCAGTTGCTCCACATCGCCCTCGTTGAAGGAAGCGCTGCCCTTCATGTCGGCAAGCTGGCGAACGTAGAAATTGCGGCCCAGGCCTTCACCCCAACCGAGAAAAATATCGGGCGCCCCCTGGGTCAGGCGCTGGCCGACGACCACGCGATGGCCCTGGTTCTCGAACGGCAGCTGGCCCTCGACATAGGGCGCCAGCACCGAGGTCTGGGCCTGCTTGACCTGGAGGAACAGCGGATCGTCGCTGTCGATGCCCTGCAGCAGCATTACCCAGCAGCCGGTGCCGACGCTGCCGACACCCACGACCTTGCGCGCCGAGTCGACGAGGCGATATCGCGACAGCAGCTTCCGCCGATCGTACGTCAGGGATTCGACGTATGACCGCAACATGATGTCGAGGGCCTGGTTGATCGGCGTGCCGTTCTCGAGGTGCGACTCGCGCACGATCAGCGGTAGTTCTTCGATGATCCGATGTTCGCCGTCCACCTGCTCGGTCAGCTTGTCGAGCACCTGCACGTGGCCCTTCTCGCGTGCCTTGGCCACGGCCCGTTCGGCCCGCCTGCGTGCCTTGGCCGACAAGGTGTCCATCACCGCCCGTTCGTCGATGCGGTTGTACCAGACCTCGAGATAGCCCATCTCGGCAAAGCGGCGGATGCGCTTGCGGTAGGAACGCACGGTGGCGCGAGCCGCGTCGGCGGCTTTGGCCTTGTCTCCTCCCATGAAGCGGGCCGCGACGGCGGCACTCGCGGCCAGGCGCTTGAGATCCCACTCCCACGGCCCGGGATGAATCTCGTCGAAATCATTGATCGCGAAGATGAGGTTGCGCTCGGCGGAAGCGAAGACACCGAAATTGGCGACGTGCATGTCGCCGCAGGCATTGACGAACACGCCGGTGGTCGGCGTGTCGGCGAGGTCGGCCGCCATTACCGCGGCCGAACCGCGCAGAAAGGCGAACGGCGAGGCGAGCATGCGGGCAAAGCGGACCGGCACGAGCTTCTGCACACGGCTGACATTCTGCTGCTCGAGGATGCCGATGGGATCCGGCCGGTCGGGATTCTTGGCGAAGTGGCCATGGTCGGCCCGCGGCACCTGATCGCGCAGCGCCTTGCCAATGGCCAGGCGTTCCTTCACCGACGGACGCTTGTCCGTGAAATTCGCCAACACGGCGAGGTCTTCGGTGGCCTCTCCAAGTATCCGCAGATGCGCCCGATCCTCGGCAAGCCGCTTGGCGATGGCCATCGTCCACTCCCCCCATTGACCGGCCATACTTAGCAGGTCCAATGGGCCGGCGGCACCACTGCGCGTTCCTACGCCGGGGCCAGCGTTACCAGCGGCTCGGCGGGAATTCCGGTCCGTGCCGCGCGCAGGGGAGCCGTATCGGCATAGACCCGCTCCTCGACGATGCGGCCGTCGCGCAGCCTGAATTTGTCGACACCGCGCGAGTCGAAGCGCTGACCGCTGACATGGCGCGTGTTCTGCCATTCGATGATCACCACATCGCCCCGTGCCGTCCAATCGAGCAACTGCCAGACGAGGTCCGGCGCCGCCGCCCGGACGAGGTCGTTGAGCCGCCCCAGTTCCTTGCCGGCGACGGGCCGGT
>MEMN01000013.1 GCA_001767945.1 Alphaproteobacteria bacterium RIFCSPHIGHO2_12_FULL_66_14 | reverse complement strand
CCCGACCGCTCCGTGCGGATCGCCACCGGCAAGGTCGAGATGGGCCAAGGCATCGTCACTGCCATCGGCCAGATCGCGGCCGAGGAACTCGACGTGCCGCTCGGTCGCATCGCCGTGCTCTCGGGCGACACGACCGATGGCCCGAACGAACTCTATACGACGTCGTCGCTATCAGTCGACGTGTCGGGCGGCTCGGTGCGGCTGGTCTGCGCCGAGGTGCGGGCCAAGGCGCTCGACCGCGCAGCGCTCCGGCTCAACTGCAGCCGTGACGAGCTCACGGTGGTCGACGGCCGTTTCCTGCAGAACGGCGCGGCGACCGGCCAGGACTACTGGACGGTGGCGTCCGAAATCGATCTTTCCCAGGCGGTGACCGGCACCGTGCCGCCCAAGCCGGCTGCGGCCTACAAGGTGGTTGGCCAGAGCGTGCCGCGCGTCGACCTGCCGGCGAAGATGAGCGGTGCCGCTTTCGTGCACGATGTCCTGCCGCTCGACGTCCTGCATGCGCGCACGCTGCGCCAGCCCAACCGCGGCGCCACCCTGGCGTCGCTCGATGAGGCCGCCATCCGCCGCGCGGCGAAGGGCGAGCTGCAGATCGTTCGCGAGGCCAACTTCGTGGCCTTCGTCAGCCCGGTCGAGAGCGTGGCCCAGGCCGCCGCGGTTGCGGCACCGCTGCACGCCAGATGGAGCAACGTCCGACGCCTCGTGCCCGAGCAGCAGGAGGCCGCCTGGCTGAAAGGCCAGCCCAGCGACGACCGGCACATCGGCGCACCACCGTCGGCAGCACCGCCCAGGAACCTCGTGCAGGCGACCTTCTCGCGACCCTACATCGCGCATGCCTCGCTGGCGCCGTCCTGTGCGCTGGCCGAGTTCCGCGACGGTCATCTCACGGTCCGCTCGCACGGCCAGGGCATGCATCCCTTGCGGCAGAATCTGGCGGCGGCGCTCGGTTTGCCGTTCGAGTCCATCACCTGTCGGCATCTGCATGGCGCCGGCTGCTACGGCCACAACGGCGCCGACGATGCGGCGCTCGACGCGGCGCTGATCGCGCGGCATCTGCCCGGCAAATGCATCCGCCTGCAGTGGCGCCGCGAGGAGGAGTTCGGCTTCGAGCCGGTGGGCCCCGCCATGCTGGTGACCTTGCATGTCGATCTCGACGATCGCGGCCGGCCGGTCGACTGGACGACGGAAGTCTGGAGCCCGACCCATGTCCAGCGCCCGGGCAGCGGCACCGGCTTCCTGCTGGCGTCGGAGGCTCTGGCGAATCCGCCGCCCGAGGTTGCACCGTTCGATCCGCCCGAGGCGCGCGGCGGCGGCGGCACGCGCAACGCGGTGCCGGCCTACGACGTGCCGGCGCACCGCATCGTGCACCATCTGGTGATGCGGCCGCCGGTCCGTACCTCGGCGCTGCGCGGCCTCGGCGCACTGCCCAACGTCTTCGCCATCGAATCGCTGATCGACGATCTGGCGGCGCGCGTCGGCGAGGATCCCGTCGCCTACCGTCTCTCTATCCTGTCGGAGCCACGCGCCCGGCGCCTGGTCGAACTGGTGGCATCGCGCGCCAATTGGGCGTCGCGCGGACCGGGAGGCGGCGGTAAAGGCCTCGGCCTGGGCTTCGCCCGCTACAAGAACCGCGCGGCCTATGCCGCCGTGGTCGCCGCCGTCACGGTGGACGAGACCGTGCGGGTCGATCGCGTCTGGTGCGTGGCGGATGCCGGTCTGGTGGTGAACCCCGATGGCGCGCGCAACCAGCTCGAGGGCGGCATCGTCCAGGCCGTGAGCTGGACGCTCAAGGAACAGGTGCGCCTCGACGAGCAGGGCATTGCCTCGCGCGACTGGGACGCCTACCCGATCCTGCGCTTCAGCGAGATCCCCGAGATGCAGGTCGAGTTCGTAGGCGCCGCCGGCAATCCGGCGCTCGGCGTCGGCGAATGCACGGTGGGACCGACAGCGGCGGCCATCGGCAATGCCGTCAGCCATGCGTTGGGCGTCAGGATCCGGGACATGCCACTGACGCGCGAACGCATTCTGGCGGCGCTCGCCTGATGCCTAAGCCGGCTCCTTGTCGCGCGCTTCCCACATCTTCCTGAACGCCGGGCGCGCCTGGCAGGCGGCGAGCCATGCCTTCACGCGCGGTGCGGCCTCGAACAGCTCCGGCGCCGGCAAGGCATAGCGCACGATCTCGGCCGCGTTGATGTCAGCCACGGTGAAGCGGCCGCCGACGAGATGGCCGTCTTTGGCCAGCGCACGGTCGAGCACGGCGAAGGGCGCCTTCAACGCCTCGACGGCGGCGTCGGCGATCTTGGGGTCCTTGATGCCGCCCGGCGCGCCGCCGATGCGGTGATAGATGACCTGCAGCGACTGCGGCTCGACCTCTGTCGCCGCCCACAGTGCCCACATGCCCATCTCGCCGTCCTCGGCGACGCTGGCCGGGGCGAGGGGGCCGCCGTGCTTCTTCGCCAGGTAAAGGTTGATGGCGAGCGACTCGTGCAGCACCAGCCCGTCGTCGTCGATCGAGGGCACGTGGCCGTTGGGGTTGACCTTCAGGAACTCGGGCGAGCGGGTGTGGAGCGGCGCGCCGGCAGCCTTGGCGTCGGGCAGGCGGTAGTGCTGGATCACCGGCACATGCTTGAAGGAGAGGCCGAGTTCGTTGGCCAGCCAGATGTTGCGCGAGGCGCGGGAACGGTAGACACCATAAATCGTCAGCATATTGACTTTCCTATTATATCCTACTAGTGTCCTGTTTGAATATCGCAAGTCGTTCATAAGGCTTTGCGCGCCGGCGGCACAGCGTGTTCGAGAGACAGGACAGGGGAAAACAGACGACGTGAAACGAGTCATTCGGCGTCCCACGGCGCGGCCGATACCCGGCAGAAGAAAAAGAGTAGCATCAAGGCGTTAGCGGTCGAAGCGTATCTCGCTCATCGACGTAGACCGGTGTCCCACGAAGGAGAGCGAAAATGAAGGCGGAAAGGAAACTCGAAGCCGTCAAGGACGCCAGCCATCTCTACGAGGTCGAGCGGCGCGAGCGTCATGCCGAACGTCCCGGCTTCCGGATCAGCGAACTGCAGCTCTCGCCCAGCCAGACGGTGCCGTGGCACTTCCACACCAATATCAGCGACACCTTCTATGTGCTGGAAGGCGAGATGCGGCTCTTCCTGCAGAACCCCAAGCAGGACGTCCGGCTGGGCGTCGGCGACAGCTTCGTGGCTGTTGCGGGCCGGCCGCATCTGGTGACCAATGCCGGCAAGGGCTCGATGACGTTCCTGATCCTGCAGGGCGTCGGCGAGTACGACTTTGTGCCGCTTGTCTAGCTGATTGTCGGTGCGGTCGTGCCGACGAACTGGACGCGCAGCTCTCGTTTCAGCACCTTGCCGGTGGCGTTGCGCGGCAGCACATCGACGAAAGCCACCGACTGCGGCACCTTGAACTTGGCGAGCCTGGCCAGGCAATGGCGGATGATGTCGCCTTCCTCCAGCGCCTGGTCGGGCTTGCGCACGACGATGGCCATGCCGACTTCGCCCCAGCGTTCGCTGGGCACGCCGATGATGGCGGCGTCGGCCACCTGCGGCAGCTGGAACAGGACATTCTCGACCTCGGCCGGATACACGTTCTCGCCGCCCGAGATGTACATGTCCTTCCAGCGGTCGACGATGTAGACGAAGCCTTCCTCGTCCAGGCGGGCGGCATCGCCGGTGTGCAGCCAGTCGCCGGTGAAGGAGTTCTTAGTGGCTTCGGGCTTGTTCCAGTAGCCCGGCGTGATGTTGGAGCCTTTGATGAGCAGCTCGCCGATGCCGCCCGGCGTCACGTCGTTGCCCTCGTCGTCGACGATGCGGATGGCGGTATGCATCAGCGCCTTGCCGGCCGAGCCCAGCTTGCGGATGGCGTCGGCGGCGTCGAGCATGGTGCCGGCCGGACTGGTCTCGGTCATGCCCCAGCCCTGGACCAGCGGCACGCCGCGTGCGGTCCAGGTTTCCAGGATGGAAAGGGCGCAGGGGGCGCCACCGACGCCGGCGATCCTGAGACGCGAGAGGTCGGCGCCCTGGAACTTCGGGTGCTGCATCATGAACTGGTAGGGCGCCGGCACGGCGAAGAAATGGGTGATGCCGAGCGTCGGATCCGAAAGATAGTCGAGGGCCAGACCGGGATCGAAGGTGCGCATGATCAGGATCGTGCCACCGGCATGCAGCACCGGGTTGGCGTAGCAGTTGAGGCCGCCGGTGTGGAACAGCGGCAGCACGACGAGCTGCACGGTCTCGGGTGTGATGAGGGCGGGGATGCCGAGGTTGACGCAGTTCCAGAACACCATGCCGTGGGTGATGATGGCACCCTTGGGATGTCCCGTGGTGCCCGAGGTGTACATCACCATGGCGGTGTCGTCGTGGCTGAGTGCCACCGGCGCTGACGCGGCGGGCGCGTTGGCGAGTGCACGCTCGTAGGCGCTGTCGGGGCTGTCGTGGTCGATCTCCAGCCGGTTCTTCGAGAGCTTCGACGCCTGTTCGGCGAAGCTTCTGTCGTGGATCAGGAGTTTGGGTTTCGAGTCGCCCAGAATGTACTCGAGCTCGGGCACTGTTAGCCGCCAGTTGAGCGGCAGCATGATGGCGCCCAAACGCCCGCAGGCGAACTGCAGTTCGAAGTACTCGGCGCAGTTGGGGGCCAGCAGCGCGACGCGGTCGCCGCGGGCAATACCGAGCGCTGCCAGCGCCGCGGTGAGCCGGTCGGTCCGCGCGTCGAGCTCGGCATAGCTGAACTTCCGCGCCGTGTGCAGGTCGTGGATGGCAAGCGCGGCCGGGCGGCGGCCGGCGTGGTGGGCAATCCAGTCGTAGGCGGCAGGCACTCCAAGCATGTCAACGGTCTTTCTGCACGGTGCGGGCGGGTCGGGGATGGGGAGGATGCTAGGGTCGTGCTCGGTCGCGCGGCAAGAGAGTTCGTGTTAGACAAACTGGCATGAATGACATGACCCCGCCGGTTCAGGATCGCGCGCCGCCTGCCTTCAATCCGCTCGATCCAGCCTTCATCGCCGATCCCTATCCGTTCTACCGCGAGCTGCGCGAGACCGCGCCGGTGTTCAAGACGCCGCAGGGCTTCTGGCTGATGACGCGCTACGACGACGTGGCTTTCGCCTTGCGCGACCGCCGCTTCGGCAAGGACTTCGTGGGCAACATGGTGCGCCGCTACGGCAGCGACCGGATGGAGGAGCCGGCCATCGCCAGCCTCGCCAACACCATGCTGGTGCAGGATCCGCCCGACCATACGCGGCTGCGCGGCCTGGTGACCAAGGCCTTCACCGCCCGTCGCGTTGCCGACATGCGACCACGCATCCGGGCCCTGGTCGACGAGCAGCTCGACCGCGTTGCCGATAAGGGCGAGATGGACGTGATGCGCGACCTCGCGCACCGCCTGCCGGTGATCGTGATCTGCGACATGCTCGGCATCCCCGAAGAGCATCGCGCACCGTTCCTGGCCGGCAGCAACGTGAACGGCCGCATCCTCGAGCCAGTGCCGATGAGCCGCGCCGAACTCGACCAGGCCAACATGAACACCAAGGTGGCCGGGGTCTATTTCAACCAGCTCTGCGAATTGCGCCGCCGCGAGCCCAAGGACGATCTCACGACCGAACTGGTGCGGGCCGAGGAAGCCGGCGACAAGCTGACGGCTGCCGAACTAGAAGCCAACATCGGCCTGCTGTTCGGCGCCGGCCACGAGACCACCACCAACCTGATCGGCAACGGGTTGCTGGCGCTGCACCGCCACCCGGATCAGTGGGAGCGGCTGAAAGCCGATCCGTCGCTGATCCCCAACGCCATCGACGAGCTGTTGCGCTTCGACTCCTCGGTGCAGATCACTGGTCGCGTCAGTACGGCCGAGGTCGAGGTCGGCGGCGTCATGCTGCCGGCCGCCGAGAGCGTCGTGATGCTGCTGGGGGCGGCCAACCGCGACCCGGCGCAGTACGCCGAGCCCGATATGCTCGACGTCGGCCGCCAGAACATCCGGCCGCTGTCGTTCGGCGGTGGCATCCACCATTGCCTCGGCGCCCAGCTCGCGCGCCTCGAAGCCGAGCTGGTCTTCACCGCGCTGATCGAACGCCTGCCCAACCTGAAACTTCCGGAGAAGGATGCGCCGGCGTGGCGGCGAAGCTTCACGCTACGCGGTCTCAGCAAGCTGCCGGCGGTCTGGCACTAGGCATGGCGGCGCAGTGGCGTGGCGAGGGCAGCCAGCACCAGGGCAAGCGGCCCTACCAGGAAGACAGCTGGGCGTTGGTCACGCTGGGCGACGGCTCGCTGCTGGCCATCGTCGCCGACGGCATGGGCGGTCATGCCGGCGGTGCGATCGCGAGCAGGCTCGCCGTCGATGCCTTCGTCCATGCGATCGAGCAGGGTGGCGGCCTTGCCGATGGCCTGCAGGACGCCAACGAGGCGGTGCGGGCTGGCGCCGCGGGCAAGCCCGATCTCGACGGCATGGGCGCCACCGTCGTGGCCGCCCTCGTTCGCGGCGACGAGGTCCGCTGGATCAGCGTCGGCGACTCGCCGTTCTTCCTCGTGACCGCGGGCAAGCTCGAGCGGCTGAACGCCGATCATTCCATGGCGCCGCAGATCGATGCGTTGGTCGAGCGCGGCATGCTGACGGCCGAAGAGGCCGAGCACCATCCCGGCCGCCACACCCTGCGCGAGGCCGTCATGGGCGAACCGCTCAGCCTGATCGACAAGGGCAGCCGCCGGCTCGGGCCCGGCGACCGCTTGCTGCTGTGCAGCGACGGGGTGCAGACCTTGAACGCCGAGCAGATCGTGGCCCAGGCGTCGCAGCCGGCAAGCAGCTTGGTCGAGGCCGTCCTGGCCGCCGCCAAGGATCATCAGGACAACATCACGGTCGTCAAACTGGAACGCGGCACATGAGCAACGGCGTGGTCGTCATCGAGGTCACGCGTGGCCCCGTGGTCGAAAGCCGGCACGAGGGCATTGCCGCCGTGGTGAAGCCCGACGGCACTGTCGTGGCCTCGTGGGGCGACATCGATGCCGCCATCCTGCCGCGCTCGGCCAACAAGCCTATCCAGGCCATGGCCTTCGTCGAGAGCGGCGCGGTCGAGCGTTTCGGCCTCGGCAACGAGCACATCGCGCTCGCCTGCGCCTCGCACAACGGCGAGCCTCGACATGTGGAGACGGTGCGCGCCTGGCTGGCGAAGGTCGGGTTGGGCGAGGGAGATCTCGAGTGCGGCACCCATGCGCCACGCCTGCCGCAGACCGTCGAAGCGTTGATACGGGCGGATGCGGCGCCGACGGCGGCCTTCAACAACTGCTCGGGCAAGCACAGCGGCTTCCTGACCACGGCCGTTCACTACGGCGAGCCGACCAAGGGTTACATCAAGCACGACCACCCGGTGCAACGCCGCCTGCGCGACGTCATGAGCGACCTCTGCGGCGCCGACGCTCATGCCTTTCCACATGGCACCGACGGTTGCGGCATCCCCACGCTCGCCACGCCGCTCAAGAGCTTGGCGCGGGCGATGGCCAGCATGGCCGAGCCGTCGCGGCTGTCGAACAGGCATGCGGAAGCCGCGACACGTATCCGTACCGCAATGAACGCCGAGCCTTTCATGGTTGCGGGCAGCGGCCGGTTCTGCACCCGCATCAACGGTGCGCTGCCCGGCGTGGCGCAGGTGAAGACGGGTGCGGAAGGTGTATTCTGCGCCATGTTGCCGACATTGGGTCTGGGCGTCGCGATCAAGATGTGGGACGGCGCCGGGCGTGCATCCGAAGTCGCGATGGCAGCGCTGCTCGACCATCTCGGCGTGCTGCCCGCCACCCAACGTGACGAAGTGCTCCATCCCGCGATCAAGAACGTCGTCGGCCTGCTGGTCGGCGAAATGAGGCCGGCCAAGAGCTGGCTCGGCTGAGCGGAGCGTGACCGTCACGCTCAACATCCTCGAGATCGGCGCACGCGGCGACGGCCTCGCGGAAGAGGCCGGCCAGCGCTACTTCGTTCCCTTCACCCTGCCGGGCGAGATCGTCGAGGCCGAGCCACGGGACAAGCGCGGAGAGGGCGTCGTGGCCGATCTGGTCGAAGTGCTGGCGCCATCGCGCCATCGCGAGACCGCACCCTGCAAGCACTTCGGCGTGTGCGGCGGCTGCGCCCTGCAGCATTGGCGACGGGACACCTATGCCGGCTGGAAGAACGAGCTGATCGCGCGGGCACTGGAACAGCGCGGTGTCGCGGCGCCCGTTTTTGAGCCGGCGCTTGCCGGGCTGCCGAATGAGCGGCGCCGGGCGGACTTCGTCGTGCGCCGACAAGGCCGGCGGGTGGTCGCGGGCTTCCACGAACGCGCGAGCCAGCAGGTCGTCGATGTCGAGGAGTGCTTCGTCGTCACACCCAGACTGGTCGCGCTGTTGCCGCCCTTGCGCTCGGTGCTGGCCGGCCTCCTGCCCGAAGGCGGCTCGGCCGATGCGATCGTGAACGACACCGATGCCGGCCTCGACGTGCTGGTGCGACCACACAAGCGGTTTGCCTTGTCGATGGAGGCCAATCAGAGATTGGTGGCCTTCGCCGAGAGCGCCGATCTGGCCCGTCTGAGCTGGGGCGATCGCGCGACAGCCGAACCGCTGGTCACACGCCGTCAGCCGCGCCTCGTCTTTGGAGACGTCGCCCTCGAGCCGCCGCCCGGCGTCTTCCTGCAGGCAACCCGGCGCGCCGAGCAGGCGATGCGCGACGCCGTGGCGTCGTGGATCGGCGACGCCAAGCGCGTGGCCGATCTGTTCGCGGGCATGGGCACGCTAACAATCGGACGGCCATGGCGCGCGACGCTCTATGAAAGCGACAAGCCGTCGATGGCGGCGGTCGAGACCGCCGGCCGGCGGCGCGGCAGCGGCAAGCTGACGGCGGTCCATCGCGACCTGTTTCGCAATCCGCTGATGGTGCCGGAACTCGACGCCTTCGATGCCGTGGTCCTCGACCCGCCGCGCGCGGGCGCTGTTGCGCAGTCGACCGAACTCGCGCGCTCGAAGGTACCGCGGATCGTCTATGGTTCGTGCGATCCCGGCAGCTTCGCCCGCGACGCACGCACACTGCAGGACGGCGGATACCGGCTGGAGAAGCTGCTGCCGGTCGACCAGTTCCTGTGGTCGCCGCATGTCGAGCTGATTGCGCTGTTTGGGCGTGCACCGCTAAGGTCGGCAAAAGTGAAGTCAGGAGACGCTCGATGATGTTCGATCTCAAGGGCAAAGTCGCGGTCGTGACCGGCGGCAGCCGCGGCATCGGCCGCTCGATCTGCGAGCAGATGGCCGCACACGGCGCCAAGGTCGTCGTGTCGAGCCGCAAGCTGCCGGCCTGCGAGGAGGTCGTGAAGGGCATCAAGGCCAAGGGCGGCGAAGCGACGGCGGTCGCGGCCAGCATTTCAGAGAAGGCCCAGCTTGAGAACCTGATCGCCGAGGCGCGCAAGGCCTACGGAAAAGTCGACATCATGGTCTGCAATGCCGCGTCCAATCCGTACTTCGGACCGCTCACCGGCCTGAAGGAGGACGTGTTCCAGAAGATCATGATGAACAACGTGATGTCGAACCTCTGGCTGATGAACATGGTCGGACCGGAGATGGCGGAACGTAAGGACGGCGCCTTCATCATCGTGTCGTCGATCGGCGCCCTGGTCGGTTCGGCCCATATCGCAGCCTACAACATGTCGAAGGCGGCCGACCTGTCGCTGGTGAAGTCGCTGGCCATGGAGTGGGGCAAGCACAACATCCGCGTCAATGCCATCGCGCCGGGTCTCATTCAGACCGACTTCGCCAAGGCGCTGTGGGACAATCCGCAGATCCGCAGCGCCCAGGAGAGCAAGGCGGCGCTGAAGCGTATCGGCCAGCCTGACGACATCGGCGGCGTAGCGGTGTTTCTCGCTTCGAAAGCCGGCGCCTTCGTCTGCGGTCAGTGCATCATCGCCGACGGCGGCGTGATCGGTGCGGGCGCGGAGTAGGACCTAGGCTGCGACGTCGAGCTCGCACCACACCGGAACATGGTCTGACGGCTCTGTCTTGCCGCGTTCGGCCTTGTCGATGCCGACGGTGGTGAGGCGGTCGGCGGCCTGCGGCGAGAGCAGCAGGTGATCGATGCGGAGCCCGTTGTCTTTCTGCCAGGCACCGGCCTGATAGTCCCAGAAGGTGTAGTGCTCGCCCTCGGCGTGGAAGGCCCGCACGGCGTCGGTCAGGCCGAGATTGAGCAGCGTGCGGAGGGCGGCGCGGGACTCGGGCTGGCAGAGCGCGTCGCCGGCGAAGGCCTTGGAATCGTAGACATCGAGGTCGGTCGGGCAGACGTTGTAGTCGCCGCCCAGCACGAACATCTCCTCGCGGGCCAGCAACTCGCGGGCATGGCCGAGCAGGCGCTCCATCCAGGCGAGCTTGTAGGCGAATTTCTCGGTGCCGATGGGATTGCCGTTGGGCAGGT
>MEMN01000012.1:9036-19469 GCA_001767945.1 Alphaproteobacteria bacterium RIFCSPHIGHO2_12_FULL_66_14 | reverse complement strand
CCGGCATTATGAGTGCCGTGCTCTAACCAGCTGAGCTACCCAGCCATGGGTGGGGGCTTTTATGCGGGTGGGGCGAGGCCTGTCAAGAAACGCGAGGAAAGCCCTACTTTTCGCGCATCGTGCGTACGTCCCATAGACGCACCAGATAGCCAGCCGGATCAGCGAGTTCCGAGCCATAGCCCCAGAAGTTCTTCTGCGGCCCGTGGGCGAAGGCCACGCCGCGCGCGGACCATTCGGCAAAAATCGCATCGACATCTTCGACCTGGAACCACAGGGCAATGCCATTCGGCACGACGTCGCCCTTTTCCTGCAGGAAGATCGCAAAACCCTCATTGTCCTGCAGCGCGACGGCGCGACGGTCGGGAATCTCGAACTCGACCTTCAGGCCCAGCGTGATGATGTACCAGTCGCGCGAGCGCGCGAGGTCGCTCACCGGGATATTGAGGTGATCGAACTTCATCACGACGCGAAGCGCCTTATGAAGCCTCCCCCCAGGACGCGACTGCCGGTCGCGGCGTCGTAAATCACGCAGGCCTGACCGGGCGAGACGCCGATCTCGGATTCAGCGAAGCGCACCAAAGCCCCCTCGCCCGAAAGCTCGATCTCGGCCGGGCGCAGTGCCTGACTGGAACGCACGCGGACCTGTACCGGGACGCGACCTTTCAGCGCCGGGCCGATCCAGTTCAGGTCGTAGAGCGCGATTTCCGTCCGGCCCAGCGCGGCGCGCGGGCCGACGACGACGCGGCGCGCCTCGGGGTCGAGCCGCACGACATAGAGCCGGTCGTTGTCAGTGCCGTCGCGCTCGCCCAGCGCCAGGCCGCGGCGCTGGCCCACGGTGAAATGCACGATGCCGTCGTGGCGGCCCACGACACAGCCCTGCAGGTCGACGATCTCGCCAGGCTCGACCGCTTCGGGGCGCAGCTTCTGCACGACGGCGGCATAGTCGCCGCCGGGCACAAAACAGATGTCCTGGCTGTCAGGCTTCTCGGCCACCGGCAGGTCGAAGCGCTCGGCCAGCGCCCGTGTCTCGCTCTTGGGCAGACGTCCCAGCGGGAAGCGCAGGTAGTCGAGCTGCTCGTGCGTCGTGCCGAACAGGAAGTAGCTCTGGTCGCGCGCCGGATCGGCGCCGCGATGCAGCTCCGGGCCTCCCTCGCCCAGGACGCGCTGGACGTAGTGGCCGGTCGCCAGCGCCTCGGCGCCGAGTTCGCGCGCGGTCTTGAGCAGGTCACGAAACTTCACCGTGCGATTGCAGGCGATGCAGGGCACCGGCGTCTCGCCGCGGACATAGGCGTCGGCAAAGGAGTCCATCACTTCGGCGCGGAAGCGGCTCTCATAGTCGAGCACGTAATGCGGAATGCCGAGGCGCTCGGCGACCTGGCGGGCATCCTGGATGTCCTGGCCGGCGCAGCAGGCACCCGTCTTGCCGACGGCGACGCCGTGATCGTAGAGCTGCAAGGTGACGCCCACGACGTCGTAGCCCTGCTCCTTCAGGAGCGCGGCGGTGACCGACGAATCGACGCCGCCCGACATCGCGACCACCACGCGGGTGTCGCCGGGCGCCTTTTCGAGATCGAGGGAATTGCGGGCCATGACGGGGCCTATATAGGCGCCGGCAGGCGCCCCATCTAGTCGCGCCGCGGGGTGGTATCGCGGACGGCCTTGGCGACACCCTTGCTGTCGTAGACGATCTGGACACGATCGCCCACCTGGACGTCACCATCGTCGTACTGGGCGATCTTGACCTGTCCGCCACCGTCCTTCTGCACCGTTACCTCGATGCCGCGCCGGGAACTGCCGCGGTCGATGGCGGTGCCGGCGATGGCGCCGCCGACCGCACCCAGCAGACCGCCCACGACCGCACCGCCCACCGAGTTGGTGGTGGCGGCACCGATGGCTGCGCCACCCGCCGCCCCCAGACCGCCGCCGATCAGGGTGCCATCATTCATGCCCGAGCCGCTGCTGCCGCGGACCGCAACTTCACGGATGGCGATCACGCGCCCGGTCTCGCCACGATAGCTGCCGGGCGCCGAGGTGTTGACCACGCCCGGCTGCACGCCGCCGCTGCTGCCATTGCAGGCCGCAAGACCGGCCGCCAGCGCCAGCGACGCCACAAATCGGAAAAGCCATTTGCCGTACATCGAACAACCATCCTTCGCTCAGAACGACTCAATCCCGCGTGCGTGCCGTATCACGCACGACCTTGGCCACACCCTGGCGGTCCTGCACGATCTGGACGCGATCGCCGAGTTGGACATCGCCGTCGTCACGTTGCGCCACCGTGACCTTCCGGCCGTCGTCGCCCTGAACCACCACTTCTATGCCTCGGCTGGTGCCGTGCTGACCGTCGACGATGGTGCCGGCGATGGCGCCACCGACGGCACCGAGCAGCGCTCCGACCAGGGTGCCGGCGACCGAGTAGCCGCTGGTGGCGGCACCGAGGACCGCACCGCCCGCGGCGCCGATCACACCACCCATCATCCCGCCATTGCCCGAGCCGCCGCCGCTGCCTGGCGTCCGGAGGCTGATCTCGTTGATCGACACCACACGGCCGCTGCCGCCGACGGACGCGAGACTTCCGTTGCTTGCGCCCGGAGCGGCTGCCGAGGTGTTGATGATACCGGGTTGAACTGCGCCCGAGTCGCAAGCGACCAGCCCCGCTGCCAGCAACAGCGGCAGCAGCGAAAGACGCACCCACTTCCCGATCATGACGGCCTCCCGAGGGGCGCAGTTTCGGCGCTATTTTCGACCAAATTGCGGCGTGAGGCTAGTCGCGCTCCTCGATCCAGGCGGCCTGGATGGCCTCCAGGATCTTCTCACTGGAGCGGTTGGGGTCGTCCTCGAACCCCGGAAGCTCCATCACCCAGCGATGCAGGTCGGTAAACCGCAGGTTGACGTTGTCGATGCCGGGGTGGCGTTCCTCGAGCTCTATCGCGATATCCTGGACATCGGTCCAGCGCAGCTTGCGCGCCATCGTCCACCTCCTACTTGTCGACCATCATGTTGCGGGTCGCAGCCGGCAGGCGCACCACCAGTCCGTCCAGTGCCTCGCTCATCAGAATCTGGCAACCCAGGCGGGAAGTGTGGGTCAGACCGAAGGCGAGATCGAGCATGTCCTCCTCGTCTTCGCTGGCCGGCGCCAGCTTGTCGAACCATTCCTTGTCCACGACGACGTGGCAGGTCGAGCAGGCCAGTGAGCCTTCGCAGGCTCCCTCGATATCGACGTGGTTGCGGTGGGCGATCTCGAGCACCGACAGACCGATCGGCGCATCCACTTCCTTGCGCGACCCGTCTTTGAGAATGAACGTCAACTTCGGCATCGAATGCTCCGCTACTCCCCAACTCTGCTTTCCAGCTCGCCGACCGACAGGCCGGCCAGCGCCTCGCGGATACCGCGATCCATGCGCCGTTCGGCGAAGGGTTTGGACAGGGTTTCCAGCGCCTCGGCGGCGGCATTGATCGCGTCGCGGTCGTCACCGGCGATCGCAGCCTCGAGACGGACGCGGCCTTGGTCGATGGCGGCACGTTCCTCGCCCGTGAGCAGTGCGCCATCCTTCGCAAGCGCGGCGTCGAGCGCCAACAGGTTGCGCCGGGCCTCGACACGCGCCTCGACGAGAAGGCGCTGCGCCATGTCGGCCTCGGCATTGTCGAGGCTGTCGTAGAGCATGTCGGCCATGTCATCGTGGCTGAGACCATAGGATGGCTTGACCTCGATGCGCTGCGCCACGCCCGTCGTGCGCTCCTCGGCCGAGACCGCGAGAAGGCCGTCGGCATCGACGGCGAAGGAGACCCGAATCCGAGCCGCGCCGGCCGTCATCGGCGGAATGCCGGAAAGCTCGAAGCGCGCCAGGCTGCGACAGTCGGTGACCATTTCGCGCTCGCCCTGCACGACATGGATCGCCATCGCGGTCTGGCCGTCCTGGTAGGTCGTGAATTCCTGGGCCAGTTGCACCGGAATCGGCGTGTTGCGCGGCACGACCTTCTCGACGATGCCGCCCATGGTCTCCAGCCCCAGCGACAGCGGCGTGACGTCCAGCAGCAGCGTGTCGCCGCCGCCGGTCAGTGCCTCGGCCTGGAGTGCGGCGCCCAGTGCCACGACCTCGTCGGGGTCGATGTCGGTCAACGCCGGCTTGCCAATCATGCCGGCCACTTCCGCCCGCACCAGAGGCAGACGGGTCGAGCCGCCGACCAGGACCACCCCCTGCACGTCGGACGCCGTCATGCCGGCATCGGTCAGCACGTTGGCAGCGATGCCGAGAGTACGCGCGATGGGACCGGCGATCATCGCCTCGAAGTCGGTACGCGAGAGTGCATGGAACGAAGGCGCGCCCGCAAGTTCGAGACGGCCCGAGGTCTGGTCGCGCTCCGAGAGCTGCTCCTTCATCAGCCGGGCAAGCGCGAGCGTGGTCTTGACCGCCGATTCATCCACCTGATCGGCGATGCCGTCGCGCTTGCGTTCGTCGAGCATGCGCTCGGCGATGGCACGGTCGAAGTCGTCGCCGCCAAGAGCTGCGTCACCGCCAGTCGCAAGAACCTGGAACACGCCCTTCTCGAGCCGCAGCAGGGAGAAATCGAAGGTGCCGCCGCCCAGGTCGTAGACCGCGTAGAGACCCTCCGATCCCTTGTCGAGGCCGTAGGCGAGCGCCGCCGCCGTCGGCTCGTTGACCAGCCGCAGCACTTCGAGGCCGGCAACCCGTGCGGCATCGCGGGTAGCGGTGCGCGCAGCGTCGTCGAAATAGGCCGGCACGGTGATCACCGCGCGCTCGACCAGCTTGTCGAGGGCTGCTTCGGCCCGCACGCGGAGCGCCTTCAATATCTCAGCAGAAATCTCGACCGGCGAGCGCGCCTTGCCGCCAATGTGCAATTTCACCATGTCGGTCTGGCCGCTGCCCGGCTCGATTTCGTAAGGGAGAACGCCGGCGACGGCATGGAGGTCGGCGGCGCCGCGGCCCATCAGACGCTTGATCGAGGCGACCGCGTTGCGCGGCTCTCGCACCATCACGAGGCGGGCTTCCTCGCCCACCAGCACGCCACCTGCCTCCGGATAGGCCACGACCGACGGCACCAGCGCATTGCCGCTTTCGTCGTGCAGCGCAGCCGGAATACCCTCGCGCGCGATCGCCACCACCGAATTGGTCGTGCCGAGATCGATGCCGACCGCAAGCGAGGCCTCGCCGGCATGGGGCATCGGCGTTTCGCCCGGCTCGTGGATCTCCAACAGACTCATGCCTTCACTCGTTGAATATTCGTGCGGCGGGCGCGCGCCTCCTCGGCGAACTTGTCGAGGTAGCGCAGGCGAAGGAGCGCCTTTCTGATGGCGGGCTTGTCATGGCGCAAGAACAAAGTACCGAGCCTGGCGAACGCCTGGACCATGTCCTCGCGGGACCGCGCGGCCAGAGCATCGACCGCCTCGGCCGTGCCGGCCTCGTGCAGCGCCTCCCGAGTCTCCATCGCCTCCATCAGGAGATCTGGATCGTCTATCGTCTTGCCGTCGCCCGGTAGCTCGACGCCGTTCAAGGCGGCGAGGTAGATGGCGCGCGACAGCGGATCCTTCAACGTCCGGTAAGCGTCGTTCAGCGCCGCCGCCTCGGTCGAGGCCCGCGCCCGCTCGTCCGCGGGGCGGGTGACGAATCTGTCAGGATGCCATTGCCGCTGGGCGGCAAAATAGGCCCGGTCGAGCGCCGCCCCATCAAGCTCGAGCGCCGCCGGCAATCCCAGCCGCGCGAAATGATCCATGACTATAACTTCTGAAACAGGCTTCAGACGTGGAAGGATTCGCCGCAACCGCAGCGGCCCTTCTCGTTCGGATTCGTGAAGACGAAACCCGACTTCAGCTTTTCCTCGACGTAGTCCATCTGCGTGCCGATCAGGAACAGCGAAGCCTTGGGGTCGATCAGCAGTTTCACGCCGTCCGTTTCCACGACCTCGTCCATCGGTTGCTGGGCGTCGGCGAACTCGAGCGTGTAGCTCATGCCCGAGCATCCCTTGGTCCGCACGCCGATGCGGACGCCAGCAGTAGGCTTGCCACGACCGTCGATCAGCGCCTTGACGCGCTCGGCTGCCGCCGGCGTCACCGACATCACTTGCGGCCGTGGCCGGCGGACGCGCGGCGCGGCGGCAGGTGTGGGCGCCGGAGTTACCGCTACTGCGGGCTGGGACGTCTCGGTAGTCGTGCTCATGACGCTCTGCTCCGAAATCTTCGGCTGTCTACTCGGCGGCTTCCCGGGACTCGTCCTTCTTCGACGCCTTGGCGCGATAGTCGGCAATCGCCGCCTTGATCGCGTCCTCGGCCAGCACCGAGCAATGGATCTTCACCGGCGGCAGCGCCAGATGGCGCGCGATGTCGGTGTTCTTGATCGTCTCGGCCTCGTCGATCGTCTTGCCCTTGACCCACTCGGTGACGAGCGAGCTGGACGCGATCGCCGATCCGCAGCCGAAGGTCTTGAACTTGGCATCCTCGATCAGGCCGTCGGCGCCGACCTTGATCTGCAGCTTCATGACGTCGCCGCAGGCCGGCGCGCCGACCAGGCCGGTGCCGACATCCTCGGCGCTTTTGTCGAGCGAGCCGATGTTGCGGGGATTCTCGTAATGGTCGATCAGCTTGGCGCTGTAGGTCATGACACTCTCCTCAAAACATCCTTCAAGCCTTCGATGGCCTCAGTGGGCTGCCCATTCGATGGACTTGATGTCGATTCCTTCCTGGGACATTTCCCAGAGCGGACTCATTTCGCGCAACTTGGTGACGTGGTGCACCAGTTCGTCAACGGCGGTATCGACTTCGTGCTCGGTCGTGAAGCGGCCGAGCCCGATGCGTAGCGACGTGTGCGCCATCTCCTCTTCGACGCCGAGCGCGCGCAGCACATAGCTGGGCTCGAGCGAGGCCGAGGTGCAGGCCGAACCCGACGATACCGACAGGTTCTTGATGCCCATCATCAGCGACTCGCCCTCGACATGGGCGAAGCTGATGTTGAGGTTGCCGGGGATCCGGTGTTCGAGGTCGCCGTTGACGTAGATCTCCGGCAGCTTGGCGTTCAGCCCCTTCAGCATGCGATCGCGCAGCTTGGTGAGGCGCACGGCCTCGGCGTCCATTTCCTTCATGCAGATCTCGGCCGCCTCGCCCAAGCCGACGCAGAGCGGCGTCGGCAGCGTGCCCGAGCGGAAGCCGCGCTCCTGGCCGCCGCCGTGGATCATTGCCGCCAGGCGCACGCGCGGCTTGCGGCGGACATAGAGCGCACCGATGCCCTTGGGGCCGTAGATCTTGTGACCGGAGATGCTCATCAGATCGATGTTCATCGCCTCGACGTCGAGCGGGATCTTGCCCGCGGCCTGCGCCGCATCAGTGTGGAAGAAGGCGCCCTTCTCGCGGCAGATCTTGCCGATCTCGGCCAACGGCTGAATGACGCCGATCTCGTTGTTCACGGCCATGATCGAGACCACGACGGTCTTGTCGGTGACCGCCGCGCGCAGGACGTCGAGATCGACCAGGCCGTTCTGCTGCACCGGCAGGTAGGTGACGGTGAAGCCCTCCTGCTCGAGGTGACGACAGGTATCGAGCACGCACTTGTGCTCGGTCACGGTGGTCACGACGTGGTTGCGCCGGTCCTTGTAGAAATCGGCCACGCCCTTGATGGCGAGGTTGTTCGATTCGGTGGCGCCCGAAGTGTAGATGACTTCCTTCTCGTCGGCGCCGATCAGCTTGGCGACTTGAGCGCGCGCCTTCTCGACACCTTCTTCGGCCTCCCAGCCGTAGGAATGGCTGCGTGAATGGGCATTGCCGAACTTGTAGGTGAAGTACGGCATCATCGCTTCAAGGACCCGCGGATCCAGCGGTGTCGTGGCCTGATAGTCGAGGTAGATCGGCTGGTCGTTGCGCCGGATCTGGGTAATGGCAGTCATGCTAACCCCTTGAAATTCCTAGGCTGCGCGGGCACGGGGTATATCCGAGTGCGTTACTCGGATATATAGGTCCCGCCACGCCGCGATCAAGCGTTCGATATCCTCTAAAACGGTGCTCCAGCCGAAGCTTATTCTGAGCGCCGTCTCGGCTTCGGCGGACCCCACGCCCATGGCCAAAAGCACCGCCGAGCGCGTCACCTTGCCTGACGAGCAGGCCGCCCCGGCCGACACGCAAATGCCGGCAAGATCGAGAGCCATAACCTGGGTTTCCGCCCGGACGCCCGGCATCGAAATGCAGGTCGTGTTTGGCAACCGACTGGCGCCCGCGCCATAGACGCGGGCCGCCGGCGCGACCTCGATCAGCGCAGCCTCAAGACCATCACGCCATTCCGCCGTCGCCAATCCGTCACCTGCCGCTACCGCCGCGGCGCCGAAGCCCGCGATCCCCGCGACATTTTCCGTCCCGGCGCGACGATTGGCTTCCTGCCCGCCGCCAAGACGGTCGGACGCGAACGGTGCGCCGCTGCGCATGGCCAACGCACCCACTCCGGTCGGACCACCGAATTTGTGGGCCGACAGGCTGAGATAGTCGACCCCGAGGCCGTGCAAATCGATGGGCACCTTGCCCGCGCCTTGCACGGCGTCGCAATGCACCAGCGCGCCGGCGGCATGCGCCACACGCACGACGTCGGCGATCGGCTGCAGCACGCCCGTCTCGTTGTTGGCGAACATCACCGACACAAGCGCCGGTTCGGCGGATGCCGCCAGACTCTTCTCCAGAACGCCGAGATCGACGAGGCCGTTGCCGTCGACCGGCACGATCTCCATGCCTCTGGCCGCCTTCAGCACACTGTCATGCTCGACAGCCGAGACCAGCAGGCGCTTGCGGCCAGCTCCGACGAGGGCTGAATTGTTCGCTTCGGTCCCACCCGAGGTGAATGCGACCTCCGCCGGCAACGCACCGACGAGTGCCGCAACCTGCCGGCGTGCCGCGTCCACTCGTGCGCGCGCCGAGCGACCGGCCCGATGCACCGACGAGGGATTGCCACCTGCCTGCAAGGCTTCGACCATGGCGTCGAACACCGCCGGCCTGATCGGGCTGGTAGCATTGTGATCCAGGTAGGTATAGGCGGCAGGCATCGATTGGACCTTAGCTGGCGGCTGCCATTGCGTCCGACTTTACCGGATCAGGAGCCTCCGAGATGCGCGAGGCAAGCCGGCGCTCCAGCACGTCGAGCAAGGTCACCGAACTCAGGAAGGCGTGGATCTGGTTGCCCAACTCTTCCCACAGGTCGTGGGTCAGGCATTTGCTGCGATCGGCCCGGCAGCCGGTCGCGCCCATTTCGGTGCAGCGCGTCGCACTGATGGGTTCATCGACCGCCAGGATGATCTCCGACACCCTGGTCTCGGCCGAGCCGTGCGCCAGGCGGTAGCCGCCACCCGGACCACGCACGCTCTTCACAAGTCCGGCGCGCCGCAATCGGGCAAAGAGCTGCTCCAAGTATGACAGCGAGATTTCCTGTCGGGTCGCGATGTCCGACAAAGATACAGGCTTGGCCTGGGCGTGACGGGCCAAATCAACCATCGCCATGACGGCATAACGCCCTTTGGTGCTGAGCTTCACAGCATCCTCCTCGTGCCGGCGCCTGCCGGCCGTCGTTGCTGATTGCCTAAAGGTCTTGAAAACCAAGGCATTACTAAGATATTCCAACCCCCGACACGGGAACTGGGGAAAAACCAACTCACTAGGTAGGATTTAATTAATCCGAGTAGTTTGGTCAAGTATCAAGATTTCCCTAAGAACAGCGCACCTTTGGCTCCCTTCGGGTGGTCCAAATTGGTGAAAAACCGGAGCCTCCATGCCTGATGTGATGTTTACTGGCCCCGAGGGTCGCCTTGAGGGTCGCTATCACCAGAGCAAGGAAGAGCACGCCCCAATTGCCCTGATTCTGCATCCCCACCCTCAATACGGCGGAACGATGAACCATAAGGTCGTCTTTTCGCTGTTCCACGTCTTTGTTAATCGCGGCTTTTCCGTCCTGCGGTTCAACACCCGCGGCGTCGGCCGCAGCCAGGGCCGCTTCGACAACGGCATGGGCGAACTCTCGGACGCCGCCGCGGCCCTCGACTGGCTGCAGAGCATGAATGCCGACGCCAAGTCCTGCTGGATCGCCGGCTACTCGTTCGGCGCCTGGATCGGCATGCAACTCCTGATGCGTCGCCCCGAGATCGACTGCTTCATCTCGGTGTCGCCACCGGCCAACTCCTACGACTTCACTTTCCTCGCCCCCTGCCCCGCCTCCGGTCTGATCGTCGGCGCGGAGAAGGACGAGGTGGTGCCGCTGGCCGACATCCAGAAGCTGGTGGCACGACTGTCGCTGCAAAAGGGCATC
This sequence comes from Alphaproteobacteria bacterium RIFCSPHIGHO2_12_FULL_66_14, assembly GCA_001767945.1. GTDB lineage: Bacteria > Pseudomonadota > Alphaproteobacteria > Reyranellales > Reyranellaceae > Reyranella. Next base: position 9,183 of record MEMN01000012.1, on the reverse strand, counting down.
ACCGTCGAGTCGCGCACCGTGAAGGGCGCCAACCACTTCTTCCACGACTCGCTCGACAAGCTCGCGGTCGATGTCGACAAGTACGTTGCCAAGAGCCTGCTCAGCCCGCCCGGCCGCGCGACAAGCAACAAGGAACCCTGACCTACG
>MEMN01000012.1:6364-9015 GCA_001767945.1 Alphaproteobacteria bacterium RIFCSPHIGHO2_12_FULL_66_14 | reverse complement strand
CCGCCGGTCAGCGGTCGAGGCACACCTGTTGTCGTCGGAAAGGTGAGCGGCAGGCCACGCAGCGAACGTACTGCGAGGAAGCCGAACGCCTGCGCCTCCAGTGCGTCTCCGTCCCAGCCGAGCTCGGCCGCCGTCGCGACTTTGCCGCACGTCTCCGCGGCGATTGCCTGCAAGAGGGTTGGATTGCGCGCGCCGCCGCCGCAGATCACCCATTGCTCCACGGGCGTGGGGAAGTGCCGGGCAGCAAGCGCGACGGCATGCGCCGTGCCGGCCGTCAGCGTGGCGGCGCCGTCGGCGGCACCCAATCCTTCCACCCAGGCATCACTGAAGTCGCAGCGATCGAGCGACTTGGGAGGCTTCATCGCGAAGTAGCGATGCTCACCGAATCGCTTCAGCCGCGTGCGGTCGACCCTCCCCGTCGCGGCAAGCACGCCGTCCTTGTCGTAACGCTGTCCCGCATGGCGTGCGCACCAATCATCGATCGGGCCGTTGCCCGGTCCGGTGTCGAACGCCAGGATCGAATCATCAGCACCTATCCACGTGACGTTGGCGACACCGCCCACGTTCACGACAGCGAGCGGTCGCGGCAGATCGCGCGCCAAGGCCAGATGATAGATCGGAACCAGGGGCGCGCCCTGCCCGCCGGCCACCACATCGGCGCCGCGCAGATCGTTGACGACACGCACGCCCAGCACGCGGGCCAGCGCCGCGCCGTCGCCGATCTGCCAGGTGAAGCGCTTTTCCGGCCGGTGCGTGATCGTCTGGCCATGGAAGCCCACGAGGTCGATGGTCGAGAGTGCGATACCCTGCTCCGCCGACCAGCGCTGCACGGCCGCCGCATGCGCCTCCGTCACCAACCGCTCCGCGGTGCGGGTCGCGTCGGTGGGAAGTTCGGCCCCGAACGCCGCACGGATGCTGCGCCGGACATCGTCCGCATATGGAACGGTCAGGCTCGGCCCGAAGGACGCGACGCGCTCGCCGTCGGTTTCGATCATTGCCACATCGACGCCGTCGACCGACGTGCCGCTCATCAGACCCAGCGCGCGCATCATGCTGGCGCGCGGGCGTTCAATTGCTCGCGCATACGCTCGACGAACGGCCCGTCCTGAGCCGGGTCGAACGGCCGGGCAGTCGCCCAATCGTAGACACTCCAGGCCACGCGCCGGCGCTTTTCGTCGGGTTCCGCCCGGTAGCGCGGAATGATGTGGGTGTGCAGCGCCGGCTCGCTGTTGCCGAGCGTTTCGTAATTGATTCGATAGGCATCGGTTACGGCAAGGATCGCATCGCCGGCCCGGATCACGTCCAGCGAATATTGGGTGCGCTGGGCTTGATCAAGGGCATTGATGCTCTCGACCACCGGATCGGCGAGCAGGACGCAGTAGCCGGGCAAAGGCTGAACGTCACCGATCACCAGCCAGCCGGACTTCATCCGGCAAATAATGAATTCGTTCTGCCCGCGCCGAGCCAATTCAACTCGCTCCTCGATCAGATTGGCCAAATTACGCTCCGTTGAGACGCGGGCGGCCTCATGTTACACCCGCGCCCTTCGCGGACAAACGGCCGAGCGACGAGATGACGGGTTTCAAGTCGGATTTCATGCGCGTCGTGCACGAGCGCGGCATGGTGCACCAATGCAGCGATGCGGCGCGCCTCGATGCGCTCCTCGCGAGCGGCACCCGCACCGCCTACATCGGCTTCGACTGCACGGCCGACTCGCTGCATATCGGCCACCTTCTGCAGATCATGCTGCTGCGTTGGTGGCAGAAGACCGGCCACAGGCCGATCGCCCTGATGGGCGCCGGCACCACCAAGGTCGGAGATCCCTCGGGCCGCGACGAGACGCGCCAACTCCTCACGACTGAACAGATCGACGCCAACATGGCGAGCATCAAGAAGAGCTTCGCCAACTATCTGAGTTTCGGCAGCGGTCCGACCGATGCGGTGATGGCCAACAACGCCGACTGGCTCGACGGTCTTCTCTACATTCCACTGCTGCGAGACGTCGGCCGGCACTTCTCGGTCAATCGCATGCTGACCATGGACTCCGTGAAGCTACGGCTGGAACGCGACCAGCCGCTCAGTTTCCTCGAATTCAACTACATGATCCTGCAATCCTACGATTTCGTGGAACTGCACAAGCGGCACCGCTGCATCGTGCAGATGGGCGGCTCCGATCAGTGGGGCAATATCGTCATGGGTGCCGATCTTGGCCGCCGCATGGCCGGCGCCGAACTGTTCGCCCTGACCTCTCCGCTGCTCGCCACGGCGTCGGGCGCGAAGATGGGCAAAACCGCTGCCGGCGCGGTGTGGCTCAATCCGGCGCGACTCAGCCCCTACGATTTCTGGCAATACTGGCGCAATACCGAGGACGCCGACGTCGGTCGCTTCCTCAAGCTCTTCACGGAACTGCCACTCACCGACATTGCGCGGCTCGAGGCGCTGAAGGGCCAAGAGATCAACGAGGCAAAGAAAATTCTCGCAACCGAGGTGACCCGTCTCGCGCACGGCGAGGCGGCGGCCGAACTCGCCGCGGAGACGGCACGCCGGACGTTCGAGGAAGGCGCCAAGGCTTCTTCGCTGCCGACGGTGGACGTACCGCGGGCGCGCCTGTCGGCCGGTATCCCGGCGTTCGAGCTGCTGCATGAGGCCGG
>MEMN01000012.1:687-6281 GCA_001767945.1 Alphaproteobacteria bacterium RIFCSPHIGHO2_12_FULL_66_14 | reverse complement strand
CCCTTCAGACAATGCAACTGTAATGCTAGGGTGCGCGGTCCATTTCCTTGTTCGGCGGCGATGACGGGCCGGAATCGGGCGGCGCGTTGAAGATTTCACGCAACACACCCGGCGTCACCGCCGACATCATGCTGATGTTGCTCTTGAGATCGTCGAACGGTCCCTCGAGGCTGTAGGAAACCGCGAATAGGCCACCATCCTTGCCGCCGGTGAGCAGCGGCCCGAGCAGAGGCACGTTCGACAGAAGATTGTTGAGTGCGAAGGCCGGCACCACCACTCCGCGCAACTGCGCCCTCTCGCTGGCAAGATCGAGCCAGCCCTGGGTCGTGAGACCGATCGAACGACCGCTGGTGCGACCATTTTTCACGTCGATGCGGTCGGCGACCTTGACGACTTTGGCTTCCAGGCTGTCGAACTGTTGGGTGGCATCGCCGGCGCGACCCAATCCCTCGATCGCAGCATTGAGCGTACCGATGTCGGCGCGCGGCGTCACGACCTGGAGGCGGTACGGTCCCATTTTGAGGATGCCCTCGAGCGGCGGGTCGGCCCAAAGGTCGTTGAAGTGACCTTCTATATGGAGGTATCCGCCGACCAGCCCGTCGATCCAGCCGGCGTCCTTCAGTAATTGCCCAAAGTCGGCGACGTAGAAGAACAGCTTCCGGTTCTTGCCCTCGGGCGTGATGCGGAAGGTCGATCCCTTGCCGCCACCCAGGGTCATGTCGGCCGAAGTGATGCGCTCGCCCGCCAGGTCCAGTCGTCCGTTGAGGTAGCCGAGCGTGCCGCGCTTCACCAGAACCTGCTCGAGCTGCACCACCGCCTTCGTCCTGACGTGAGCCGCTGCGGCTGCCCCTTTCGGTTCCTTCGCGGCGATCTCCTCGCGCGCCTTCAGCATTTGCCGCACACGCTGCAGCTCCAGCGCCCTCCCCTTCAGGTTGAGTTCGACGCCGCCCGGGCCGCGCTTCCAATCAACCGCAATATCGGTCTGCCCGATCTTGACTTGCTGCAGAATGACCTGCTGCACGGCATTGTCGCCGGAGAACCGCACCTGGCCCTTGCCCAGCAGGCCATTGCCGCGGCCATCGAAGTCGGCGGTCGTGAGCTTGCCGCCGGGCGCGAGCTTCAGCGTCATCGCAAGCTGACTCTCGGTCCCCGGAGCCTTGCTCCAGAGCAGCGTTGGGATCGCGAGCTTCGCTCCTTTGAGATCGAAGCGGCCGGTCACCTCCCCGGTACCGTTCGTCGCCACTTGATACTGAAGGGCAATGCCGACCGGCCCCGTCACGTAAGGTTCCGGCGAGGGGAATCCTGCCTTGGCCACGAGGGCTGCAGGCACTGTTCCTTTCAGATCGTAGCGGCGGCGAAACGGCACCTTGGCGCCATAGAGCTCGCGCCATCCGATCTCGACGGCATTTCCGTCGAGTTTGCCGGTCCCGGCGACACTCAACTCCGATCCGCCGTATTTCACGCGGGCAATCGCGTCGCTGAGGTCGACCTCTCCGAGCGCATCCCTCAGCGAGAACCCCCGGAGTTCCGCGTCGGCCTTGACGTCGATGTCGGCCACCGCGAGCGCATCGACCAGCGGGAAGGCAAGCCCGACATCGACCGACACTTCCCCGCCGACCCGCCTGTAGTCGTAAAGCACGTCCTTCGGCAGGCCGAGCTGGCGTCGTGCCAGGAACTGGACGACCCGGGGCGCCGGTCCGGTGATGAGAAGCCGAATCTTTGCTTGCTGGGACGCGTCTTGATCGAGCCCGGTCAGATCGATGGTCCCGCTCGTGAGCCGCAGGCCCACGGCGGACCCGCCGGCTACGTCGAAATGCAGCGTCCCGCCTTCGAAGCGAGCCTTGCCTGATACGTTCTGCAGTTCCGGCATGTGCGGCATGTAGCGAACGGTCATGCCGCGATAGTCCAGCAAACCAACCAGGCGATCGACGCTGATCTGGGAGATGTCGTTGCCGGGCGCGCTCAGCGCAAACTCGGCGGCGACATCGATTTCGCCGTTGCTCAGATTGGCAACTGCCCATTGCCGCCCACCCGTCGCGAAATCGAGCGGCCAGTAGTCACCCAAACGGTTGCCCGGGATCTTCCGGACGTCGGCGCGGCCGGTGAACACCTGGCCTTCCGGCTTCCTGGTGCCGACGCCGGTGATCAACACCATGGCGGCGCCAATATCGAGTTCGATCTTTTCGATTTTCGCAGTATGCGACGCGGCGTCGACCAACACACGTGCACTGACTGACTTTACTTGGTGCGACTCAGGCAGGACACCTGGAAGCGTCACCTTCCCATTGCCGCCGTTGATGTCGACTTCGACAGTCCGGATGTCGCCGCCGCCGCTCGCCTCGACGCGCAGCCTGCCGGACAGTGCGATGTCAATGCCGCGCAGCAGGGCTGCATCGGATGACAGGTCGGCGAACATCGACGGCTTCAGTCCGTCGATGTTGGCCTCGACGAAGATGCGACTGCGGTCACGGGCATAGAAGCCCGACAGCGAAACGTCGATCGGCTCGCCACCGCTGCTGAAGCGGGCGCTGGCGACGATGACGACGCCGTTGGAATCGCGCGTGAGGCGGGCAGTCGCGGCCGGTGCCGTCCACGACACGCCGCTCGCAACATCGCGTATCGTGACGCGCGCACGCTCGACCAGCACCGTGTCGAGCTGTCCGAGCAACGAGGTCTGGTTGGGTTCGGCGAGAAGCTGGTCAATCAGCAGGTCGACGACCTCGCCCTGGGAGCTGGTTTCGGGACTGGCAAGGACCCGGCGCAACATGCCGCCCTCGCGGGCGACATCGGCATCGAGTGTCGGCCGGTCGACGATGATCGACGTCGGCAGGAACTTGCCACGGATGACGCTGCGCGGCTCAAAGGAGAGCGCCACGCTGGGCGCCGTGGCGATGGCTTCGCCTGCAGTATTGCTGATTCTCAGTCCGCTCAGGACCAGGCGAACAGGCTCGCTGAGCCCGCCCCATTCGGCATAGATGCGCTCGGCATAGACCTTGACCTTCGCATCGGGCACATCGAAGTGCTCCGAGATTCGCGACTTGAGGAAATCAAGATCGATCGGCCCGGCCATCAGGCGGAGCGCCGCAACAGCGACAAGCACCCCCACGCCGATGACGAAACCGGCGACCACCCGCAGACCGACGCGATAGACTCTCTTGACCAAAGATCGATACTTCCAGCTTCTTGACGACGGCAGCACCCGCAGGCAAGCGTGCCGCGGAGCACCGACAACTTACCCGACCCTCGCAACGCATGTCTTGGCTTTCGACCGCTCGCCTGCCGCGCCCGCATGACCCAGAGCGGCAGGCCGTGGCGTGGACCCGGTGGAACGAGAGAGCCGAGCGGCCCGGCGCCCCCGTCGAGGTCGCGCTGCTGGATGCGCTGTTCGGCAACAGCCCGCACCTGACGGAGACGGCCCTACAAAACCCGGCTTTTATGACCGATCTGTGGCGGCGGGGCCCCGAACCGATCCTTGCCGATCTCGTGACCGAACTCCGGGCCGTGCGAGCGACCGCGCGCGATGGCACCCCGCCGGCGGCCATCGCCACGGCCCTGCGCCGCCTCAAATGTCGAGTGGCGCTGGCCATTGCCGTTGCCGACATTGCCGAGGTATGGCCGCTCGAGAAAATCACCGGCGCACTCAGCGACTTCGCCTCGGGCTGCCTCGATGCCCTCACCGACTCGATCCTGCTGCAGCTCGCGCGCGACGCGCAGCTTGCGATCGGCACCGACCCGGACGCAGCCGCCTTCACCGTGCTCGGCATGGGCAAGCTCGGCGCCGACGAACTCAACTATTCGAGCGACATCGATCTCATCCTGCTCTACGACCGCGACGCCCCAGCGCTTGCCGGCAACGACCAGATGTCGCGCCACTTCGTGCGCGGCGCCCGTCTGCTGGTGCAACTGCTGTCGGAGACGTCGGCCGACGGCTACATTTTTCGTACCGATCTCCGATTGCGCCCCGACCCCGGCTCGACGCCGCTCGCCATGTCCGTCCAGGCGGCGGAACTCTACTATGAGAGCGTCGGCCAGAACTGGGAGCGCGCGGCCATGATCAAGGCCCATCCGGTGGCCGGCAACCGCGCCGTCGGCGCGGCCTTCCTGGCGGACATGCGACCCTATATCTGGCGCAGGCATCTCGATTTTGCCGCGATCCACGACATCCATTCGATCAAACGGCAGATCGACGCCCATCGCCGCGGCGGCACCGTCAAGGTCTTCGGCCACAACGTGAAGCTGGGGCGCGGCGGCATCCGCGAGATCGAGTTCTTCGCCCAGACCCAGCAGCTCATCTTCGGCGGTCGAGATCCGTCGCTCAGGCTGCGTGGCACCTGCGAGACCATCCGGGCTCTGTCGGCGACAGGACATGTCGCCCCCGCTGCAGCCGAGGAACTGATCGAGGCCTACGGCTTCCTGCGCCGCGTCGAACATCGCCTGCAAATGGTCGACGACCGCCAGACCCACAGCCTGCCGGCCGACGAGGCCGGCGTGGCCGCGATCGCGACTTTCCTCGGCTACCCCGACTCGGCGGCGTTCCAGCAGGCCCTGCTCGACCGGCTGCGCTGCGTCGAGGGCCACTATGCCCGGCTGTTCGAGGAGGCGCCGAGCCTGGCGGGTCCCGGCGGCAATCTCGTCTTCACCGGCGCCGACGACGATCCCGGCACGCTCGAGTCGCTTCGCGCCATGGGTTTCCGCGATCCATCGGCTGCCGCCGGCATCGTGCGGCGATGGCATCACGGCCGCTATCGCGCCACCGCGACCGCGCGGGCGCGCGAGCTGCTGACCGAGCTGATGCCGGGTCTCCTGAAGGAGCTGGGGGCGACCGCCGCACCCGATCAGGCGCTGCTCAACTTCGATCTCTTCCTCGCCAACCTCCCGGCGGGCGTGCAGCTCTTCTCGCTGTTCAAGGCCAACCCGGCACTGCTCGAGCTGCTCGCCACCATCATGGGCAGCGCGCCGGGCCTCGCTGCTCATCTCGCGCGCCGTACCCTGCTGCTCGATTCGGTGTTGTCGCCCGATTTCTACCGTTCGCTGCCCTCGGCGCCGGAGATGAGGGCGGAGCTGGCGGGTGTGCTGAGCCGCGTCGACCACGAGCAGGACATCCTCGACCTGGCGCGTCGCTGGGCCAATGACCGGAGATTCCAGATCGGCGTCCAGCAACTGAAGCACATCGTGCGCCCGGCGCAAGCCGGCCTCGCCTACTCCGACATCGCCGCCGCCACGATCTCGGCGCTGTGCGACCGGGTCGAACAGCGCTTCGCCGACGTCCATGGCGGCTTCCGCGGCCAACGCCTCGCTGTGCTCGGCCTGGGCAAGCTCGGCAGTCGGGAAATGTCGGCCACGTCAGATCTCGACCTTATCTTCGTCTATGATATCCCGCCCGACCTCGAGGCTTCCGATGGTCCGCAGCCGCTCTCGCCGATCCAGTATTACACCCGGCTCAGCCAGAAGATTGTGACGGCACTCACCGCCCACACCAACGAAGGCGCCCTCTACGAGGTCGACATGCGGCTGCGCCCATCCGGTCGCGCCGGCCCGCTCGCCAATTCGCTGGAGGGCTTCGAGAGCTACCATGCGCAATCGGCTTGGACCTG
>MEMN01000012.1:0-679 GCA_001767945.1 Alphaproteobacteria bacterium RIFCSPHIGHO2_12_FULL_66_14 | reverse complement strand
GCACACTTTGCCGGCCACGCGATCCCGCCAAGCTGGTGCGGGACGTCGCCGACATGCGCGATCGCATCGCCCGCCACGCCCCGGCCAAGAGCGCGTGGGACTTCAAACATCTGCCGGGCGGGCTGTTCGACATCGACTTCGTGGCGCAATACTTGGCACTGCGGCACGCCGCAGCTCGGCCTGATTTGCTCGATCCGCATCCGGCCGAGATGCTGCGCCGGATGGCTTCGGCAGGCTTGGTTGCGCAGGCCGATGCCGATCGGCTGCGCGCTACCCGCACCCTGCTGTCGGATGTCCAGAGTCTTTTGCGGCTCACGCTCGACGGTGACGAATCCGCCTTCGACGAGACCGGCGCGCCGGAAGGCCAGCGCCGCCTGATCGCGGCCACCGAGGACGCGGCCGACCTCAGCGACCTCAAGGCGCGTATCGCATCCGAGGCCGCTGCCGCTCGTGCTATATACCAGCGCATCGTCGAGGCCCCGGCACGCGCAACCGGCTGGCAATCCCGGAGCGAGACAAAACGGAGCGATTGATGAGTGTCGAGGAAGGCAAGAAGGCGCCGGATTTCACCGCCGCCACCGACAACGGAAAGAAACTCACGCTCTCCGACCTGCGCGGCAAGCCGGTGGTGCTCTACTTCTATCCCAAGGACGACACGCCGGGTTGCACGTCCGAGGCC
>MEMN01000011.1:3743-5639 GCA_001767945.1 Alphaproteobacteria bacterium RIFCSPHIGHO2_12_FULL_66_14 | reverse complement strand
CCGGGACAGCGCCCTGCTGCGCCGGGTCGAGACCGCCATGACCGAGCTGCGCGTCTCTATCAGCCGGGGTGCGCCCGCCCAGGAGGTCGCCGGTCGGGTCGCTCGTGCGAACGCCCTGCTGGACACGGCCGAGCGGGCCCTCGCGCCCCAGGAGGCGGACAATCTCGCCAGCTTCCTCGGCGCCTTCACCATCCTGCTGCGCGAAGGCCTAGAGGCCCTGCTCATCGTGGTGGCGATGATCGCCTTCCTCAGGAAGGCCGAACGGCCCGAGGTGCTGCGCTACGTCCACGGCGGCTGGGTCGCCGCGCTGGTCGCCGGCGGGGCTACCTGGGCGGCCGCGACCTTCTTCATCTCCATCAGCGGCGCCAGCCGGGAACTGACCGAAGGGTTCGGTTCGCTTCTGGCCGCCGTCGTGCTCGTCTCGGTGGGCATCTGGATGCACGGTAAGTCGCACGCCGACGCCTGGCAGACCTATATCCGCGACAAGCTCTCCCATGCGCTGTCGAAACGGTCGGCCTGGTTCCTATTCCTGCTGTCCTTCGTGGTGGTCTACCGGGAGGTGTTCGAGACCATCCTGTTCTATGCGGCGATCTGGAGCCAGGGCGGCCACCTCGGCATGCTGGCCGGCGCCCTGACGGCGGTGGTCATCCTGGCCGTGGTTGCCTGGGCCCTGCTGGCCTACAGCAAGCGCCTGCCGATCGGCCGGTTCTTCTCCCTGAGCTCGATCCTTATGGCCATCCTGTCGGTTGTCCTCGTCGGGAAGGGGGTGGCGGCGCTGCAGGAGGTGGGCTGGCTCGACGTCCATCCGCTGGCCTGGATCCCCCGTATCGAGATCCTCGGCCTCTACCCGACGGTCGAAGGCGTCGCCGTTCAGCTGCTGACGATCGCTATCCTCGTGGTCGGCTTCTCCCGGCATGCGGCACCGAAGGGCGCGCGGCCGGCGGACATCGGCTAGGGCCGCCAGCCCTTCAGCGAACTTCCGCCCCGCCGGGGGCCGCATGGGCAGGCGCCGGCTTCCGGTTCTGAAACCGCCCTCCGCCCCCGGAGTCCGCAGGCCGGGGAGACGGTCTTATCGGACGATGGGTTTGCCTCCGGCGGGCAGCACATCGGGCTCTTTCGTTGGAATGTCGTCGCTTGCGGGATCAAGAACCTCCGGCACGTTGCGATGCAGCTCGTCGATCCAGACCTGGCCATGAGCGTCCGAGGGCATGCGCCAGTCGCCCCGCGGCGACAGAGAACCGCCTGTCGTGACCTTGGGTCCGTTCGGCAGGGCCGAGCGCTTGAACTGATTGGCGAAAAAGCGCTGCAGGAACACCTCCAGCCAGCTGCGAATAGACCCGATGGGGTAGGCCCGCTTTTGCTCGTCCGGAAAGCCCGGCGGCCAATTCCCGGCGGCGGCGTCCTGCCAGGCGTGCAAGGCCAGGAAGGCGATCTTGGAGGGCCGCAGCCCGAACCGGGTGAGATAGTAGATCCAGAAGTCGTGGAGCTCGTAGGGGCCGATCTTGCCTTCGGTGCTCTGCGACTCGCCCTCGGCCGTCTGCGGGATGAGCTCCGGCGAAATCGTTGTCGCCAGGATGTCGAGCAGGACGTCGGACACCGCGGGGTCGAACAGGCGGTTCGCCGCTGTCCAACGGACCAGGTGTTGAATGAGGGTTTTCGGGAGGGAGCCGTTGACGTTGTAGTGGCTCATCTGGTCGCCGACGCCGTAGGTGCACCAGCCGAGCGCGAGCTCGGACATGTTGCCGGTGCCGAGCACCATGCCGTTCCGCTGATTGGCGGCCCTGAACAGGAGGTCTGTCCGGAGCCCGGCCTGCACATTCTCGAACGTCGTGTCGTACACAGGTTCGCCCCTCGCGAACGGATGGCGCAAGTCCTGCAGCATCTGCTGGGCGAGCG
>MEMN01000011.1:1300-3727 GCA_001767945.1 Alphaproteobacteria bacterium RIFCSPHIGHO2_12_FULL_66_14 | reverse complement strand
CCGAGAATGTACGTGCGTGGACGCCCAAGCAGATCGAAGACCTTGGCCGCGACGATCAAGGCGTGCGCTGAATCCAGGCCTCCGGACACGCCGATGCAGATCTTGGCTGTTCCGGTCGCCTCAAGCCTCTTGGCCAGCCCGCTCACCTGTATGTTGAACGCCTCGTAGCAATCCTGGTCGAGACGGGAGGGATCGTTGGGCACAAAGGGAAAACGGTCGATGCGTCGTTGCAGGCCGAGGTTGCGAACTGGCGGATCAAGATGGAAGGTCACCCGGCGAAAGCGCCGGTCGGGCATCCCGTTGGCGATCGCGGCCTCGTTAAAGGTGCCGGTCCGCATACGTTCCAGCTGCAGCCGTTCCACGTCTATGTCCGCGACGGCCATCTGGGACCCCAGGCTGAAGCGCTCCGTCTCCGCGAGCTGCGCCCCCAGCTCGTAGATGCAGGCCTGTCCGTCCCAGGCCAGGTCGGTCGTCGATTCTCCATAGCCGGCCGCGGAGTAGATGTAGGCCGCCCAACAGCGGCCGGACTGCAGCTCGCAGAGTCTTCGCCGCGTGTCCGCCTTTCCGACAACGATATTGCTTGCGGACAGGTTCGTCAGAATCAGCGCGCCGGCGAGCGCGGCGAAGTCGCTGGGCGGCGCGGGCGCCCAAACATCCTCGCAAATTTCGACATGAAAGATCAGGCCGTCGACATCGTCGGCCTGGAACAGCAGATCCATTCCGAATGGAGCGGTCTCGCCCCCGATCGTAATCTCGCCTTCCACATCCCGCCCGGAGGCGAACCATCGCTTTTCATAGAACTCGCGGTAGTTGGGCAGATGGCCCTTTGGCACCACGCCGAGGACCCGCCCCCGGTGGATAGCCACCGCACAATTATAGAGCCGTCCCTCACGACGGAGGGGCGCGCCGACCAGAACGACCGGATGGAGATCGCGGCTTTCGGCCACGAGGTTCACGAGTTGCCGCTCGACCTCGTCGAGCAACGCCCGCTGCAGCAACAGGTCGTCGATCGAATAGCCCGAGAGGCCCAGCTCCGGGAAAACCATCAGCGCGATCCCTGCCTCGTCTCCCTCACGGGCGAGCCTCAGGGTCTGCTCCAGGTTGAACGCCGGATCCGCGATCCTGCAGACGGGACGGCACGCAGCGACCCTCACGAAGCCTTGCTGGTAAATCGACAGGAAATCGGCTGCGTTGCGAGGCACGTCTGCTCCTATTCCGCTTCAGGCATTACTGTTTTCGGCCGGACGGCCCGCGCCTGGTCCCCCTTGCTTAGCGCGGCAAGGGCCTGGAGGTTCGTTAGGATGAGGACGTCAACCGGAGACTGCCTTTCGCCACTTCTGGCGAGTTACGACCATCGCGATGCTCGGCGGCCGCCGCGGCCATGGGGTCAAGGTCCGTATTAAGGGGGAGGAATGCGAGGCGTGTTCGCGTTGTCGAGGAGAGGTCACGCCTGGCGCGCGATGGCGATCCCCGACAGATCGGAAGCGGCGTCGAGGGGAATCCTGGCCGCCTTGCGCTCGGAATAGCGGTCCACCAGCTGGGCCGCGTGCGGCCGGGTGAGGATGGTGAAACGCACCAATTCCTCCATCACATCAACAATCCGCTCATAGTAGGCCGAGGGCTTCATCCGGCCGGCCTCGTCGAACTCCTGGAAGGCCTTGGCCACGCTGGACTGGTTGGGGATGGTGATCATCCGCATCCAGCGGCCCAGCAGGCGCAGAGTGTTGACGGCGTTGAAGCTCTGCGACCCGCCCGACACCTGCATCACCGCCAGGGTGCGGCCCTGGGTCGGGCGCAGGCCGCCCAGGCTGAGCGGCAGATGGTCGATCTGCAGCTTCATCAGGCCGGAGACCTGGCCATGCCGTTCCGGACTGCACCAGACCATGCCCTCCGACCAGAAGGCGTGCTCGCGCAACTCGCGCACCGCCGGGTGGTCGTCGTCGCCGGGCGCGCCCGGCAGGGGCAGGTCGGAGGGGTCGAAGATGCGGGTCTCGCATCCCATCCGCTGCAGCAGACGGGCCGCCTCCTCGACGCAGAGCCGCGAATACGACCGCTCGCGCAGCGAGCCGTACAAGAGAAGGATCCGCGGCGCCGGGTCGGTCGGGCCCAATCCACGGGCGGGGTCGGCGGACAGATAGGCCGCGTCCAGAGCCGGCAGGTGATCCGGATCCGGCAGCGAACGCAAGCGGGCGAGGGTCATCAGAGGTCCTTGATCAGATAGGCGGCCGACGCCGGGCAGACGTCCGCGAACTCGCGGGTTCGCCGGATCGCGGGCGGTGCAGACGCCCGATCGGCGACGACGAAGCCGTGCCGGGCGAAGAAAAGCTCGGCCGTCGTGGTGAGCAGGTGAAGCCGTTCGCTACGCAGATCGCTCGCCATGGCCTCGACGGCGGTCAGTATGCGGCTCCCGATCCCTTGGGCCTTCAG
>MEMN01000011.1:359-1265 GCA_001767945.1 Alphaproteobacteria bacterium RIFCSPHIGHO2_12_FULL_66_14 | reverse complement strand
TGCCGCCGTGTTCGTGGGCGGCGAAGTATCGACCAGCGCCAGGCTCGGGCAGACCCGCGCCGCGCAGGGCCGCGATCAGGCCGACGTCATCCGCGTCCAAGAGATGCAGGACGACCATCAGGCCGCGTCCGCCGGCGGAGCCGTATCCGGGAACCAGCGTCGGCCCATCCACAGCGCAACTGACACCAGCAGGATCAGCACTGGCACCTCGACCAACGGGCCGATGACGGCCGCGAAGGCGACCGGCGAGGTCAGGCCGAAGGCCGCGATGGCGACGGCAATGGCCAGTTCGAAATTGTTCGAGGCCGCGGTGAAGGCCAGGGCGGTGGTGCGCGGATAGTCGGTCTCGATCAGCTTGCCCATCAGGAAACTGACCACGAACATCACAAGGAAGTAGATCGTCAGCGGAATGGCGATGCGCAGGGCGTCCAGCGGCAGGGCCACCACCTCCCCGCCCTTGAGGCTGAACATGACCACGATGGTGAACAGCAGGGCGATCAGGGTGATCGGTCCGATGCGCGGCAGAAAGCGCCGCTCGTACCAATCGGCGCCCCGGCGGGCGATCAGGCTGCGACGGGTCAGGAAGCCGGTCAGGAAGGGAAGACCAAGGTAGACGAGCACCGCCCCGGCGATGGTCCAGACGCTGACGTCCACCACACTGCCCTGCAGGCCGAACAGGGGCGGCAGGACGGTGAGGAAGATCCAGGCGTAGAGGCTGAAGAAAAGGATCTGGAAGATCGAGTTAAAGGCGACGAGGCCAGCGACATACTGGTTGTCGCCCCGCGCCAGCTGGTTCCACACCAGCACCATGGCGATGCAGCGCGCCAGGCCGATCAGGATGACGCCGGTCATGTATTCCGGCTGATCGCGCAGGAAGATCACCGCCAGCGCGAACATCAGCACCGG
>MEMN01000011.1:0-345 GCA_001767945.1 Alphaproteobacteria bacterium RIFCSPHIGHO2_12_FULL_66_14 | reverse complement strand
TCTGGAACAGCGACAGGGCCAGCACCCGCTTGTCGGCGAAGACACGCGGCAGTTCCTCGTACCGAACCTTGGCCAGCGGCGGGTACATCATCAAGATGAGACCGATGGCGATTGGGATGTTGGTCGTGCCGATCGAGAAGCTATTGACCCAGGCGGGCAGGTCCGGCGCCAGCGTCCCCAGAGCCACGCCGAGACCCATGGCCACGAAGATCCACAGTGTCAGCCAGCGGTCGAGGAAGGACAGGCGACGCGGCGAGGCGTCCGCCACCGGGGTATCGATCATCGCTTCACCCGCTGGCCGGCGGCGTCGATGACGACCTCGCCGTCCTCCTTGGTGAAGGGCTT
>MEMN01000010.1:2771-10565 GCA_001767945.1 Alphaproteobacteria bacterium RIFCSPHIGHO2_12_FULL_66_14 | reverse complement strand
CCGCCTCGCCTTCCGCTTCACGCCCCTGCCCGGCCATCAGGCGTTTGGCGTGGTCGCGCGCCCGGTCGAGGCAGAGCGTCGGCAGGGCGTTGACGGCCGGCTCGACCTCGGCGATACGCCGGGCCGAGGCCTCGACCAGATCGAGCGGCGAGATTTCCCGCTTCTTCAGGCGCGCCACGGCCTCGACCGCCGTCAGCTTGCAAAGATCGTCACTCATGACTTGCTCCGGCATCAAAGCGGATTGAGAAAAGGGCTGCGGCGGCGCCGGGAAAAGAGCAGCGCACCCAGCAGCATAAGGTTCAGGAGATTGAAGGCCAGTGCCGCCTGGAAGGCCGAGCGGTAGGAGAGCGTGGCGTCGAAGATCGCGCCGCCCAGCCAACCGCCCACGGCCATGCCCGCCATCGCGAACAGCATGACCACGCCCAGGCGCCAGCCCGCGATGGTGGGTCCATAGAGGTAGCGCAGGATGAGTGCGTAGCCCTGGACGATGGCGATGTAGGGAATGCCGTGGATGACCGAGAGCGTGTAGATGCCCGACAGGCTTTCGACGAAGACGAAGCCGACCAGTGAAGCGATCTGGATGAGAGCGCAGAGCAGGCTCACCTTGATCGGATCGATGTAGTCGGAGAGGCGGCCCATGGCGAAGGTCGCAGCCACCGCCGTCAGCAGGATCAGCGAGATCGCCTCGGAACCGCGCGCCGGCGAGAAGCCGAGATCGCCACAGAAGGCCACCATGTGCACGAACGGCACCGCCATGGCTGTGCAGCAGCAGAAGCCCGCCGCCGAGAGCAGCACCATGATGGAGGAAGACGGCATCGGCAGGGCGGAGTGGTCCTCGACCGGCCGCGCCGCCTTGCTGCGCGCAACCGGCGAGGGCCGCACATAGAAGGCACAGAGGAACAGCAGTACCCCCGCCGTGACGCCATAGATGACCAGTGTCTCGCGCCAGCCGACCTCGGGCAGCAGCCAACGATAGATCTGCGGCCAGACGAAGCCGGAGAGCGCCGGCCCCACCGAGATGATCGACACCGCCGTGCTGCGGCGACGGTCGAACCAGCCCTGGATATTGTTCATGGCCGGCGTGAAGGTGGCGGCATTGCCGAGGAAGCCGAGCGGAATGGCGTAGCCGACGTAGAGCGCCAGTTCGCCGCCGCTGCTGGCCTGCCAGCCGCCAACCAGGATCGAGACGCCGGCAATCATCAGCGGCACGCGCGGGCTGGTGCGGTCGGCCAGCCAGCCCATAAAGACACCACCGACGCCCATGGAAAAGAAGCCCACCATGTAGGCGAACGACGGCACCGCACGACGGTCACCGAACTCCGCGGCGATTTCCTTCAGCGCGACGACCGGCAGATAGATCGCGCCACCACCAAGGCCGATGCAGAACATCGACACAAAGGCCAGCCGCCAGGCGTAGGCGCTGTCGACTCCCGGACGATCGGCGACAGCCGTCATTCGCGCGCGAGGGCCGCCTCGGCAGCAGCCTTGGCGTCGAGCACCTGGTCGTCGTCCATCAGCACGGTCACCTTGCGCAGCTTGCCGGTGAAGGGAAATGGCGCCTCGTAGTGGGATACCGGACTGCTGCGATCGCGGCCGATGTCGAGGCCCGACCACGAGATGAAGCTGACGAAGCCGTTCTGGACGTCGAAGCCGCCCACGGGCTCGCCGTCGATCAGCAAGGTGGCGAGGTTGCGGCCCTGGTTTCGCCGCATGCGCACGCCCAGCCGCCGGTTGCCCGCCGGCACCGGCCGGTCGGAGACGATCAGGTGATGCTCGCCGCCGATGTTCATGTCGTAGGCGAGCTTTCCGTCCTTCATGTAGAGCGAGTAGCCGGTCGTGGCGTCGCCATGGGCGATCAGCACGCCCTCCGTGGTCGGACCATCGACGTGCGCGTCGGCCTCGATCGTGTAGGTCCGGTTGCGCACGTCGGGCGCCACGTCCGTCGGCACGTGGCCCATGCCGGCATGAAAGACGAAGTGCTTGCGGGGCCCGTGAAAACGCTTGGCGTTGTCGCCGAAGCGCTGCTGGAACCGGTCGTCGAGCGGCAGCACCTTGCTCTTCTCGGCCTGCCGCCACCATTCCTCGATCATCGCCTTGAGCCGCTCCGGCTCCTTCCCGGCGAGGTCGTCGACCTCGTTGAAGTCCTTGGCGAGGTGATAGAGCTCCCACTTGTCGCTCTCGAAGTCGCTGCCAGGCGGATGGAACGACACGGCCTTCCAACCGTCCTGCACCAGGCCGCGATGACCGAACATCTCGAAATACTGCGGCTTGGATTTTGACTTGGCCCGCTTGTTCTTCAGGCTCCTGGCGAAGCTCGTGCCTTCGAGCGGCATCTGCTTCACGCCGTTGATGACCTTGGGCGGCTTGACGCCCACGACGTCCAGCAGGGTCGGCACGAGATCGCTGGCATGGCAGAACTGATGGCGCAGCTCACCCTTCGCGGCGATGCCCTTGCTCCACGCCATCACCAGCGGATCACGGATGCCGCCGCCGTGCGTGTTCTGCTTGTAGCGCTTCAGCGGCGTGTTGGCGGTCATCGCCCAGCCCAGCGGAAAGTTGGAGTGGGTGTCGGGGCCGCCGATGTCTTCTATGCGCGCGATCTTTTCGTCCAGGGTCTCGCGTCGAAGGTTGTAGGGACCCATGGCATTGATCATGCCGAACGGGCCACCCTCCTGGCTGGCGCCATTGTCGGACATCACGATCACCAGCGTGTCGTTGAGCTGGCCGGCGGCCTCGAGAAACGCCATCAGCCGCGCGATGTGTTGGTCGGCATGGTCGAGCATGGCGGCATAGGCCGCCTGCAGGCGCGTGAACATGCGCCGCTCGCCCTCCGCCACCTCCGCCCATGGCCGCACGACGTCGTTACGCGGCGGCAGGCGCGTGCCCTTGGGCACGATGCCCAGCGCAATCTGGCGGGCGAGCCGGCGCTCGCGCTCGGCGTCCCAGCCTTCGGCGAAAACGGCGTCGTACTTGGAGATCAGGTTGAAGGGTGCCTGATGCGGCGCATGGCAGGCGCCGAAAGCGAGCCAGGTCAGCCACGGCGTCTCGGCATTGTCGGCGACATGATCGGCGATATAGCGGATGCCCTGGTCGACCAGATCGGACGTCAGGTGATAGCCGGTGGCGAAGGTGCCCGGCGGATCGACCGGCGTGTTGTCGCGCACCAGCTCGGGCGCGTACTGGTCGGTCTCGGCATCCATGAAGCCGTAGTAGCGGTCGAAGCCGCGGCCGAGCGGCCAGCCGTCGAATGGGCCAGTGGCGCCTGACTCGGTGAGCGGCGTCACGTGCCACTTGCCCAGCATGTAGTTGCGATAGCCGTGCGGGCGCAGCATCTCGGCGATGGTGCCGGCGTCCTTCGAGATCTTGCCGCGATAGCCAGGGTAGCCGGAGTCGAAGTTGGCGAGGCAACCGACGCCGACCGAGTGATGGTTGCGCCCCGTCAGCAGCGCCGCGCGGGTCGTCGAGCACATGGCCGTCGTATGGAAGCCGGTGTAGCGCAGGCCGCGGCCGGCGATGGCGTCGATGGCGGGAGTGGCGATCGGTGAGCCGTAGCAGCCGAAGTCGGAGAAGCCGACATCGTCGAACAGGATGACCAGGATGTTGGGGGCGCCTTTCGGCCGCTTTGGCGCCTCCGGCCAATAGGGCTGCGACTCTTGAACAGTTCGGCCAATCTTGCCCGTCATGCGTTTCCCTTTCGTTAGAGCGGTTGTCCGACACTTGGTCCACTGGATCAACCTTGTCGCCATTCATGGCCCGGGTTAGGGAAAGTCATGGCTCAGTTCACTTCCGATGGGCTTGCCCTGGCCTATGACGAATTCGGTCCCGCCGATGCGCGCAAGGCGATCGTGCTGGTTCACGGCTTCTCGGCCAATCGCTACGAGAACTGGAAGCGCATGGGTTGGTACGATGCCATTGCCGCCAAGGGAATGCGCGGCTTTGCCCTCGACAACCGCGGCCACGGCGAAAGCGACAAGCCGCACGATCCCGCCAGATATGATCGCAAGGCGATGGCAGGCGATCTATTTGCATTGATGGACCACGCTGGCGTCGAGCGCGCCCATCTCGTGGGCTTCTCAATGGGTTCGCACATCGCGCTGACGGCGGCGCTCGTGGACGGCGGCCGCATCGACCATCTCGTGGTGGCGGGCGTCGGCGCCAGGATGTTCGATCCGCCGCGCGAGGAAGGCGCAATGGCCGAGGCCATGGAGGCCGAATCGCCAGACTCGATCGCCGATCCGATGCTGAAGAGCTTCCGTCACTTCGCCGACGAACAGAAGGAAGACCGCCTTGCACTGGCGGCGTGCTCGCGCGGCACACGCACGCCGCTCACCCGCGACGGCCTGATGGCGATCCGTCGTCCGACCCTCGTCGTCGCCGGTGCCCGCGACCAGCTCGCCGGCCCGCCGCAAGGACTGGCCGATGCCATCCCGGGCGCCAAGGCGGTCACCTTGCCCGGTTGCGATCACTTCTCCTGCATCGGCCATCCTCTGTTCAAGGCAAGCGTGTTCGACTTCTTCGACGGCTGGCTGGAGTAGCGACCATGGCGAGAGTGCCCTTCAAGCGCATTCGCGAGCGCGCCGCCAAGCGCAAGGGCGGCGAGAAGGTGCTGGCCTCGCTTCTGCCGAAGAAGCGGGACAACAAGGCGCTGGCCAAACTTCCAGATGATCGCGTGCTTGCGGAGATGGCGCGGCGGGTGTTCTCGGCCGGCTTCGTGTGGAGCGTGATCGACCAGAAATGGCCGGGCTTCGAGGAGGCATTCCTGGGCTTCAATCCCAAGCGGCTGCTGTTCCAGCCCGCCGAGTTCTGGCACGACCTCGCCTCCGACAAGCGCATCGTGCGCAATCCGCAGAAGATCAAGTCGGTGCGCGAGAACGCGAAGTTCGTGGGCGACGTCGCGGCCGAACACGGCAGCTTCGGCAAGTTCCTCGCCACGTGGCCCGTCGACGACCAGATCGGCCTGATGGAGGTTCTCGCCAAGCGCGGCTCGCGGCTGGGCGGCAATACCTGCCAGTACCTGCTGCGCTTCCTTGGCCGCGACTCCTTCATCCTGACCAACGACCTGATCCTCTGCCTGCGCGATGCCGGCGTGCCGATCGGCGAGAAGGGCACGTCGAAGAAGGACATGAAGCTCGCCCAGGAGCAGATCAACGCGTGGGCAAAAGAGACGGGCCTGCCGCTCACCCACATCTCGCGTATCTGCTCGATGTCGATCGGCGAGAATCATCCGGCCGAACGGCTGCGCGAGGTGATGCAGACATGACCGACATCCTGCTGATCAACCCCAACACCACGGCATCGATCACCGACCTCGTCCTGAAGACGGCCAAACGTTTCGCCCGGCCGGACACGAAGCTGCGCGCCCTCACCGGCACCTTCGGGCCGCGCTACATCGCCTCGCGCGCCGCCTACGCCATAGCCGGTCACGCCGCGCTCGATGCTTTGGCCAACGACAGGGGCCGCAAGGACGCCGTCGTTCTCGCCTGCTTCGGCGACCCCGGCCTCGCGGCCCTGAAAGAGGTGAGTCCGGTGCCCGTCGTCGGCATGGCTGATGCGTCGATCCTGCAGGCCTGCGCCCTCGGCAATCGCTTCTCGATCGTGACCGGCGGCGAACGCTGGAAGTCGATGCTCGAGGAATTTGTCGCCAGCCACGGCCTCGCCTCGCGGCTGGCTTCCGTGCGCACCGTGGCGCCCACGGGCGCGGACATCGCGCGCAACCCCAAGGCCGCGATGGCGCTGCTCGCCAAAGGCTGCACGGCCTGCGTGCGCGAGGACGGTGCCGATGTGGTCATCCTGGGCGGGGCGGGACTCGCGGGCCTTGCTGCCAAGCTGAAGACAATGGTGGATGCCCCTCTTCTCGATGGGGTTGCTTGCGCGATTTCCATGGCCGAGGGCCTGGCGCGGCAGAAGCCGGTCAAGGCGACGAGCGGCGCGCATGCCCGGCCGGCGCCGGTCGAGAGTGTCGGAGTCTCCAAGGGCCTCGCAAAGCTGCTCGGATAATCCTAGGCTCGCAGCCATGCGGTTGGTCAGTTTTCGCCATGCGGGCGCGCAGAAATTCGGCGCCGCCGTGGACGGCGGCATCGTCGACTTGTCGGAGCGCACCGGCGGGCGCTGGCCCAGCCTGCGCGCGGCCATCGCCGGCAAGGCGCTGGGCGAACTGGCGGCGGCGACCAAGGGCGTGGCCACCGACCTCAAGATGGACGAGGTCGAGTTGCTGCCGGTCATTCCCGATCCCGAAAAGATCCTCTGCATCGGTCTCAACTATGCGAGCCACGTCGGCGAGGTCGGCCGCCAGATGCCGACGGTGCCCAGCGTCTTCTCGCGGCTGCACAACACGCTCGTGGCCCACGGCGGTGACATCGTGCGGCCCCGCGCCTCGATCGATTTCGACTTCGAGGGCGAGCTCGCGGTCGTGATCGGCGAGCGCTGCCGCCACGTCTCGCGCGCCAGCGCGCTGTCGGTGATCGCGGGCTACACCTGCTTTCTCGACGGCAGCGTGCGCGACTTCCAGAAACACTCGGTGACGGCGGGCAAGAACTTCCCGGCGACCGGTCCGCTCGGCCCCTGGATGGTCACGTCTGATGTGATCGCCGATCCGCAACGGCTCGAGCTCACGACCCGCCTCAACGGTAACGTCGTGCAGCACGACACGACGGAGCACATGATCTTCGACGTCGCCACCATCATCGAATACCTCTCGACCGTGACGTGGCTGGAGCCGGGCGACATCATCGCCACCGGCACGCCCGACGGCGTCGGTGCCGGCCGCAAGCCGCCGCTCTGGATGAAGGGCGGCGACAACGTCGAGGTCGAGATTTCCGGCATCGGGACACTGGGCGTCAATGTCGTCGACGAGTGAACCGATCGGCCTGCCGGCCGAGGCCGCCTCCGGCCCGTGGAGCCGCGAGACCAAGGTCATCGCGCTGGTCGCCGTGGCGCATTTCGTCAGTCACGTGCACATCATGCTGCTGCCGCCATTGTTCGGCGAGGTGCGCGAAGCCTTCGGCGTGAGCTACATCCAGATCGGCCTGGCGCTCACGGCCTTCAACGTCGCCTCGGCACTGCTGCAGACGCCGGCCGGCTTCCTGGTCGATCGCATCGGCCCGCGCGCCATGCTGACCGGCGGGTTGCTGCTGGGCGCGGTGGCCATCGCCGCCGCGGCGCTGCTTCCGGGCTACTGGTTCTTCGTCATTTCCTACGCCTTCCTGGGCGTCGCCAATACCGTCTATCACCCGGCCGACTACACGATCCTGTCGGCCACCGTCGATCACCGGCGGATCGGCAAGGCCTTCTCGATCCACACCTTCGCGGGCTACTTGGGCTCCGGCGTCACGCCCGCCCTGGTCCTTGCCTGCGCCGCGGTCTGGGGCTGGCGCGGCGGCTTCCTCTTTGCCGCCGGCCTCTCCTTCGCGATCGCCCTGCTGGTGATCGTGGCCGGCAGCATCCTGCCGCGGGTCGTGCACAAGCCCGGCCAGCAGCCCGCAAAAGGCGCCTCCTCCGATGGGGCCAAGGTCGGGCTCGACCTTCTCCTCAGTGCGCCGATCCTGCGCAACCTGCTGTTCTTCTTCTGCATTGCCATGGCCAACGGCGGCATCCAGACCTTCACCGTCGTCGGCATGGGCGCCATCCACGGCACACCTTTCGCCGCCGCCAACGTGGCGCTCTCGGGCTTCCTGCTGATGAGCGCCGCAGGCGTCCTGCTGGGCGGCATCATCGCCGATCGCACGCCGCACCACGAGCGCGTCGCGGCCGTGGGTTTTGCCTGCACCTCGGTCATGGCGATCCTGATGGCCTGGG
>MEMN01000010.1:0-2746 GCA_001767945.1 Alphaproteobacteria bacterium RIFCSPHIGHO2_12_FULL_66_14 | reverse complement strand
CGGCGTGATGTCGCTGGGCGGGCTGCTGAACGGCATGATCCAGCCGTCGCGCGACATGATGGTGCGGGCCGTCACGCCGGTCGGCTCGTTCGGCAAGGTGTTCGGCTTCGTCAGCACCGGCTTCAACCTGGGCGGCATGGTGGCCCCCCTGCTCTTCGGCTGGCTGATGGACCGGGGCGAGCCGCGCGCCATTTTCATGATCGTCGTCGGATTCATTCTTCTGGCGCTGGTGACCGCCATCACCCGCGCCAAACCGCAAGGAACCACCGCATGGACTCGCTAGCGCCCGTCGCCACCAACAAGGCCGACGCCCTCACACAACGCTACGGCGCCGATGCCCTGCCTCCGGCGGGCCCCTGGAACGAGGCCATCGCGGTCATGCTCGATCACCGTTCGGTGCGCGGCTACAAGCCCGACCCCGTCCCGCCCGGCACGCTGGAGACGCTGATCGCCGCGGCGCAGTCGGCAGCCACCAGCTCCAACATGCAGTGGTGGTCGGCGATCGCCGTCACCGATCCGACCAAGAAGAAGGTGCTGGCCGAGATCGCCGGCGGCCAGAAGCATATCGAGCAGTGCCCGCTCTACATCTGCTGGGTGGCCGACATGTCGCGCAACCAGCGCATCTCCGAGGCCACCAAGACCGACTTCGAGACCATGCCCTGGCTGGAAACCTTCATGGTCGCCTGCATCGATGCGGCCCTTGCCGCCCAGAATGCCGTGGTGGCCGCCCAGTCGATCGGGCTTCGCACGGTCTATATCGGCGCCATGCGCAACGACCCGGTCCGCGTCGCCGAGCTTCTGGGGCTGCCGCCGCAGTCCTTCGTCGTGTTCGGCCTCTGCGTCGGCTATGCCGCCGACGGCAAAGCGGAAGGCGAGGTGAAGCCGCGCCTGCCGCAGTCCGTTGTGCTGCACCACGATTGCTACGACGCCACGAAGGAAGCGGCACTTCGCGCCACCTACGATGCGGAGATGGCGAAGTTCTCGGCCCGCCACGAGCTGCAGGCCGCGACCTGGACGCAGCGCGTGCTGAACCGGCTGGGGCCGCTGAAGTCGATGACCGGCCGCGAGACGATCCGCGCCTCGCTGAAGAAGCTCGGCTTCGAGATCCGCTAGACCGGCTTTTCAGTCGTGGACACGGCGCGGCGCGCAGACACGCGTCGACCGACCGAAAGCCAAGGCATCTCAGGCACTTGGGCGGCAAAGCGGGACACAGGATCTGTCATCCTTTGCTGTCTCGACCGTGTCCACTAATCGCAGGGGAACGGCGTCGGCATCCAGTATTTGTTGAGCTTGAAGGCATTTACCGTCACCTCTTCCCACTCGTGCAGCAGGGCCGGCACCTTCGAGCGATCGGTCTGCAGGAGCTTGCCGAGATAAGCGATCCGCCAATATTCGTTTTCATGGTTCCTGTGCGCTTCGGTAACGAGGTCCAGTGAGTAAGGTTCGAAGGTCCCACGCAAACCCGCGATTGCCATGAGGATGCCGCGCTTATTCTTTTCGGCATATTCGACGATGATCCGCTCGGCTCGGTCAAAATCACCGTTGAAGCAGGCGCCCAACGCGGGATCGAAGTAGTCGTTGGAATAATCAGGCCGCCTGTCCAGCGCCTCGGGGCTCGTCAGGTCGGCGATAAGTGGAAACGCCTCGTGCTCGATGAAGTCCGAAACATCCCGCGCGGCCTGCTCGGGATCGTCCAACCACTCTTCGCCAAACCATTTGTCGAGGCGTTTTTGCTCGGGCGGAAGGGTTGCCTTGGTTCTACGCTCGGAAGGATACCTCTTGGTGCCCGCGAATAGCGGAACGACCGAGGTTTGGATTCGAAAATAGCGGCCGTATGTTCCGCTGACGATCAAGACGGCTCGGAGGTAGTGCGTCAGCGGCTTCATGAAAATCCACTGGCGATGATACTGGAGATCCGGCCGCCGCTTCATCAGCGGCCGGATCAGCATGCGGCGTTCCTTGTCGGTTGGCACGACCTCTCCAATCTCTTCGAACGCGAGCGTAGCGAAGGACGCGCCTGCGCCACAACTTACCGTCGGTTGTATCTACGGCACATATACCGGCAGAACGTAGACGGTGCTGACTTTGAAGTGCTTCGCCACTTCTCTCAAATATCTCTCCCGCACATGATCCGGGAACGTCGCGCTGCCGGTCTTGAAATCGTAGACGCAGACGGCATCGTCCCCGATCTTTTCGACGACGTCGATCTTGGAGGAGCCGATTCTCAGATAGCGAGGATTGTCGTCGTTCACCGGAAATATCCTTTCGACAAGCAGCTCTTGCATGCCACCGTCTCGTAGCATCCTCTCGATCTCGGCCATTTTCTCCTCAGCGAGTTTGTGGATCGCCTTGCCACGTTCCGGTCCCTTGGGAAGGCCGGTGGCATCTATTTTGACGCCCGCTTCCAGGCCGACCTTCTGCACCATGAGATAGTTCGGACAGAACTCCTTCGCGTCCTCGTCGAGAATCTCGGCATGGCTGATCGTCGTGCTTCCATCGACGGAGGACGTGATCCGCATCTCCATGATGGGCAGGAAGCCGGGCGGCGGCTCGATGCCGCCGGGGCCGGCCGGGACGCCGTCGAGGCGACGGCGGACGATCGCGTCGTGGATGTTTTTGGCCACGCCGGTGAGGCCGTCGGCCGCGATGCCGCCCTGTTGCAGAAACCGGTCCGCCGCCTCCTTGCCGACGGCGCGTTCGAGCTGGACGGCGTCGATCTGCAGCAGGTCCCGGCCCGCGGCATCCG
>MEMN01000009.1:29351-30380 GCA_001767945.1 Alphaproteobacteria bacterium RIFCSPHIGHO2_12_FULL_66_14 | reverse complement strand
ACAAGACCTTCTGCGGCACCTGAGGGTCTAGTAGCGCCACGTCACGCCGACGGTGAAGAACTTGGTGTTCACCGCATCGAAGAGGCCGCTGGCCAGCAGGTCGAATGAGCCGCCGGCCAGCAGGTCGAAACTGAGCGCTCCGTCGTTCGGCCGCCAGCGCACCCCCGCCTGGGCACCGGTGAAGCCCGGTTCGCGACCGAACACCTCGGCCATCAGGCTGACGTCCTCCCAGCCGATCTTGGCCTCGACCTGGGCGCCGTAGAACAGCGCGTTGGGGAAATCGCCGATCCTGATGTAGCTCCAGCCGAGGTTGAAGTTGAAGCGCACATGGTCGTTGAGCGGGATCGTCACCGGAATGAGCAGGCTCGCGGTTTCGAGATTGCCGGTCTGGAGTGCGACGCCGCTGTTGAAGGTCAAGCCGATGCCGACGCCGGTGTCCTCCGACTGGAAGTTGATCTTGGCCTGGGGGCCGAGCACCTGGAAATCGCCGGCATCAGGGGTCCACAGATGCTGGAACTGGGCGCCGAACTGCAGCTTGGGCAGTTCCTTCAGCGTGCAGGCGTTGGTGGCGTTGAAATAGCCGCTACCGCCGTCGTCGAACTTCGACACCCAGGTGTCGAACTGGCAGTTGCCGGGCTCGATGACCTCGGAGTCGTCGACGACGTGGGCGCCGCCTGCCGCCCATGCTGACGGTCCTGATGCCAGGACCAAGAGCGGGAAAAGCAGGAGAAAGGCGAAGACAGTCCATCCGCCATTTGCGGTGGCTTGAACGAAACGATGATTTTTCATGACGACTCGCGGTGCAGGTCAACTGTCACCGCGAACCTGTAGCCGGCACTCGTCGCCTGCCTGACGCAGACCGACTCGAGCCGGTTCCTACATCGGGGCACCCCGCCCAATGCGTTCGCGTGTGACCGCGGCTGGTGGCAGGTCTCCTGGCTCGCGGGTCGTCGCTTTCGACCGCCTTCCCAGGAACCTGTCGGTCCCCAGTGGCATTACCGGTCCAAAGCTCGCCGCTTACAGTTGCGG
>MEMN01000009.1:28454-29339 GCA_001767945.1 Alphaproteobacteria bacterium RIFCSPHIGHO2_12_FULL_66_14 | reverse complement strand
CATCGCGCCAGCATCACATCCATGCCGGCGCACCGCGTTCCCTATTGATCCCTTGCGGGAACCACCAAGCCCATGCTGGCAGCGGGGGTTCGGAGCGTCAAGCTAGGCCGTCGAGTCGCGACGGATTCGCTCGAGCTCCGTCTCGCTCGGTGTGTAGGCCGGCGCCTTGGGGTCGAAGCGCGTCCAGCCTTCGCGGCGATAGTCGCTGCCGCGCTCCACGGGATCGATCGGCTGGTAGCGGTCGAGGATCGCCTGGAGCCTGGCGCCGTTCGCGCCACCCACGCGCGCACTCACCAGGGTGCAGCCGCGCCGTACCGCTTCGGAATAGACGTCGGCATGCTCCTTCGAGAGGCCGGCATCGACCAGCGCGCCGACGATGCCGCCGGCCGCGGCGCCGGCCACGGCGCCGACGGCGATGCTGGCCAGCCAGCCCGCCGCCACCACAGGGCCGAGGCCGGGAATCGTCAGGATGCCGAGCCCGGCCAGCAGACCGGCGCCGCCGCCCAGCGCCGTGCCCAACCCGACACCCGTGGCGGCATCGGGGAACTTCTCGACGTCGTCCAGATCCGCACTGACGCATTTGTTGGCGACCAGGCTGATGTCCTTTGCCGCCACGCCGGCGGCTTCCAGCGCGGCGACGGCCTCGCGGGCATGGGCGTAGGTATCGTAGGCGCGGCTGACGGTTTTCATGATCGTGACCTTACTATTCCAGTCGCTCCAAACATCTCCCGGGTCGCCTGAATCGTCTTCCCGGGTTCGACATCATCCGAGAGCATCGCCTCGATGGCCGGCTGGGTAAAGGTTACCGCCGCTTCGCGCCCTCATTGACTCCCGCCCCCGCCTCGGCCGCAATGCGCCAACACCACCCCCGAAAGGGCCGCGCAT
>MEMN01000009.1:23783-28446 GCA_001767945.1 Alphaproteobacteria bacterium RIFCSPHIGHO2_12_FULL_66_14 | reverse complement strand
CGCCGCGTCCGACGAGATCGAGCGCACGCGCCGCATTCCTTCCGCGTTGCTGACAGCCCTGCACGAGGCGCGGCTGTTCCGGCTGCTGCTGCCGCGCTCGGCCGGCGGTGATGAGGTGACACCCGGCCAGTACCTTGCGGCGATAGAAGAGGTGGCGCGCCACGATGCGTCGGTCGCCTGGAACCTCTTCGTCGGCAACAGCTCGGCGCTGGTCGGCGCCTATATCGCGCTCGACGTGGCGCGCGACATCTGGCGCGACCCCCAGGCGCTGGTCGCCTGGGGCCCGCCCAACGCGCATCGCGCCCGTGCCGTGACCGGCGGCTATCGCGCGAGCGGCCGCTGGGATTTCGCCAGCGGTTGCCGCGCCGCCACCTGGATGGGCGCGCATTGCCTGGTCGAGGAGGAGGGCGGCGGGCTTCGCCTCAACCGATACGGCAGGCCGGGCCAGCGCATCCTGCTCTGCCCCGCGTCGGAGGCGGTGCTGCTCGACACCTGGGACACCATCGGGCTCCGTGGCACGGCGTCGGATTCCTACACCTTCGACGAGGTGTTCATCCCGGAGGCCCATTCCAGCCAGCGCGAGGATCCGTCGCTGCGCCGCGAGACCGGGCCGCTCTATTCCTTCACCCATGCCGGGCTCTATGCCGTGGGCGTGGCGGGCGTGGCCTTCGGCATCGCGCGGGCGATGCTGGAGGCTTTGGTCGAGCTCGCCACCACCAAGGCGCCGCGCAATCTCGGGCGGATGGCCGACAGCCCCACCGTGCAGGCCGAGGTGGCGCGCGCCGAGGCGCGGCTGGGGGCGGCGCGGGCCTATCTGCTCGACATCGTCGGCACCTTGTATGAGAGCGCGAGCCCCGCGGCGCCGATGGATATTCCCGACCGCGCCAAAGTACGCCTCGGCTGCACTCACGCCATCCACACCGCCATCGAGGCGGCGGACTTCGTCTACAAGGCCAGTGGCGTCGACGGCATTTTCCCCGGCAGTCCCTTCGAGCGCCGCTTCCGCGACATGCACACGCTCAGCCAGCAGATCCAGTCGCGCGGCGCCCACTACGAGGCGGTGGGCCACATCCTGCTCGGAGGGAAGCCGGCGGTGTTTCTGTAGGGCCCATGCATCCAGTTTTGAAGCGCTCCAACTTCGGCGCGTGAATGCAACCTCACAAGAGAAGGAGCGTTGTCATGCGTCGGCGTTTGGGGGCCGCACCGCATGACGCGCATCCTGATCGTGGAAGACGAGAGCATTACCGCCATGGAACTGACATGGCAGATCGAGGACGCCGGCTATTGCGTGCTCGGACCGGAGAAATCCGTCGAGGAGGCGTTCAAGACGCTTGTTCGTTGCAGAATCGACCTGGCACTGCTCGATATCGGCGTGGGTGGTAAGACCGTGTTTCCGGTGGCCCGCAGACTGGCGACGACCGGCGTGCCTTTCGTCTTCATCACCGGACAGCCGGCTTCGCGGCTGCCGATCGAGTATCGGGGCCGGCCGCTGGTGAGCAAGCCCTACGCATTGCCGGCGTTGATCGCGTTGATTGAAAGCACGCTCAAACAGGGCAGCGCTGCAGCCTCGCGTTCGCTGGATACTGGTCGGGCACAAGACGGTCACGGAACCTCTTGATATGAGACTCCATTGACGGGTGCCGGTTCGTTGCGGACGTTGCGACCGGCCTCCCCCTCGGACCCGATCCACAGCCTCCCCCCAACATGCTCCCTGGATCGAGGTCCGAGGTGGAGTTATCCCCTTCGGCGCCCGCGCCTCCCAGTCCACCGACGCCAGATTTTGCGGCGGCGGATCGCAGCAGCCCCAGTCCTTGAGAGGGCGGGCCGTTGTCCACAGACCGCAACGTTTTGCTCAGCTACGGAGTTGTTTCCCATGAGCCCTCAGGCTCAAGAGGTTTCAAAATGGCGGTCAGGCCGTCGTGGAAAGAGCATCAGCGTTTGTCACTCGTGACGTCCCAGGTTGCGCTCTATCCGCTCACGACCGGGGCGGCGACCGCGAGATCGACAGCAGACCGCCCGAAGACGAGCAGCCGGTTCAGGTCGTTCGGGGGCGAGCCCGACCGGCGCAGGATGCTGCCGCGCCGGCCGGGCCAATGGCTATGGCAGAGAGAATGAGCCGACTGGCGAAGGCGCCATTCGCATTTCAGTCCGATGTCTCCCGGCAAGATTATGAGAGTCGCCTTCGTCCCCGGAGCCGCCCTATGATGGCCGCCACGAACGAGCGCCCGTAGAGGCACGCACCCGGGAGACGCGGCATGGGCTTAGGCCTTGTATAGCTACATCGCCAGGCGCCTCGCCTTCGGCGCCGTGACGGTGGTCGGCGTATCGATCATGGTCTTCGTGGTCATGCGCATCCTGCCCGGCGATCCCCTGGTGGCGATCTTCGGGCCCGAGGGCATGAGCAAGCTCACCGAGGAGCAACGCGCCCACTACATGGCGGAGCTGGGGCTCAGCAACCCGCTGTGGGTGCAGTACGTCGACTGGGTGAAGGACATCCTGGCCGGCAACTTCGGCCGTTCGTTCTTCCGCTCCGAAAGCGTCGCCGACATGATCCTGCGGCGCGGGCCGCTCACGGCCGAGATCGCGTTGCTGTCGGTGCTGCTGTCGTGGATCGTCGGCATCCCGGTGGCGATCGTGAGCGCGCTCAGGCCCAACAGCATGGCCGACAGCGCCGTGCGCTTCGTCAGCATCCTGTTCCTCGCGGTGCCAGGCTTCTGGGTCGGCATGCTGATCGTGCTGGCGCTGCTGTTCTGGTTCGGCTACCGCGCGCCGATGGCCGGCGCCTCGCTGTGGGTCGATCCGGTCGCCAACCTGCAGCTGGTGATCGGCCCGGCGGTCGTGCTCGGGCTCGGCCAGGCGGCCTACATCGCGCGCATGGCGCGCTCCAGCCTGCTGGAAGTGATCCGCGAGGACTATGTGCGGACGGCGCGCGCCAAGGGCCTGAACGGCCGGCTGGTGATCTCGCTGCACGCGCTGCCCAACGCCATGCTGCCGGTGATCACGCTGTCGGGCGTGCTGATGGGCCTGGTGCTGGCGGGCTCCATTCCGGTCGAGCGCGCCTTCGGCACGCCGGGACTGGGCTATGCCATGTTCACCGCGGTGAGCGAGCGCGACGTCTTCGTCATGCAGAATCTGGTGTTCCTCTATGCCGTGGTGTTCGTCGGCCTGAACATCCTGGTCGATCTCGCGATCGCCCTGCTGGACCCCAGGATCCGCTACCAATGACCGTGACGTCTCCCCTCGATCCGGCGTTGCCCGTGGCGCCCTCGCGCCTCCGGACCTTCTTTGCGGGCGTCCGCCGGTTCTTCCGTCGCGCGCCGCTCTCGGCCTTCTGGGGCTGCGTTGCCGCCGCGATCGTCATCATGTCGGTCGCGGCGCCCGTCATCTCGCCCTATCCGCCGCTCAAGTCGGACTTCCGCGCCATGCAGAAGCCGCCCGACGAGAAGCACTGGTTCGGCACCGACCAGATCGGCCGCGACACGCTCAGCCGCGTGATCTACGGCAGCCAGGCCTCGCTCACCGTGGCCTTCGGCGCGGTGCTGTTCGGCACCACCTTGGGCGCGCTGTGGGGGTTGGCCTGCGGCTATTTCGGCGGCCGCTTCGACATGATCAGTCAGCGGCTGATCGAATTTCTGCAATCCTTCCCCGACCTCATATTGGCGATGGCGATCGCCATGGCTTTGGGAGGTGGCCTCGGCACCGTGATCGTGGCCATTGCCGTCACGCGCATCCCGTTCGGCGGCCGCGTCATCCGCTCGGTCGTGCTGTCGCTCAAGGAGATGCAATATGTCGAGGCAGCGCGTGGGCTCGGCGCCTCGCACAAGCGCCTGATGTTCCGCCACATCCTGCCGCAATGCGTGGCGCCCTACCTGATCCTCGCCACCACCCATTTGGGCGTCGCCATCGTGATCGAGGCGTCGCTGGGCTTCCTCGGCGTCGGCATCCCGCCTCCCAATCCGACCTGGGGCAACATGCTGTCGGATGCGCTCAATTCCGGCCTGGTGCCGCCGTGGTGGCTGGTGTTCTTTCCCGGCGCCGCCATCACGCTGACCGTGCTCGCCTTCAACCTCCTGGGCGACGGCATCCGCGACATGCTCGACCCGCGGCTGCGCGGGTCGGTCTAAGCCGGGGCCTTCAGCGGGAAGGTGACGCCACCGTCGTGCAGGTGGCACGAGGCCCAGTGGCCGGGCTTGACCTCGGCGAGCGTCGGCACGTCGACCCGGCAGCGCGGCATGGCGTAGGGGCAGCGGGTGTGGAAGTGGCAGCCCGGCGGCGGGTTGATCGGGCTCGGCACGTCGCCGGTCAGGATCACGCGCTTGCGGCCGCGGGCGCTCGATTTCGGGATCGGCACGGCCGACAGCAGCGCCTCGGTGTAGGGGTGCAGCGGCATCTCGAACAGGGTCCGCTTGTCGGTCATCTCGACGATGCGGCCGAGATACATCACCGCGACGCGATGGCTGATGTGCTCGACCACGGCGAGGTCGTGGGCGACGAACAGGTAGGAGAGCTTGAATTCCTCCTGCAGGTCCATCAGCAGGTTGATGATCTGCGCCTGAATCGACACGTCGAGCGCCGACACCGGTTCGTCGCCAACGATCAGCTCGGGGCTGAGCGCGAGCGCGCGGGCAATGCCGATGCGCTGGCGCTGGCCGCCGGAGAATTC
>MEMN01000009.1:0-23764 GCA_001767945.1 Alphaproteobacteria bacterium RIFCSPHIGHO2_12_FULL_66_14 | reverse complement strand
GCGCGGATTCAGCGAGGCATAGGGATCCTGGTAGATCATCTGCATGCGCCGCCGGTAGGGCAGCATGCCCTGCGCGTCGAGGCCCGTGATGTCGTGGCCGCCGACGCGGATGGTGCCGCCGGTCGGCTCGAGCAGCTTCAGGAGCGTGCGGCCCACCGTCGACTTGCCGCAGCCGCTCTCGCCGACCAGACCCAGGGTCTCGCCGCGCTTGATGCTGAACGACACGCCGTCGACGGCATAGACATGGCCCGAGACGCGGCTGAACACGCCCCTGTGGATCGGGAAGTGCTTCTTGAGGCCGGTGACTTCGAGGAGGGCCTCGCTGTTCATGCCGCGCCTCCCAGCAGGCGGTCGGCGTGCCAGCAGGCGAC
Organism: Alphaproteobacteria bacterium RIFCSPHIGHO2_12_FULL_66_14; assembly: GCA_001767945.1. Lineage (GTDB taxonomy): Bacteria > Pseudomonadota > Alphaproteobacteria > Reyranellales > Reyranellaceae > Reyranella. The sequence goes on along the minus strand of MEMN01000009.1, from coordinate 23,393 downwards.
CCAGTGTCCGGGGCGCTGCTCTTCCAGTACGGGCGTCTCGCCACGGCAGCGGTCGGTGGCGAAGCCGCAGCGCGGCGCGAAGCTGCAGCCCGGCGGCAGGTCGAACAGCGACGGCACCATGCCCTTGATCTCGTTCAGGCGTGCGCGGCGGCCGTCGCTCTGGGCTGCGGTGTCGAGATGCGGGATCGAGCCCAGCAGGCCCTTGGTGTAGGGGTGGCCGGGATTGTCGAAGAGGTCGGCCGCCGGCGCCTCCTCGACCTTGCGGCCGGCATACATCACCACGACGCGGTCGGCGTTCTCGGCGACAACGCCCATGTCGTGGGTGATGAGCACGATCGCCGTGCCGAAGGTCTCCTGCAGCTCGCGCATCAGGTCGAGGATCTGGGCCTGGATGGTGACATCGAGCGCCGTGGTCGGCTCGTCGGCGATCAGCACCTTGGGATTGCACGACAGCGCCATGGCAATCATGACGCGCTGGCGCATGCCGCCCGAGAGCTGGTGAGGGTAGGCATGCACGCGCCGCTCGGGCTCGGGAATATAGACGCGGCGCAACATGTCGACGGCGCGATCCATAGCCTCGCGGCGCGACAGGCCCTGGTGCAGCGCGATCGCCTCACTCACCTGGTGGCCGACCGTGAACAGCGGGTTGAGCGAGGTCATCGGCTCCTGGAAGATCATCGAGATCTCGTTGCCGCGGATGCGCTCCATCTCGGTCTCGCTGAGTTCGAGCAGGTTCCTGCCCTCGAAGCGGATTGCGCCGCCGACGATGCGGCCGGGCGGATCGGCGACCAGACGGAGGATCGACAGCGCCGACACGCTCTTGCCGCAGCCCGACTCGCCCACGACGCCCAGGGTCTCGCCGCTCTTCAGGGCGTAGGACACGCCGTCGACGGCACGCACGGTGCCGACGGCGGTGAAGAAGTGGGTCTGGAGATCGTCGACCTGGAGGATTGTCTGCGCCGCCATCGACTCCCTGGATTTTATCGTGTTAGCCTTGGCCCACAGAACAAGATGGACAAGCCATCAGAGCATACTGTGCTCGGTCTGCAAAAGGCCAAATGGGAGGAAACGCGATGCAGGAGTTCAATTCCAAGCGTCCCCGTGTAAACCGTCGAAATTTCGTCAAGGGTGCCACCGCGCTCGGTGCCGTGAGCAGTGCCGGCGCGTTCGGCCTGCCGTTCCATGCCTGGGCCCAGGGTGTGCCCATGGAGTACGACGGCTCGAAGTTCCAACTCAAGGCACCGGAGCCCAATCCGAAATCCGGCGGCGTGTTGAAATACGGTATCACCATGCGGCCGCCGCATTTCGACTTCCACCAGTCCGGCACCATCAACAGCCTGGGCAGCCAAGGCTGCATGTTCGACAACCTGGTACGGCGCGACCCGCGCAACAGCGGCAAGACCATCATTCCCGATCTTGCCCATAGCTGGGAAGTCGCCAAGGACGGCAAGACCTACACCTTCATGCTGCGCAAGGGCGTGCAGTTCCACGACGGCGCCGAGCTGACCTCGGAAGACGTCAAGGCGACCTTCGACCGTATCTCCAAGCCGCCGCAAGGCATCAGCATCCCACGTAGCACGCTGTTCGCCGCGGTGAACGAGATCACCGCGCCCGACAAGTACACCGTGCAGTTCAAGCTCTCGGCGCCGCGGCCGCCCGACTTCATCATGGGCGCGATCGCCAGCGGCTGGAACGGCATCGTGCGCAAGAAGACGCTCGAGGACAACGGCTACAACCTGCGCCGCGTCCTCGACATTCCCGGCACCGGCCCGTTCAAGAGCAAGCGCCGCGTCGAGAACGAAGTCTGGGTGATGGAGAAGCATCCCAACTACTGGAACAAGGCCGGCGGCCTGCCCTACCTCGACGGCGTCGAGTTCTATCATGCGCTGCCGTTCTCGCCCGAACTCGGCTCCAGCCTGCTGTCGGGCCGCGTCGACTATGCCCGCCTGCTCGATCCGGGCTCGCTGCGCCGGGTCAAGGCGACCAAGGGCATGTCGGGCACCGACTTCTACCAGAGCGTCATCCAGGCCACCTGGATGAACAACAAGAAGAAGCCGATGGACGATCCCCGGGTGCGCCGTGCCTTCCATCTGGTGCTCGACAAGCCGGTGCTGGTCGACGTGGTGAAGGATATCGCCCCGATGATGGTCGGCGGCTTCATCTATCCCTTCTCCGATTTCGCCACGCCGCTGCCAGAGCTCAGCAAGCGGCTGGGCTATCAACCCGACCCGACCGCCTCGATCAAGGAGGCCAAGGCGCTGATGAAGGCGGCGGGCTACGAGAAGGGCATCACCGGGCTCGACTACCTGGTGCGCGAGGTCGCGAGCTTCAAGCTGTGGTCGCAGGCCATCCAGGCGATGTTGCAGCAGACCCTCAACGTCCAGACTAATATCCGCACCGCCGTCGAATCGGTGTGGTTCGACGACATCCGCACCGGCAAGTTCGACCTCGCCATCGGCGCCATCGTGTCGACCCTGCTCGACCCCTCGGATTACTTCAACGCCTGGTACAGTCCGAAGGGACCGCAGAACTACTCCAACTGGGACAATGCGAAGTTCAACGCCCTGGTGCCGCAGATCGACAGCGAGGTCGACCCCAAGAAGCGTCTCGCCCTGATCCGCCAGGCCGAGATGATCATGGAGGAAGACCCACCGCTGCTGCCGATCTCGTGGGAGAAGATCAACGACGGCTGGTACAACTACGTGAAGGGCCACGTGCCGAAGGACTACTTCGGCATCTACGACGTCGTGCGCCTCGACACCTTCTGGCTCGACAAGTAGCGCGCCGGCCGGTTGGCCGGCTACGGACAGCGAAGACCGCCGTCGCGCTCGTCGCGACGGCGGCGGCGTTTGTGGAGTCGGGCGGCGCCCGGGCCGACGAGGGCGGCTCTGGCTTCTGGTTGCCCGGCTCCTTTGCCGCCCAGGCGGCAGCGCCGGCGGCTCTCGGCCTGACGATCGAGACGAGCTACTATCACGCCACCGCCAACGCCAGCCCGACGCTCAGCCTCACGCGCGGCAACAACGTGACAACCGGCCTCAATACGACATCGAACTTTCTCTCGGTGACGCCGACCTATGCGCTGGCGACGCCGGGGTTGGGCGGCCAACTCGAGCTCAGCGTGACGTTCCTGATGGGCAACTACACGGCGGCCGACCCGGGGACGACGTCGGCGGATTCGATGACGGCGGCGGGCGATCTCTCCCCGAGTGCCGCCCAGAAATGGAACATGGGCGCCGACAATTTCATGGCCTATGCGGCCGCCAACGTTCCCGTCGGTGGCTACGATCCGTCGCGCCTGGCGACGACAGGCCTCGGCTACTGGGCGGTCGACGGCGGGGCGGGCTACACCTACTTCGACGAGGCGACGGGTCGCGAGTTCTCCGCGGTTCTGGGCATCACCTACAATTTCATGAATCCGAACACGGCCTACCAGACCGGCATCGACCTGCATCTCGACCTGTCGGCCTCGCAGTATCTCAGTGACAAGTTCTATGCCGGGGTCGCGGGCTACTTCTACAACCAGATCACCGGCGACAGCGGCTCGGGCGCGGTCCTCGGCGCGTTCCCGTCGCGCGTGGCGGGGGTCGGGCCGCAGATCGGCTACGACTTTTCCCTTGGCGGCCGCGAGGGCTCGCTCAGCGCTCGCGGTTACTACGAGTTCGCGGCCGAGAATCGGCCGTTCGGGTGGAACGCCTGGTTGACGCTCTCGATCGCCCTCGGTGCGCCGGCGAAAAAGACGGCGCCCGCCTTGTAGGAGAAGGCGCGGCCCTCCGCTTCATCGATGGCGTCAGCGACCTCCGGGTGCGACACCGACGGGCCGTCAACCGGAAGGAACACATTGCCTCCGGCAGCGTTCAAGGTTCACGCGAAACGCTGAAGGAAGCCAATAATGACTGATGACAAGTCGAAAGACATCGTTGCCAACCCGAGCAAGGAGTTCGCCCATCCCTCGGAGGTGGTGACGGCGCCGGATCTTTCGGCAAAGCAGAAGGCCGCGGCACTGGAAGAGTGGGAACTCGACGCCCGCCTGATGCAGGTCGCGACGGAAGAGGGGATGGCCGGCAGCGAGAGCGCGGGGCCCAACAAGCTCATCGACGTGAAAAAGGCTCAAAGCGACCTCGGCATCGATACCCTGAAGAAAAAGGACGATAGCGGCGGCCCCAACAAGACGGGCTTGTAAGCGCCGCAACGAGACAATGCCGGCAATCGTGGGACAGGGCCGGCCGACTTGGATATTCTCCGCCCCATGGAGCCTTCCGATCGACCGAAGAGCCCGCCGATCTCCGATGGCGCCTTCTATTTCATTGCCGGTTTCTGCGGCCTGGCCGGCGGGGTTGTGGGCGCGGCCTTCCACCTCACCGTCGATGCCCTGCTGCGCTGGCCGGCCTGGCTGGTGGCGCGATTCGGCAGCGGCCCCGAAACGATCCTCATGGCGGCGGGGATCGCGGCGGCCGGGCTGCTCGCGGCCTTCCTGCTAACGCGCCGTTTCGCCCCGGAGGCGGCGGGCAGCGGCGTGCAGGAGATCGAGGGTGCAATGGAGGGGCTGCGCGTCGTGCGCTGGCGCCGCATCCTGCCGGTCAAGTTCGCGGGCGGCGTATTGGCGCTGTCGTCGGGGCTGGTGGCGGGCCGCGAAGGGCCCACGATCCACATGGGCGCGTCGATCGCCGCCGCCGCGGCCGAAGCGTTCAAACTCGATCGCGACGACATGCGCGGCCTGCTGGCGGCCGGCGCTGCGGCCGGCCTCGCCGCCGCCTTCAACGCGCCGCTGGCGGCGATCCTTTTCATCGTCGAGGAGACGCGCAAGCAGTTCCGCTACACCTTCCGCTCCTATGTCGGCGTCATCTGCGCCTCGGCCGCGAGCGCGATGGGCATGGGGTTGGTGGGCGGCACCGCGCCGCCGCTCCGCATCGCCGCCCTCGAACAGCCGCTCTGGCTGCTGCCGGCCTTCGTGCTGCTGGGCGTCGGCCTCGGCGGGTTGGGAGTCTTGTTCAACCGCTGCCTGCTGGGCGCTCTCGACTGGACCGCCACCACCTTCCGGCGGGTACCGTTCGTGCCCGCCCTGGTCGTGGGCGCCGTGGTCGGCGCGCTGGCCATCGTGCTGCCCGAAGCGGTGGGTGGCGGCGAGCTGCTGATCCCGCACCTGGTGGCGCGCGACCTGCCGCTCGCCACCCTGGCGCTGGTGGCCGTGCTGCGCTTCGTCGGCACCATGGCGAGCTATCCGGTGGGCGTGCCCGGCGGCATCTTCTCGCCGATGCTGGCGCTCGCCACCACGGTGGGCCTCGGTATCGCCATACTGATGGAAAGCGCACTGGCGTCAGGCGGTCTGCCGGTGCCGCCGTCGATGGCGCAGGCCTTCGCCATCACCGCCATGGGTGGGCTGTTTGCCGCCACCATCCGTGCGCCGCTGGTCGGCGTCGTGCTGGCGGTGGAACTGACGGGCGCCTACGCGCTGATCCTGCCGCTGCTCGTGACCTGCGTCACCGCGCATGTCATCTCCGACTGGCTAAAAGGCCGGCCGATCTACGAATTGCTGCTGGAGCGGACGCTGCGCCTGTCGGGCCAGTCGCCGACGCCGGTCTCGACGGAGACGTCTTCGCCCGTCGGCACCGACGAGAAGTCACGCCCGGCGCGGGTCAAGCGGCGGCGTCGCCGTGGCGGGAGAGGGTAACTCTAGAGAGCGCGACGCACCCCGAGACCTATGGCGCGGTCGTATTCGGCTTCCGGCGCGCCGTAGAATCCGTTCGCCGCGCGCTGCAGGCCATGGCGGTCGAGAATCCTCACCAGGCTGCGCGTCGACCTGATCAATCCCCTGCCTTCGAGATCGTGCAGGGCGACGGTGACACCCTGGCGGCGCACGCCGAGCAGCAGCGCCAGGAATTCGTGGGTAGTCGTCAGATTGTCGTCGTGCAGCCGGTCGTGCCACATCAGCAGCCAGCGGGCGAGGCGTTCGTCGAGCTTGCCGCGGCCGTTGGCGAGTGCCGTCTGGCTCGCCTGCGCGACAAAGACATGGACATAACGCAGCAGCGCCGCGGTGAGCGTCGGGCTCGCTGCCATGGCCTTGTGCAGCGCCGGCGTGGCGATGCGCCAGGCCGAGCCTGTCGACTGCACCAGAGCCTCGTTCAACGACCGGTCGTCTCCCAGCACCACGCCGAGGCCGGTCATGCCTTCATGGCCCACCATGGCAACTTCGATGCGATGGTCGGGCGCGGCCGTGCCGACCACGGAAACGAGGCCGCTTTCGACGAAATGGACATGGGTGAGCGGCGCGCCCGGCATTTCGAGGACCTGACGCGCCTTGAGGTCGACCAATTCGAGCGACGGTTGCAGGAGGCTGAGGTCCGTCGCCGGCAACACGGCGAGGAGCCGATTGCGGGGGCCGGTGTGGGGTGAATTCACGTGCCTTCCTCCACATGGGGGCAAGAGCACCTGAACTCCCGGCCGCCATCCCGAGCTCGGAACCGAGTCTCGGCAGGCGGTCGCGTGACGTTGCCTGACGGTATGGTTAATAGCAATGACGACAGCGGCCGTCGCGAGACTGTCCGAATACGGACAGTCAGAGTTTGGTTACCTTCAGCGCCTTGGCCAGTGCCGCCACGCTGGCGTCGACTGCGATAGGCGCCTTGTCGAGTCGGGGGACCGGTGAGTTGGCGAGCCTTTGCCGGCCCATCGGCGTGATATTGAGCACGCCGCTACGGTCTTCGATCAATGCGAGGTTCTTAAGGCGGGTGAGGTGCGCAGGCTGCAGCCTCTTCGCCTTTGTCATGCCATAGGCCACGCGTCGCAGCGTAACTTCTTCGTTTGGGCTGAGTGGCGCGACCATGCCTCGGTCCATTGAGACCCCCCTGACCTCAGGTAGTCTAGAAGCCTGACCGGCAGAGGAAAGCCACTGTCCGGTTCGCGACGGAAACGGACGTCAGGTCGCTGGAACTTTCACTTCTGACAGGTTGAAGCCTTCGTAGCCGTTGGCAGCAACGGCATCGCAGCGCTGCTTGTAGCGGTCGAAGCCGCCAACATAGGGCATGAACACGCGCGGCTTGCCCGGAATGTTGGCGCCGACGTACCAGGAATTGGCCAATGGATAGAGCGTGCTGTCGGCCACGGCGTTGACGTGGCTCACCCAGTCGGTCTCGGCCTTTTCCGCAGGCTCGATGCGATCGAGGTTTCGCGCGCGCAAGTGATCGAGGCAACCGGCGATCCAGTCGACGTGCTGTTCGATCGAGGCGATCATCTGGGTCTTCACGCCCGGGCTGCCGGGGCCGGTGACCACGAACATGTTGGGGAAGCCCGCGACCATCAGACCGAGATAGGTGAGGGGACCCCCCGCCCATTTGTCAGCCAGCACCGCGCCATCGGTCGTGCGGATGTCGATCTCGCGCAGCGCACCGGTCATGGCGTCGAAGCCGGTGGCGAAGACGATGGCGTCGAGTTCGAATGCCTGTTTGCCGGTGCAGAGGCCCGTCGGCGTGATCTCGGTGATCGGATCGCTCCGCACATCGACCAGGGTGACGTTCGGCCTGTTGTAGGTCTCGTAGTAGCCGGTATCGAGGCAGAGTCGCTTGGTGCCGATCGGATGATCCTTGGGCGCCAGCAGTTCGGCCGTGACCGGGTCCTTGACGATGCCGCGGATCTTGTTGCGCACGAACTCCGAGGCGGTGTCGTTGGCCTCCTTGTTCACCAGCAGATCGGTGTAGGCATAGAGGAAGCTGATGCTGCCGCCTTCCTGCCATTTGGCCTCGTAGGCGGCGTTGCGTTCCTCGGATGAAGCCTGCAGTGCCGACTTGGTCGGCTTGGGAAAACCGCCGATCGCGAACGGCGTGTCGTAGGCGGCGCGGCGGCGGGCGGGGTAGTCGGCCTTGTGGCTACGCTCGCGCTCCGGCTCCATCGGCCCGTTGCGCGCCGGCAGGCTGAAGTTGGCGGTGCGCTGGAACACGTGCAGGTGTTTTGCCTGCCGGGCGATCAGCGGGATCATCTGCACGCCCGACGAGCCGGTGCCGACCACGCCCACCCGCAAGCCGGTGAAGTCGACGCCTTCATGCGGCCACAGGCCGGAGTGGTACCACTTGCCCTTGAAGTCGCCGATGCCCTTGAAGTCGGGCACGCGCGGCGTCGAGAGGTTGCCCGCGGCCATCACACAATAGCGCGCGCGCACTTCTTCGCCTTTGTCGGTGCGCAGCGTCCACAGTCCGGTTTTCGAATCGAACAGTGCCGAGACGACTCGGGTGTCGAGTTGCACGTCGCGGCGCAGGTCGAAGCGGTCGGCGACATGATTGATGTACTGCAGGATCTCCGGCTGGTTGCCGTAGCGCTCCGGCCACTTCCAATCCTGCTGCAGCTCGCCGGAGAAGCTGTAGGAATATTCGAGGCTCTCGACGTCGCAGCGCGCACCGGGATAGCGGTTCCAGAACCAGGTGCCGCCGACGCCGGAGCCGGCCTCGTAGGCGCGGACTTTCAGGCCGAGGCCACGCAGGCGGTGGATGGCATAGAGCCCGCCAAGGCCACCGCCAACGACGGCGACGTCGAGTTCGCGGGACGAAGAAGGAGCGTGAGAAGCGTCGGGCATGGCCAAGCGTCGGCCGAGTTGCCGGATTTGGCAAGAGCAGGGGAAGGGGCCGTCTTTTCTAGCGAAACGGTCAGGGTCCCCGGGCTATGCTCCCGGCCGACACTGTTCGAGGAGTGGCAAGAGTGATGAAATCGTTCGCAATTTCGGTGATGGCCGCGGCGGTGCTGATGGCCGCCGGGCCGGCTGGGGCACAGACGGCGATCCAGGCCGGCATGTGGGAGACGAACGACAAGACCACGATGGAAGGCGTGCAGCCGATACCGGCCACGTCCCGCAAGGTGTGCCTGAAGGCGGCCGAGGCGCAGTTGGAGCGCTTGCTCTTTCCTTCGCCCGAAGAGATGAAGCAACACGGCTGCAAGTACGAAGGTGGGCTCCAGAAGCCCGGTGTCCTGCAGTCCACGCTGTCGTGTCCGCCAAACGACGAGGTGGCGGGCATCGATGCCAAGGCGGAGATTACTTTCAGCGCGACCAGCTACGAGGGCTTGGGCCAGATCGTTGCCAAGGACAAGGCCGGCACGACGATCAAGGGCAGCAGCAAGCTGAGTGGCAAGCGCGTCGGCGATTGCTAGGCCGGCGCTAGCCGAACGCCGGCATCACCCGTTCGCCGAAGCGGCGCATCGAGGCGACGTTGCGATCGTGGCTCATGGCGCCGAAGCCGGTCTGGCAGAGCAGGTGGCGGACGCCGACGTCGCGCAGTTCGGCCACCTGTTCGCGCACCCTGGCCGGCGTGCCGTAGAGCGAGCCGGTCGACAGCACGAAGGGAATGGCTTCCGAATCGGGCACTGCAGGATCGGTCCAGGCGTTGAGCGTGACCGGGTCCGGCGTGAAGTCGGCGGGGTTGTAGGCCTCGCGCACGTGCATCATGTGGGCGCGTGTCTCGACCAGAAATTCGGAGAGTTCGTCCTCGGCCTGCGCGTTCGACTCGGCCACGTAGACGTTGCGCCACAGCGCGCTTTTGGCCAGCAGCCGCGCCTTCGTCGCCGCATCGTGGCCGCCGGCGTCGATGCCGGCGGCGTAAAGCGCCCAGCGCTCCCTGATGCGCGGCACCGGCAGGCGCGCCGTCAGGATCGGCACGCCTGCCCTGCCGCATTCGGTGAAGGAGCCCGGTGAGATGACGCTCCGCCACAGTGGCGGTCCCGGCTGCTGCACCGGCTTGGGCCGGATCGCCGGAATGTGCAGCTTGTGGAACTTGCCCTCGAAGGTGAGCGGTGCCTCGCGCCAGGCGCGCCCGAGGATCTCGACCGTCTCCTCCATGCGCTCGCGACTGTCGTGGCTGCGCAGACCGTGGCCCACGAACTCGTACTCGTTGTAGACGGTGCCCTTGCCGATGCCGACGTCGATGCGGCCCTTGCTGAGATTGTCGAGCAGCGCGAGCTGGACGGCCAGCCGCACCGGATGGTGGAAGGGCGTCTGCACCACGGCGAAGCCGATGCGGATGCGCTCGGTCTTCACAGCGAGGGCGGCGGCAAACATCAGCGAGTCGTTGTAGACGCTCTCGCCGGTGAAATAATGCTCGGTCAGCCAGACGTCGGCGAACCCGAGTTTCTCGGCGAGGCAGGCCTGCTCGATGATCTGGTCGATGCGCGCGCCGTCCTCGTCGGGCGCGGGCGACATGCCGAGGGTGAGCCAGCCGAACTGCATCGAAGTCCCATTCTCCATCCGGGTCCGCTACTTCGATGCTACCATTCTCCTCCCTTGACGACCGCAAGGAACGCGTCAGAGCAGGCAGATGCGGTCGTTCGAGGGCAGGGCCATCAGACGATCCAGGAACTTCTCCATTCCGATTTCGGCATAGATGCGCCGCGCCGCATCGACATGCGCGCCAGCCTTGTCGTGCCGGCAGGCCGACAGGGCGACATGGCAATGGGCGGACTCAGCACGGGCGCCGACGTTGCGCGACAGCCCAAGAGCCCTCTCCAGTGTGGCCGCGGCGCCTTTATCTCCGACGGCGGTCTGGGCGAGACCCAGCGACCGCAACGCCTGAATCTGGAAGCCGGCGAAGCCGTAGCGCTTGGCCGCGACGACGGCTCCATGCGCGAGCGGCACGGCATCGCGTGCACGACCGAGTTGCGTCATGACCAGGGCCAGCGAAGATGCTGCCCAGATCTGAAGCATGTAGCGGTTTTGCGCGACCGACAGCTCGTGCGCTTCCTTCAGCCGGTCCAATCCGCGATCCAGGTCGCCAGAGAGCAGTTGTGCCTGGCCGAGCCCGACCAGGACAGGCGGCAGCAACTGTTCGAGTTCGCGCAGCCGGGCGAGTTCCAACGCCCGCGTGAAGGCCTCGGTCGCCGCCTCGGCCGATCGGCCCTGCAGAAGGACGACACCATGATAGAGGTCGGCGAGGGTCATGTCGTAGGGTCGGGCGGTGGCGTTCGCCGCCTGCAGTGCCTGGTGAGCCGAGCGTTCAGCGGCCTCGAAGCGGCTTTGGAATGCCTGAACCGCGGCAAGGTTGGCCGGATTGGAAACGGTCAGCGTCGCCATTGCGCCAAGCCGAAGCGCGATCGGCGGTCCTCGCAGGATGGCGGCATTCTCGAGGAATGCCGTCTCGGCCTTGGAGAACTCGCCGCGATTGAAGCGGGTCTGGCCGAGAAAGAAGTTCGACAGTGCCAGCAGTGACCTGTCGCCCGCCTTCCGGGCCAGCGTGCGTGCGCGGTTGCCGGCCGACACCGCAGCCTTGAGGTCGCCGAGGATGCTGAGCACATGGATCCGGGAGGCCAGTACCCGTGCGTGACAGTCGGGGTCTCCGAGCTTCCTCGCGATCTCCTCCGCCTGGTCGAGCAGGCGTTTGGTCTCGGCGTATTTGGCGGTGGCGCCGATCAGGTTGCGCAGCGACAGCAGGATATCGATCCGGACGCGCAGCGTGGCGTCGGTCTCCGGCAGCTTCGCGGCAATTTCCGATGCGCGCATGAGATAGAACTCGCCGGTCTTGAAGGCGGATCTCTCGACGGCGGCGTCGGCCGCGGCGCGCAGATGAACGACTGCCTTGTCCCAAAGCTCGGCATTTATGGCGTGATAGCAGAGGTCGTCGGCGCGCAGGTCGTGACGTGGACCGATGTCGCGCTCGAGGACCTCCAGAATCCGCGCATGGTAGGATCGCCGGGTCGCCAGCAGCATGCCGTTGAAGCAGACGTCGCGGATGATCGAATGGCGGAAGCTGTAGCTTCCCGCATCACCTTCGTTCCTGTAGATGAGCCGTCTGGCGTGCAGGCGCTCCAGTCGATTCTCGAGTTCGGCCTCATCGTATCCGGCGAGCGACGCCAGCAGATAGAGCGGGACGTCGTTGCCAATCACCGCGCAGAGTTCCAGCAGGCGGCGCTGCTTGTTGGAGAGCTTTGCCAGCCGGTCGGCGATCAGCGGCTCGATCCGGTCCGGAATCGCCAATGTCAGGCGGTCTATGCCACCGTTGTTGCGGCCGAGGCCGGCATCGCCGGCCTGGTCCTGGACGACCAGGGACGCGACCTCCTCGAGGAACAACGGGTTTCCGCTGGTCTTCTGAATCACCGCCTGTGTCAGTTCACGGCCTTCGAGGAACCTCGGATCGTGCTGGGCAAGGAATTTTCTGGCATCGGCGTCCGACAGAGGCCGCAGGTTGAGCGACTGCGTCGGCACGGTGATACCGGGTGAGAGACGGAACCGGGATCTGCTCGTGGTGATCAGCAGAAACGGCGTCGTGTCCATTTCGACGATGAGAGCCTCGAGCAACTCCAGGCTCATGGGATCGAAGCAGTCGACATCATCGCAGGCGAGCACGATCAGCCTGCCGGCGGCGATGCCGTTGAACGCTTTGGCCAGGGTCTGCTCGGCGCGCAGGGCAACAGGCAAGACCGGATGGCCGACACCGGACGGCGGGCGGTCGCGCAGGCCCAGCAGGCTCGAGAGCCGGACATGGTCGACGTCCGTGAAGTCCTCGAAGGAGCGCAGCGCGGCGTCCAGCTTGGCTTGTGCGGCGGCGGCGGGGTCAGACGGCCTGATGCCGATCCAATCCAGCATCCAGGATCGGATGGGCTGAAACGCCGCGTCCTTGGTATGCGGGCTGCCGGCCAGCCTGAAGACGCAGTACTGCTCGGCGCCGCCGGACAGGAACTCATGCAGCAGCCTCGATTTGCCGATGCCCGGCGGTCCGGCGATGTGCACGGCAAGGCCGCCGCCGGTGCCGCTCCGCTGAAGCGCCGTGGCGAGCCACTTGACCTCCCGTACCCGATCGGTGAAGGCTGAAAGGCCGCGCGCCGATCGAACGCTCCACCGGCTGGCCGCCTTGTTCATGCCGAGCAAGAGATAGCGCTCGACCTCGCCGTCGATCCCCTTCATCGCCACGGGGCTCAATCTGCGCGCATTGATGAAGCCCTTCGCCAATTCGTAGGTCGTAGCGCTGATGCAGGCCGTACCGGGCTCGGCCGTCTGCTCGAGGCGGGCGGCGATATGCACAGCGGCGCCGACACTGTCGTAGGTGTTGGATTTTCCAATCTGAACGTGGCGGACCACGACATCACCGGAATGCAGGCCGATGCGGGCGCGTATGGCTCCAGCGTGCCGGGCGTCGAGCGATTCCAGCATGGCGTGTGCCGCGAGGCAGGCCATGACGGCATGATCCTCGCTGGCCGCGGGCGCGCCGAAGATGGCGACAATCCCATCGCCGAGCACATGGCTGACCGTGCCGTGATATCGCGCGACCGCGTCGAGCATCAGCTTGATCGGCGGATCGAGCAACCGTGTCGCCGCCTCCGGGTCGAGGTCGCGGATGAGTTCGGTGGAGTCCTGGATGTCGGCGAACAGGATCGTAGCGCGTCGCCGCTCGGCATGCGTTTCGTCGGTCGGGAGCGGAGGCAGTGACGGACTCACGCCGGACCTCCTGCCGCGACGACTGTTAGGTCACGGTCGGGCGTGAGGGCGAGGGCGGCGCGCGCCGGCCGGATCGACACGGACCAGGATCACGTCGATCAGCTTGGCGGTTGTCTTGACTTCGACCGCCTCGGTGCGTCCCGAGTAGATTTCGAAGTGCAGCGGCGTCGGCTTCTCGCCACCAAAGAGCGCGGTTCTGAAGGCGGCGGTGAGAATCTGCTTGTTGACCGTGGGGATCGGCAGCGAGCGCCGGTACTTGGCGACGCTGGGGCCCTTCACCCAGGGAAAAGCGCCGAGATCGAGAAGGATGTCGAAGACATCTGCCTTGGGGCCGAGCCGCCTCGCCCGACGCGCCGTTGCCGCAATCGAGCCCGGTCCGAAAAGCTTGTTGATCAACTTGATCAGCTCGTCGCGTGGTAACCCTGCTGACATGGCATGCTCCCCGGAACGACCGAGCGAGATTAACACAGACCAGTCCGTCTATCAGGGCTAGTTCAACATTCGCCGGAGGGGCAAGCTGGTCGCCGTTCCTCGACGTGGTGCGCCTCATGCCGCGCGATCCCGGCCTGAAACGTGAAATGCCGGCGACCTCGAAAGGTACGCCGGCATTCCCCGAAAGGGATCGACGGCCGCTTCCTGAACCAACCCTCCCCCAAGAATTGAGGTCGGTTCCACCGGCGACCGAGCGACGTGCGGAACTTAGGTAATTGCACGGGCGCCGCGAACTCACGATTTCTTGAAGTCACCACCCGGGAGACCGGGATCGCTCGACTTTCTCGAGCAAATTTTACCACAGTTCCAATGAAGAAAGTCGGGGGAGCCGATGTCGGTCTTGAAGATCGGTGCGATGATCCTGTTGTTTGTGCTCGGGCTCGGAACCGCTGGTGCCCGGGTGCAAACCACCATGCACCGCCAAGGCGCGGCCACCTACTGAAGCTGAACCGTCAGCGTGTAGCTGGCGGGGCCACCCTTGCTGTCGACGGCGATCAGATAGGTCCCGGTCTGCGGGATCGTGCCCATCCACGCCATCGAGGCGTCCTTGGTGCCGGCGTCGGTCAGGGTCCGACCGTTGATCACCGCGTTGGCGGCCGTGCCGCTCACCTGCGCGCCGGTGCCATAGACCTGGAACACCGCGTTGTTGCCGGGCGAGGCGATACTGACCGACAGCGCCTGGAGGCTGGCGGCCGAGACGTAGTAGACATTGCGTCCGCCTGCCGCCACCTGGCCGGTGACGGTGGCGCCGCCGGGCGGCACTTGGATGGTCGGGATCTCGGGAAGTGCCTGGCCGATCGCCGGAAAGGCCGCGAACGGCAGGCACAACGCAAGCAACGCAACGAGAATTCTCATTCCACTTCCTTGGTCTCGAAATTGGCCGGCATGGTGATCTCCAGCACCTCGAAATCCTCGGAGTGGTCGATCTCCTGGTGCTTGATGCCGGGCGGCTGGTAGACGGTCGAGCCGGCGACGAGCTTGTGCCGGCCGTAACCCTCGTACTCGAAGATCGCCCAGCCTTTGAGCACATAGACGAACTGGAATTCCAGCGCGTGGGTGTGGCGCGGCGCGTCGGCGTGCTTGCCTGGCTTGGCGCGGATCACGTGCGCGCCGACTTTGCCATCCGTCAGCTCTTTGAGCCCGAGCGGCCGGTACTCGAAGAAGGGCCTCAGTCCATCCTTCTCGAACGAGTCGGGGCCGAGATGGCTCACGATGCTGGGCTTGCCGGTTGGATCGCGCTCGGCTTCCTCGGTGGTGGGAAAGAGATCGGGCATCGGCTCCTCCGTTCTTCTCGCCGTGCAGCCTAGCCGAGGGCGGCGGGGCCGGCCACATCCGGCAGGAGACAGGATTCCTTCCGGGGACTATCCTGCCCTCGGGGGCAACGTCGAACGGGCCGCAAGGCTCCAGAGGAGCGATGCATGCCGATCCATCTGGACATCTCGCCGCTCCACCGCGTCGTCGTCATCGTCGCGAGCGGCCACGTCACGCCGGAAGAGATCAGTCGCACGACCCAGGACCTGGTCAAGGCAAACGTCCCGAGCTACGGCAAGATCATCGACGTTGCCATGTCGACCTCGGACCTCTCCGAGGCGCAAGTGGAGGGCATCGCCGCGATGTTGCGCGGCGATCCGGGGTCGGGTCGCGGTCCGGTGGCCTTCGTCATCAACCCGGACCGGGTCGGGTTCGCCCATGCCTTTGCCGACGTGACCAAGGGCGAAAGGCCGGTCCAGCTCTTCCGCAGCCTCCGCGAAGCCCGCGAATGGCTGGCCCAGCAGCCAGGCGCCCCGGGGCGGTGATGGCGGACAAGTTTCACCTCCTCGCGGGAATCGCCTCCGACTGGTGGTGGGAGACCGACGCCGACATGCGGTTCACCTTCCTCTCGGACCGCTTCACCGAAATCCTCGGGCTGCCGCCGTCGATCGCGCTCGGCAAGCGCCCCGCCGAGATCGGCCGGACCGACGACGGCAATCCCGCCTGGCGGGCCCATCTCGACGATCTCGCCAACCACCGGCCGTACCGCGACTTCGAGACGACCTTCGTGGACGCCCAAGGCGTTGCGCGGCCGGTGATGATCAGCGGCACGCCGCTGTTCGGCGCCGACGGTACCTTCGAGGGCTATATCGGCGTCGGCCGCGACCTGACCGAGCTGCGCCGTCGCGAGAAGGAGGCCGCCCGGCAGGCGGCGAACCTGGAATCGATCCTCGAGAACATCGAGCAGGGCGTCGTCCTGTTCGACAAGGAGCTGAAGCTCGCGGCCTACAATCGCCGCCTCGCCCAGTGGCTGCAGATCGACGACACGAGCGATGCGCACGGCAAGTCCTACGAGCAGATCGTCCGCGGCCTCGCCGAGCGCGGCGAATATGCGCCGGAGGACAAGGAGACCGCCATCGCGACCCGGATGCGCCTCGTCCAGGCGGGCGAGCGCTTCTCGGGCGAGCGTCGCCGCGCCGACGGACGGACCATCTCGGTAACGTTCAACCCGCTGCCCGAGGGCGGCGGTGTCATGACCTATTCCGACGTCACCGCGGCACGCATCTACGAGACCCGGCTGGCCCAGAGCGAGGAGAACTTCCGCTACCTGTTCCAGAATTCGCCGCTGCCGATGTGGGTCTACAATACCAGGTCCCTGAAGTTCCTCGAAGTGAACCAGGCTGCCATCGAGAGATATGGCTACTCGCGCGACGAGTTCCTCGCCATGGACCTGAGGGAAATCAGGCCGCCGGAAGACATCCCGCTGCTGATGCGCTGGCTGCAGCGACCCTGGGCCGAGGGACTGCAGGCGATCGACTGGCGGCATCGCCGCAAGGACGGCCGGATCCTCGACGTCGACCTGTTCCTGAGCGACATCGAGTTCGGCGGCGAGCCGGCGCGCCTTTCGGTGTCCATCGACATCACCGCGCGCAAGGAGGCCGAGCGCCAGACCGAGCGCATCTTCGAGACCTCGAAGGATCTCATCCACGTCACCGACAGCTATGGCCGGTTCATCCGCGTGAGCCCGAGCTCGTTTCGGGTGCTGGGCTACCAGTCGGAGGAGATGGCGGGCCATAGCGCCGACGAGTTCATTCACCCGGAGGATATCGCGCTGGCGCGCGAGGGGACGCGGGCGGCTCGCCGCGGCACCGGTGGCGAATTCAGGTGCCGCTACGTCCACAAGGACGGCCATCTGGTTTCGATGCTCTGGTCGGGCGTGTGGTCGGAGCGGGACCGTCGCTACTTCTTCATCGGCCGCGACACGACCGAGCACGATCGCACCGAGGGGCAGCTCAGGCAGGCGCAGAAGATGGAGGCGGTGGGCCAGCTCACCGGCGGGGGGGCGCACGACTTCAACAACATCCTCATGGTCATCATGGCCAACGTCGATTCGCTGGAGGAGGACGAGCAATTGGTCGATCTGCGCCTGCGCAACCGCGTCGGGCGGATCGCCGAGGCGACGCAGCGGGCGGCCGACCTCACGCGTCAGTTGCTCGCCTTCTCGCGCAAGCAGGCGCTGCAGCCGCGGCGCACTGACATCAACGAGCTGGTGGCCGCGACCGGCAAACTGCTGCGCCGCACGCTGGGCGAGCAGGTCGAGATCAGGTCGAGTCTCGCTGCCGATCTGTGGCCCGCCGAGGTCGACCGCGCCCAGCTCGAATCGGCGCTGATCAATCTCAGCATCAACGCCCGCGACGCCATGCCGGGCGGAGGCCGCCTGCTGGTCGAGACGCGCAACACGACGCTGGACGAGGACTACGTCGCCCAGACGCCCGACGTTGCCGTCGGCGACTATGTGATGATCGCCGTCACCGACACCGGCAAGGGCATGACCGCCGACGTGCTCGACAAGGTGTTCGAGCCGTTCTTCACCACCAAGGAGAGTGGCAAGGGAACCGGCCTCGGCCTCAGCATGGTCTACGGCTTCGTCAAGCAGTCGAACGGCCATGTCAGGATCTACAGCGAGCCTGGCCGCGGCACGACAGTGAAGCTCTTTCTGCCCCGGAGCGATCCCGCGGGCGAGGCGGTGGCGGCGCAGCCGACGCGCCCGGCGATGCCGCGAGGCAGCGAGCGCATCTTGGTCGTCGAGGATGACCCGCAGGTGCGCGCCGTGGTCGTGAGCCAGCTCCAGGGCCTGGGCTACGCCGCGGCCGAGGCGCCGGACGGGGAGGCGGGCCTGGCGGCGCTGGAAGCGGCGGCCTTGCCTTTCGACCTGCTGCTGACCGACGTCATCATGCCCGGCGCGATGAACGGCAAGGCGCTGGCCGAGGAGGCGGCGCGCCGCTGGCCGCAGATGCGGATCGTGTTCATGTCGGGCTACACCGAGGATGCCGTCATTCACCACGGAAGGCTCGACCCCGGCGTGCTGCTGCTCGGCAAGCCGTTCCGCCGCGCCGAGCTGGCGCAGATGCTGCGCCGGGCCCTGGGCGGCGGCGCCGGCGACTGAGCGGCGGCGACCGACCTCCGGGACCCGCGGAGGTCCGATGCCCGAATTTGTCGACGCAACCCGGCTGTTGCGACGCTTGAGGCAATAAGTGCAAATGACCCATGACCGCCGCCGCCCGCTTCGCCGCGCATGCGTTCGACACGCGCTTCGCCGATCTGCCCTACGCCATGGTCCAGCGCGCCAAGGTGTTCGTGCTCGACAGCCTGGGCGTCGGCATCGCCGGCGCCTCGGTCGAGGGCGGCGAGGGGCTGTTGCGCGTTGCATCCGGCTGGGGCGCGCCTGCCGTACCTGTATGGGGCCGCACGGCGCGGCTCGCCGCACCTGCGGCGGCCTTCCTCAACGCCTGGCAGATGCACAACCAGGAATACGATTGCCTGCACGAGGGCGCGGTGGTCCATGCCATGGCAGCCGTCCTGCCGGCCGCGCTGGCGGCGACCGAGCTGCGCGGCGGCGCGAGCGGCGCCGAGCTGATCGCGGCCGTCTCGGTGGGGGTCGACATCGCGGCCGGCCTCGGCCTCGCGTCGCGCACCGGCTTCCGCTTCTTCCGCCCCGGCACCGCCGGCGGCTTTGGCGCGGTGGCGGCGGCCGGCCGTCTCCTCGGCCTCGACCGGCCGGCGCTGGAAGCGGCCTTCGCCTGGCAGCTCGCGCAGGTGAGCGGCACCATGCAGGCGCACACCGAGGGCAGCCCGATCCTGCCGGTGCAGATCGCCTTCAACACGCGCGCCGCCTTGCAATCCTGCGAGCTGGCGACGCTGGGCTTCACCGCGGCGCGCGCGGTGTTCGAGGGACCCTATGGATACCTGCCGCTGTTCGAGGGTGCCCATGAGCTCGAGCCGGTGCTCGCCAGCCTCGGCCGGGAGTGGCGCCTGGCCGAGTTCAGCCACAAGCCCTTTCCTGCCGGACGCGCCACTCATGGCGGCATCGAGGGCGTGCGGGTGCTGCAGGCCGAACACGGTTTCGCCGCCGCCGATGTCGCCCGCGTCGAAGTGATCGCCCCGCCACTGATCGTGCGCCTGGTCGGCCGCCCGCCCAGGCCGGACGCCGGCGCGAGCTATGCTCGCCTCTGCATGGCCTGTGTGGTGGCCAAGACCCTGCAGCACGGCGCACTCGACCTGGCGCACTTCCGCGGCGAGGCACTGACCGATCCGGAGACCTATGTGTTGGCGGCGCGTGTCGAGACGCGCGACGATGGCAACCCCGATCCCAATGCGCTGGCGCCGCAGACCGTGGTGGTGCATCTGAACGACGGCCGCGCGCTCCGCTGGCGCGGCGAGACCATGCTCGCCAACCCGGCGCGCCCGCTCACGCGCGACCAGCACCTCGCCAAGTTCCGGCGCTGCCTCGCCTTCAGCGCCCAGCCGCTGGCGCCGGACGCGGAAGCGCAGCTGATCGAGTCGGTCGATCGTCTGGAAGCGCTTGAGGACGTTCGTGTGCTCGCGACGCTGGCGAGCAGTCCCGCGCGGTGACCGGCTGGACCGCCACTTCGAGCCCTCACGTCAGGCGGCAAGTGGTGCTGCGTGTTCCGGGGGAACCAGGAGGAAGGGCAACCGGATCCGGATGGTCGTTCCGGTTTCCGCCGGCGGCGCCAGCACGACCGTGCCGCCGAGCTGGCGCACGAAGATCGCCACGTAGTCAGAGCCGCGCTTCTCCTGGCTCTTCTCCGCGTCGCTGGCCGTGATGCCGATGCCGTCGTCGGCGACGGAAAGCTCTATCTCGTCGCCCACGCGCTCGACGCACAGCACGATCTTTCCGGTCCCGCTGGGAAAGGCGTGCTTGATGGCGTTGGTCGCCAGCTCGTTGACCAGCAGGCCGAACGGCACGGCACGCTCGGGGTCGATGTCCAGCCCGTCGGCCTTGACCTCGATGGTGATGCCCGAGCTGTCGCCCAGCAGGCTCGCCGTCATGGTCCTGGCGATTTCCCGCAGATAGTCGCCCACGCCGATGGTCCGGCCGCGGCTCGATTGCGAGATCAGGTCGTAGAGCTGGGCGATGGCGCCGATGCGGGTCTGCATGGCACGGTAGCCCTGAACGCAGGGCGCCGCCGTGAAGTTGACCTCGTAGGCGATCAGGCCGACGACGATCTGCAGGTTGTTCTTGATCCGGTGCGAGATCTCGTTGGTCAGGCTGAGCGCATCGCGCTCGCGCTGCTTGCGGTCGGTGATGTCCTCGAAGACCAGGAGCATGCGGTTGGCATGGTTGCCGGGTTGGGAAATCTTCCGGGCGTTGAGATTGAAGACGCGCCGGCCGAGGCCGGGGAAATCGTCCTCGATCTCGAAGCTCTCGATCGGCTTGTTCTCCGGCAGCACCTTTTCCATCAGATGGCGCAGCGCCGGGACGTCCCATTGGTGCTGGCCCAGTTCGGCCACGCGCCGGCCGCGCGTCTCCGCCTCGGTGATCCCGAACATCGTCAGGAACGCTTTGCTGGCGGTGACGATCGTCATGTCGCCTTCGAGGACGACCAGCGGATCGCGGATCGTGTCGACGATGCTCTGGGTCAGCCGCCAGATGTTCTTGCTCTCGGCCCGGGCGGCGCGTTCCTCGCTGACATCCTCGATGGCGAGCAGGATGGAACCGTCGTGGGCGCCGGGACTGAATATCTTGCGCGCATTGACCAGCATGGTGCGCCGGCCAATCGTCGGAAAATCGTGCTCGACCTCGAAGCCTTCGACCGAGGCGCGATGGGGGATCACGCTCTCGAGGAGCGTGCGCAGCGCCGGGATGTCCCACTGCCGGTTGCCCAGCTCGTAGATCTGGCTGCCCTCGGTCTCGCCGGGGCTGGTGCGGAAGGTCTGGTAGAAGGCGCGATTGGCCGACGTGATGTTGAGCTTTCGGTCGAGGATGATCAGCGCGCTCGGGATGGTCTCGACAATGTCGCTGGCGGCGATCTCGGACACGGGCTTTTCTGCCGAAGCGTCATTCGGCGTCGCAGTCGTTCCCCCGGGGCCGCGCGAGGTCAAGCAATCACGCGGCGAGGAGGTCGTGAATGGACTCGCGGAGCTGGTCGTCGGAGTAGGGTTTGGGCAGGAAGTGGGCACTGTCGACGAACAGCGATTTCATCTGAGCGGTCGCGTTATTGCCCGTCGTGTAGAGCACGCGCAGGTCGGGCCGGAGCTCGATGGCCTGATGCGCCAGGGAGCAGCCGCCCAGCGGCGCCGACTTGAGATAGATGTCGGTGAAGAGGGCGTCGATTTGCTGGGACGAGCGCAGGAGAACGAGGGCCTCGTCGACGTCGCTGGCCGACAGAGTTTTGTGACCCTCGCCACGAAGCGTCATCTCCGCCACCAGGCGGACGATCATTTCGTCCTCGACGATCAGGATCACGGGTACCACCACTCTTTTTCTTCTTCCAAACGCCCCCGATAGAGCCATAACGCCGCCGGACCACAAGGTTGCATCGGCGTTGCTGTTTATTTTCAAGGGGTCGGGAGCTTGTTGATTGTGCCACCATATCAAGGACTTGGGCCTCGTGCCGTTGAAGGCGGCGCCGGTGCCCGGTAGCTTCGGCAGTAGAGACCCCGTGACGAAAGGGAAAACAGCCTCATGGCGACGGCTTCCGGCAAGACGGAAGGCAGGCAGAAGCCCTTCAAGCCGGGGTCCGTCATGCCCTTTGTGGCTTACGCGGTCGTCCTGGCATTGCTCGGCCTGGCCGGCGTCGCCGTCTACAGTGTCGGACTGAGCGGTCTCCCAGGCCTGCTCGGCGGCGACTCAGCATCTCCGACCGCTCCCGAGGTGGCCGCCGCTGACCCGCGCACGGCGCGGGGTCTGAAGCTGCCGCCGCGCCCTGCCGCGCCCGAGGTTGCCGCGCCGGACAGACAGGAGCCTGCCCTCAAGGAAGAACCGACCCCGCCGTCGCAAGCCGAGACCGAGAAGAAGCCCGACCCGCCGAAGGTCGAGTGCAAGGTCGATTTCACCGGCTGGCCCGCCGACAGGACGGACCAGGCCAAGGCCGTTCAGCTCCTGCTGCGCGATCTCGGTCTCTATCGCGGCACGACCAACGGCACGGTGGGCCCGGCCACGCGCACGGCGATCCGCGAGTTCCAGCTCGCGTCAGGCGAGGCCGAGACCGGCGAGGTGACCGAGTCGCTGTTCGAGGCGCTCAAGAAGAAATGCGCGGCGCCGTGACGGGCAGGAGAGGGCGATGACCGCGACCTCGAAAGCCCCGACGGACGATGCGCCGTCGCTTGCACACGACAGCGACGAGCTGGCGGCCGACTACGAGAAGCTGAGCGCCCCGCAGCAGTTCGAATCAGGCAAGCGGCTGGCGGCCGATCTCGGCATCGGCGCTGGCGAGCGCGTGCTCGACGTCGGTTGCGGCACCGGCCTGCTGGCCGAGCACATCGCCGGCCTCGTCGGGCCGCCCGGGTCGAATGGGGGCCATGTGCTGGGCATCGATCCGCTGCCGCTGCGCATCGAGGTGGCGCAGGTGAAGGCGCGCGCCAATCTCGCCTTCGAGGTGGGCGACGCCAACGACCTCGGTGCGCTGCCTGAGGCGAGTTTCGACGTGGTGGTCCTGAATGCCGTGTTCCACTGGCTGCCTGACAAGCCGCGTGCGCTGGGCCAGTTCGCGTGGGTGCTACGCGAGGGCGGGCGGATCGGCATGAACACGCGTCCGCCCAATGCCTCCGGTGGCGCGCGCTTTCCGATGTACGAGGCCATGGCGCAGGCGATGGCCGAGCCGCCGTTCGACCGCTATCCCCGCCTGCCCGCCCGCGGCGTCTACCAGGTCGAGCCCGAGGAGATGCGCGCCCTACTGGAGGCGGCGGGCTTCACGCCGACGCGGATCGAGGTGCGCCCCAGCGTGCAGGTACATGCCACGCCCGAGGCGGCGGTCCGTTTTTCCGAGGCGAGTTCGTTCGGCAACCTGCTCGGCCACCTGCCGCCGGAGCTGCGGCCGGCGGCACGAGCGGCGATGGCCAATAGGCTGGCGGGGCTCATGACGCCGGAGGGGATCGTGCAGCAGGGGCAGCGGTTGGTGGCGATGGCGGTGCGGGCGTAATCATCAGGTTCGGCGCAGCGCAAGACCATCGGCATGCGGTCCGGCAGCTCCGACATTCTCACCGTCGGCTCCAATCACTTGCATCGATG
>MEMN01000008.1:17461-21183 GCA_001767945.1 Alphaproteobacteria bacterium RIFCSPHIGHO2_12_FULL_66_14 | reverse complement strand
TTTCATAACCGCCCACAGATCGGCCTTGCGCTCGAAGCCGATGCCGGGTGCATCGGGCAGCGCCACGCGGCCGTCGACGACGGGGCAGTCGTCGGCGAAGCCGCCAAACGGCGCGAACACCTGCGGGTAGGATTCGTTACCGCCGCACTGCAGGCCGACCGCGATGTTGAGCGCGAACTGGTGGCCGCCGTGCGGCACGCAGCGCCGGGGCGACCAGCCGTGCGCCTTCAGCATGTCGAGAGTCCGCAGGTACTCGACCAGGCCGTAGCTCAGCGCCGGGTCGTACTGCAGGATGTCGCGGTCGGGCCTGAGGCCGCCGTGCCGGACCAGGTTGCGGGCGTCCTGCATGGAAAACAGGTTCTCACCGGTTGCGAGCGGCGGGGTGTACTGGGTGGCGAGTGCTGCGTGCGCCAGATAGTCGAGCGGATCAAGCGGCTCCTCGTACCAGCGCAGCCCATAGCCTTGGATCGCGTTGCCGAATTCGATGGCGGCCGCGAGGTCGAACTTGCCGTTGACGTCGACTGCCAGCCGCTCGCCCTTGCCCACGATTTTTAGCACCGCCTCGATGCGCTTGATGTCCTCGGCGAGCGGCACGCCGCCCACCTTCATCTTCACGCAGGAATAGCCGAGGCCGAGATAGTGCTTCATCTCGTCCTGCAGCGCGTCGAGGCCCTTGCCGGGATAGTAGTAGCCGCCGGCGGCATAGACCCAGGCCTTGTCGTCGTGGGCGCCGCCGTTGTAGCGGTCGGCGAGCAACTTCCACAGCGGCACGCGCTTGGCCTTGGCCAGTGCATCCCACAGCGCCATGTCGAGCACGCCGACGGCCACCGAACGTTCGCCGTGACCCCCAGGCTTCTCGTTTGCCATCATGGCGGCCCAGCATTTTGTCGGGTCGATCAGGCCCTCGCCGTCGAGCAGCGAATCGGATTTTGCGGCTTTCAGGCGCGGGATGAAGCGCTCGCCCAAAAGCCCGTGCTGGGCATAGCGGCCGTTGGAGTTGAAGCCGTAGCCCACCACCGGCTTGCCGTCGACCTTGAGGTCGGTCTCGACCGCGACCACGCTCGCCGTCATCTGGCTGAAGTCGATGTAGGCGTTGGCGATGCTGGAGCGGATCGGCGAGACGATGTCGCGGATGGCCGTGATGCGCATGGAGACCTCAGGCGTAGACGTTGCGGCGGTTTTGCCGGAACAGCAGCCACCAGGCCACCGCGCCGTTCAACACGTTCCAGGCGATCCCGTTGATGAAGGCGGCGCGGTAGGAGCCCGTCATGTCGAACAGGACGCCGCCCATCCAGCCACCCAGCGCCATGCCGATCAGGGTCGACGACACAGCGAGACCGATGCGGAAACCCGCCTCCTTCGGCGGGAAGTACTCGCGCACGATGATGGCGTAGGACGGCACGATGCCGCCCTGGAACAGGCCGAACAGCGCCGAAGCCAGGTAAAGCGAATTCAGAGAGTCATCGATCAGGTAGAAGACCAGCGCGACGCACTGCAAGGTCGAACCCAGCAGCAGCGTCTTGATGCCGCCGACCCGATCGGCGATCCAGCCTGAGCCGATGCGGCTCACGATGCCGAAACCCAGCATCAGCGACAGCATCGTGGCTCCCTGTGCCACGCCGTATCCAAGGTCGGCACAGTAGGCGACGATATGGACCTGCGGCATCGACATGGCGACGCAGCAGCCGATGCCGGCGACGACGAGCACCGCCTGCAGGGCATTGGGAGAGAGTCCAAGTGAGCGCGCCGAATGGGGCGCCACCGCGAACGTGCCGGCAGTCTCCGCCGCGTGGTGCTGCGGCGGCCTGCGTCGAAGCGTCAGCGCCAGCGGCACCATGGTGACGAGGCAGAGGGCGCCGACAGTCCAGTAGGTGGTCCTCCAGCCGTGATCGTGGATCAGAAGCTGGATGATCGGCGGCCAGACGGCACCGGCGAGGTAGTTGCCGGAGGCGGCGATGGCGACGGCAATGCCGCGGCGTTTCTCGAACCAGTGCGAGATGTCGGCGACCAGCGGCGCGAAGGTTGCCGCGGCGCTGAAGCCGATCAGCACCTGGGTCGCGGCGAACAGCGCCAGCGAGGAGGTCAGCGGCGCCAGCGCGAAGCCCGTCGCCAGGCCGGTCGCGCTCAGCGTCGCGGTGAGGACGATGCCGCGACGATCGACCAGCCGCCCCCAGGTGATGCCGCCGGCGAAGAAGCCCAGCGTGTTCATCGTGTAGGCGAAGGAGATGTCGGCACGGGTGATGCCGAGATCCTGCTGGATGGAGGGCAGGGCGACGACCAGGCACCACATGCCGATGCCACCGACCGTGCTCAGCGCGACGCTGGCGGCCAGCCGCCACCAGGCGTAACTCGACTCTACTCCGGACATGGGATCCTTCAGTCGCTCCTGCTAGCCGCCGAGCGCGCCCTGGGTGTTGACGTAGAGCGCGTAGAGCGAGTGGCTGGCCGTCATGAACAGCCGGTTGCGGTAGCGCCCACCGAAGCAGAGGTTGGCGCAGCGCTCGGGCAAGTCGATGTGGCCGATCGGCTTGCCTTGCGGGTTGAAGATGCGCACGCCGTCGAGATCGGCGTTGCCCATGCCCCAGCCGCACCACAGGTTGCCGTCGACGTCGACGCGGAAGCCGTCAGGCGAGCCGCCCGGACCGGCATCGATCAGGACCTTGCCGCCGCTGATCTTCAGGCCGTCGGCGGAGACGTCGTAGGCCACGATCGTGCGGTGCGGCTCGGCGCGCGAGGCCACGACATAGAGCTTCTTCTCGTCGGGCGAGAAGGCGAGGCCGTTGGGGCCGGGAATGTCGTCGGCCATCACCGAGAGCTTGCCGGTCGCCGGATCGAGGCGATAGACGGCGGGCTTGTTCTCGCTCGCCGCCTTGTGGCCCTCGTAGTAGCCCAGGATGCCGAACACCGGATCGCTGAACCACACCGAGCCGTCGGACTTCACGACGACGTCGTTGGGTGAGTTGAGCGGCTTGCCGTCGTGGGAATCGGCCAGCACGGTGATGGCGCCGTCATACTCGAAGCGCACGACGCGCCTTGCATCGTGCTCGCAGGCGATCAGCCGGCCGCGGCGGTCGCGGGTGTGACCGTTGGCGTTGTTCGAGGGCTTGCGGAAAATCGACACGGTGCCCGTTTCCTCGTCCCAGCGCAGCACCCGGTTGTTGGGAATGTCGCTCCACAGCAGATAGCGGCCGTCTCCGAACCACACCGGGCCCTCGGCCCAGCGGCAGCCGGTGTAGAGCCGCTCGACCGAGGCCAATGCCAGGCGATACTGGCCGAAGGAGGGATCGAGCACGCGCACCGCCGGATCGGGGTAGCGCTCGTTCGGTTGCCACATCGTCGTTTCCTCACTCGTTTCTTGGCGCGGATGCTACAGGCCCGCCGTCTCTCGCGCTCGTCGTTCTCGTCATGGCTGCCGAGTCAATGGGACACACCTTTGCGTCGGTCCGGCAGTTACGTCGCAGCCTTCAAATCATTGATTTTCCTGCCGAATGATCCATCGAGCCGTATCGTCCCGTGGGACGCCAACCGACTCGTTTCAAGTCGCCCGGTTCTCCGGACAACAAGACAAAGGGCTGGCGGGCATTTCCTCGAAACGGCTATTTCCTATTACATAGGAAATAGCCTGTCAAACCGCTCAATCCCCGTCGACGCCGTAAGCCGCCTTCGCCTGTTCCTTGCTCACCAGCCCCAGCCGCACGTCGCGTTCGACCTGGGCACGGTCG
>MEMN01000008.1:2673-17445 GCA_001767945.1 Alphaproteobacteria bacterium RIFCSPHIGHO2_12_FULL_66_14 | reverse complement strand
CGAAGCCGCCGCCGCCCGGCATCTCGACCACCAGCCGTTCGCCGGCCGGGATGGTCTGGAAACCCTTGGCCCGCAGTTCCTGGCCCGAGGCGAGCGAGAGCCGGCCGTTGCTGCCCGGCTTGCCGCCGTCGCGGCCGCGCGCTGGATGCTTGACCCGCTCGAAGGTGGCGAAGATGCCGAAGGGCGCACCCTCGCGGTGCTCGACCTCCATCACCTGGCCGAGGCCGCCGCGATGCTGGCCGGCGCCGCCGGAGTCCTGGCGGTACTCCTTCTTCCACACCACGACGGGCGCGATGGTCTCGGTGATCTCGACCGGTACGTTGCGCACGCCTGATGGAAAGGGCGTGGCCGAGAGCCCGTCCAACGTCGGCCGGGCGCCGGTGCCGCCGGAATGGAAGGTCGTCACCATGAAGGGGCGGCTGTTGCCGATGGTGCCGGTCATGCCATGGCCGGCGCCGAGCTTCAGGTTCCACAGGTTGGAAGTACCTTCGGCCGGCACGCGGCCGGGGATCACCTGGTGGAGCGCGTCGAAGCAGACGTCGGGCAGCATGTGGCCGATCGTGCTGCGGGCGTTCACCGCGGCGGGGAACAGCGCGTTGACGATGGTGTTCTCGGGCGCCGTCACCAGGATCGAATCGAGCGTGCCGGCATTGTTGGGAATGGTCGGCGCCACGACGCACTTGATGCCGAACGCCGTGTAGGCCTCGGTGTAGCACATCGGCGAATTGATGCCGTAGATCGAGGAGCCCGAGGTGCCGGCATAGTCGACGGCGATATGGTCGGCGTGGATGCTGACGGCGGCATGCAGGTCGATCGGCGCATCGTAGCCGTCGATCCGCATATGGCCCTTCCAGGTTCCGCGCGGCAGCTTGGAGATGGCCGCCACCATGCCGGCGCGGCTCCTGTCGATGATGTGGGCGCCGAGCTCATCGAGCGTGTCGATGCCGTGCTCGGCCATCATGGCCGAGAGCCGGCGTTCGCCGATGCCGTTGCAGCCGATCAGGGCATGGAGGTCGCCCTCGACCTGCACCGGTTCGCGCACGTTGGCGCGCACGATGCGCATCACGCTCTCGTCGATCACGCCCTCGCGCATCAGCGGCAGCAGCGGCAGGAACAGGCCCTCGTGGAACACCTGCCGGCCGTCGGGCGATTGGCCGAGGCCACCGATGTCGACCACGTGCGTGGTGCAGGAGAACAGCGCCACCAGTTTGCCGTTGTGGAACGCGGGCGAGGTGACGACGATGTCGTAGAGATGGCCGGTGCCCTTCCACGGGTCGTTGGTCACGTAGGCGTCGCCCGGCTTCATGGTCTCGACCGGGAACTCGCGGATGAAGTGGATGACGCTGCGCGCCATCGAATTCACGTGGCCCGGCGTGCCGGTGACGGCCTGCGCCAGCATCTGGCCCTCGAGGTCGAACACGCCGGCCGAGATATCGCCGGCCTCGCGGGCGCTGGTCGAGAAGGCGGTACGCACCAGGGCGCGCGCCTGCTCCTCGACCACCGACAGCAGCCGGTTCCACATCACCTGAAGCCGAATATCTGCCAATGAGGAGTTGGGGGCCGTGCTCATGCTGAGTCCTCCAGGACGATCTGGCCGACGCCATTGATGCGGGCGGCAAAGCCCTGCGGCACCACGGTGGTGGTGCCATCCTCGACGATCAGTGCCGGCCCGTCGAGCGACATGCCGGGTTTCAACACCGTGCGTTCGTGGATGGCGGCGTTCTCGCGCCGGCCGCTCGCCGGATCGAGCACCTCGCGATGGCCGACCGGCGGCGGGGCCACGCTCTTGGCCGGATCCTTCACGGGCTTGGGCAGCGGCCGCGCGGTGGCGATCGAGAGCGTCCAGGTCAGCGCCTCGACCTCGAGCTTGGGGATGGCGCGCCCGAACACCGTTTCATAAGTCGCCTCGAAACGACGGCGCAGGTCGGGCGCGGCATCGGCGGCGAAGGCGCTGTTGGGCAGCGGAACCGCGATCTCGTGGCCCTGGCCGCGATAGCGCATGAAGGCGTGGCGCGTCTCGACAAGTTTCTCGCCCGGCGCCGCCGGCCGCACGACGGCCTCGGCTTCGGCGCGCATGGCGGCGAACAGCTCGTTCAGCACCTTGGCGTCGAACATGTCGAGCCTGACATGGCGCGTGCGCACGACCTCGTAGGCGATCGGCGCGCGGAGGAAGCCGAAGGCGGAACCGACGCCGGCGCCGACCGGCACCACGACGCGCTTCATGCCGAGCTTACGGGCGAGACGTGCGGCGTGCAGCGGCGCCGCGCCGCCGAAGGCGATCAGCGTGCGATCGGCAGTGTCCTTGCCGTTCTCGACGGCATGCACGCGGGCGGCGCTCGCCATGGTCTCGTCGACGATCTCGGCCACGCCGGCCGCGGCGCCCTGCGGATCGGTTTTCAGCGCGCCGGCCAACGCCTGAAGGGCAGCCTTGGCCTTGTCGGGATAGAGCGGGATGGCGCCGCCGGCGAAACGCGCGGGATCGAGACGGCCCAGCGCGGTGTCGGCGTCGGTCACCGTGGGTTCGGTGCCGCCGTTGCCGTAGCAGGCGGGGCCGGGAACGCTGCCGGCCGAATCGGGGCCGACCTGGATACGGCCCAGCGCGTCGAGCCGCGCGATCGAGCCGCCACCGGCGCCGATCTCGACCAGCTCGATGACCGGGATGCGCACCGGAAGACCACTGCCCTGCACGAAGCGATAGGCGCGCGCGACCTCGAACTGGCGCGAGCGCTGCAGCTCGAGATCGTCGAGCAGGGTGAGCTTGGCCGTGGTGCCGCCCATGTCGAAGGCGACCGCCTTGGCGATCCCGTTCTCCGCCGCGACCGTGAGCGCCAGGATGGCGCCGCCGGCCGGGCCCGATTCGACCAGGCGCACGGGGTAGCGCCGCGCCGTGTCGACGGTGGTGATGCCGCCCGACGACATCATCAGCAGCAGGGGGCCGGCGATGCCCTCTTTCTCGAGATCGCGCTCGAGCTGGCCGAGATAGCCTGCCATGCGCGGCAGCACATAGGCGTTGGCGATCGTGGTCGAGGTGCGTTCGTACTCGCGGATCTCTGGACAGACCTCGCAGGAGAGCGAGATGGCCACACCAGGTAGTTCTTCGGCCAGGATCGCCCCGGCGCGGCGCTCGTGCGCCTCGTGCGTGAAGCTATGGAGGAAGCAGACGGCCACCGCCTCGATCTTGCGCTGGCGCAGCTCGATGGCCACGGCCCGCACAGCGGACTCGTCGAGCGCCAGCAGCACGGCGCCGTCGGCCGCCACGCGCTCCGGCACGCCGAAGCGCAGGTCGCGCGGCACCAGCGGATCGGGCCGCTCCATGTAGATGTCGTATTGCTCGAAGCGGTGCTCCCAGGCGATCTCGACCGAGTCGCGGAAGCCTTCCGTCGTGAGGAGCGCCGTGTGGGCGCCCTTGCGTTCGATCAGCGCGTTGGTGGCGAGCGTCGTGCCGTGCACCACCAGGGTGACGTCGGAGGCGGCACATTTCGCCTCTGCCAGGATGGTGCGCACGCCGTCCAGCACCGCGCGTTCGGGCGCGTCGGGGGTGGTCAGCAGCTTGATCGAATGCGCGTGATCGGCTGTCTCCAGGACCACGTCGGTGAACGTGCCGCCGATGTCGACGGCCAGGCGGGCTGACATAGCGAGTCAGACGCCAATCTTCTTGAACACCTCGACGAAGCGGTCGACGTCTTCCTCGTCGTTATAAACGTGCGGGCTGATCCGGAGGCGGCCGAGCCGCGGTGCGGCATGGACGTTCTCCGCCACGAGCTTCTGCGGCAGGTCGTCGGCCATGCCCTTGGGAAACTGCAGGCAGAGCAAATGCGGTGCGCGCAGCTTGCGGTCGAGGACGCGCACGCCTGAATTGCCGAGGCCCTCGGCCAGCCGGTCGGTGAGCATGGAGAGCCGCGCCACGATCGGGTCGTTGCCCCAGCCCGCCATCATTTCCATGCCGACCGCGGCCATCTCCAGCGTGATGAAGTGGTCGCGCTCGCCCATGTCATAGCGGCGCGCGCCGTCGGCGTAGGAGAGGTCGCGGAAATAGACCTTCTGCTCGGCCGCCACGCCCTTGCGCGCCGGGGCTGTCTGTTCGAGCGGCACGCCGTTCTGGTGGCGCCTGGCGACATACATGAACGCCCGGCCGTAGGGGCCGAGCACCCACTTGTAGGTCGGGAAGATCAGGAAATCGGGATCGAGCGTCTTCACGTCGATGCGGCGCACGCCGGCATCGTGCGTGGCGTCGACCAGCAGCGCCGCGCCCCTTGCCCTGGCGGCGGCCGCGATGCGCGGCATGTCGAGCGCGCCGCCGTCCGACCAGTGGACCGAGGAAATCGAGACCAGGGCGAGGGGTGCCGCGCTCTTGCGTTCGATCGCCTCCAGCACGGCGGACGTCCAATCGCCGTCGGTCGGCTGGCGCACCGGTTCGACCGTGTAGCCGCCGGCCTCGGCGCGGCTCATCCATTCCAGTACCGGCGAGGTATGGTCATCCTGCAGCACCAGCACGCGGCTGCCGCGCGGCAACTCCATCACCTTGCCGGCAGTCGACACGCCGTAGCCGACCGAGGGGATCAGCGCCACGTCGACGGGATCGGCGCCGATCAGGGCCGCCGCAGCCTTGCGCGCCCGCTCGTGCTGGCCGGCCATGAACTGGCCATCGAGCTTCCAGGGCTGGCCCTTGCGCCCGACACCGGCGCGTCCCGCCTCCTGCACCGCGATCGGCAGCGGACTCCAGGCGGCGGCGTTCATGAAACAGACGTCGCGCGGAATGTCGAACAACGCGCGTTGGGAGGGGAGCATGTCTCAAATCTCCATCGATCGATCAGTGTGAGACCAGACTAGCGCGCGCTCGCGTCGATACCGGCAATAAAAAAGGTATAGGCTGACCCTATGCGCCACTTCCCGCCGCGCCGGCTGATCTGTCTCACCGAGGAAACGGTCGAGACGCTCTATCTGCTGGGCGAGCAGGACCGCATCGTCGGCGTCTCGGGCTATGCCGTGCGGCCGCCGGAGGTACGGCAGAAGCCGCGTGTCGGCGCCTTCACGTCGGCCCGCCTCGACAAGATCCTGGCGCTGGATCCGGACCTCGTGCTGGCCTTTTCCGACCTGCAGGCCGACATCGTGAGCGATCTCGCCAAGGCCGGGGTGGCGGTGCATCTCTTCAATCAGCGCGACCTCGCCGGCATCTTCGCCATGATCCGCACCGTCGGCGCCCTGATCGGCGAAGGCGACAAGGCCGAGGCGCTGGCGCGCACGTTCGAAGATCGGGTGGCCGCGATGGCGCGCGAGACCCGGGATGCGGCCCGACGGCCGCGGGTCTACTTCGAGGAATGGAACGATCCGATGATCTCGGCCATCGGCTGGGTGTCGGAATTGATCGAGGTCGCCGGCGGCGAGGATGTGTTCCAGTCTCGGCGCGGCGCGGCCGGCGCGCGCGAGCGGATCGTCACGTCCGAGGCGGTGATCGCAGCCCAGCCCGACGTGATCCTGGCTTCGTGGTGCGGCAAGAAAGTCGTGCCACGACAGATCGCCGAACGCGCGGGCTGGGCCACGCTTCCGGCCGTCGCCAACAAGCGCATCGTCGAGATCAAATCGACGCTCATCCTGCAGCCCGGGCCCGCCGCGTTGACCGACGGCCTCGATGCGATCAGGGGGGCGATCAGGGGGGCGATCCGAGCGGCTCCAAGGTAAGTTTCCCGGATGCACGCATGAGGATGTCTCGTGCGCCTGATTACCTGTCGCATCATTGAGAGGCCCGCGGACCGCGACCAAGTTGAGCCCATCAGCCCAAGGAGGGAGAGATGAGCTTCCAGTCCCGCCAACGCCTCACCATCGAGCAGGATCTGTTCGCGACTCCGGCCGCCGCTGCGAAGGCGGCGCGGCCATCGTTGCGCCAGCGCATCGAGGTCACTCTCGCAGTATGGCGCGAGCGCACGACGGCGCGTCGCAGTCTCGCGCGGATGGATGCGCGCAGCCTGCGCGATGCCGGCATTTCACCGGCTGCTGCTGCCTATGAGTCGGGCAAGCCGTTCTGGCGGGCAATAGGCACATTGCGCTAGGGGATATCTGCCTCACTATCGCCACATCTTCGCGTCCTTTTGAAGGAACCGCCGTTCGTGGCACGCGTTGGTTTCCAACGCCCACCGCGCGGTTGCCCATTCAGAACGGCGTGGTGGCGGCGTGTTGTGGTCCGAGAGACTCTCGCGCCCTAGGTATTGATCAGTGGCGTAGAGGGGGAACAGGCAGGATGACACCGCCGGAACTCGACAGGATGTCCGCGCTGTTTCTCGATCTTGATGGCACGCTGCTGGAAATCGCCGCGACGCCGGAACTGGTTGTCGTGCCGCCCGGCCTGCCGGCCCTGCTTGGCAAACTTCATCATCTGCTGGAGGGTGCGCTGGCCGTCGTGACGGGCCGGCCGCTCGTCGTGGTCGACAGTCTGCTCGTACCATTCTCGGCCAGTATCGGCGGCGAGCATGGTGCTTCATTGCGCTACGAGGACGGTACCCTGGAAGAAATGCCGGCAGGGCCGGCCATGCCCGAGGCCTGGCGTGCGTCGTTGGCCGCCGCCGCCGAGCGCTGGCCGGGTGTGCTGATCGAACCCAAATCGCATGGTTGCGCCATCCACTACCGTCTGGCTCCCGAACACGGCAACGAGGTGTGGCGGCTGGTGCGCACCCTGGTGGCCGATGATCATCCCTGGTTCCGGCTGATCCCCGCCCGCGAGGCGGTCGAGATCGGACCGCGCGCGGTGTCCAAGGGGCATGCGGTCGAACGCCTGATGGCGTCGGCGCCCTTCGCCGGCCGCCGGCCGATCTTCATTGGCGACGATTTCACCGACGAGGCGGGCATGAGCGCCGCGCGCGCCTTCGGCGGGCAGGGCCTGCGCGTCGCCGAGTTCTTCGGCGGCGATCCTGCCGTCGTGCGCGCCTGGTTGAAGCGCGAGGCGGACCGGCTCGAAGGCCGCCTCGTCCCGGGCCGGGCGCAGGTCGGAATCTCGCCATGAGCAGCCTCGACCTCGGCGTCGTCGGCAACTGCTCGATCGCGAGCCTGATCGACCGCACCGGCCGGCATGTCTGGCATGGGCTCGGCCGGCCCGACGGCGATCCGGTGTTCAACGCACTGCTGGGCGGCAACGATCCGCAGAGCGGCTTCATGGATGCCGTCGTGCCCGGGGCCAAGGAAACGCGCCAGCGTTACCTGCACAATTCGGCCATCCTCGAGACCACGATCGACGGCGCGGGCGGCACCGTCCGTATCATCGATTTCGCGCCGCGCTTCCGGCGCTTCGGCCGCATGTTCCGTCCACCCATGCTGGTGCGGCGGATAGAGCCGGTCACCGGCCGGCCGCGGGTCGCCGTGCGGCTTCGGCCGACCTTCGACTACGGGGCGCGCCGCGCGCAGGTCACGGCCGGCAGCAATCACGTGCGTTACTTCGGTGATACCTCGGTCCTGAGGGTCACGACGGATGCCTCGATCAACTACCTGCTGCACGAGACCGAGTTCTCGCTCGACCGGCCGGTCACGCTGCTGGTCGGCGCCGACGAAAGCATCACCGACAATCCCGACACGATCGCCCGCTCCTTCTTCGCCGAGACCGAAAGCTACTGGCAGACCTGGGTACGCGACCTCAACATTCCGTTCGACTGGCAGGTCGCCGTGATCCGCGCCGCGATCACCCTGAAGCTCTGCAGCTTCGAGGACACCGGCGCGGTACTGGCGGCGCTCACGACGTCGGTGCCGGAAGCGGCGGGCACGCCGCGCACCTGGGACTATCGCTTCACCTGGCTGCGCGACGCCTTCTTCACGGTGACGGCGCTCAATCGCCTGTCGGCGACGCTCACCATGGAAAGCTATGTGCGCTTCATCGTCGATATCGTCGAGGCCGGCAGCACGCGCGGCGAAGTCCACGACATCGCGCCGCTGTTTGCCATCGCGCCGGGCACCGACACCACAGAGCGCGTGATCGATTCGCTGCCGGGCTATCGCGGCTGCGGGCCGGTGCGTGTCGGCAACGCCGCAGTCAGCCAACGTCAGAACGACACCTACGGCTCGATGGTGCTGACGGCGGCGCAGATGTTCTGGGACGAGCGCCTGCCACGCCAGGGCGATCTCGAACTCTATCGCCAGCTCTGCGTCGTCGGCAACGAGGCGAATCGCGCAGCGCTGACGCCCGATGCCGGCCTCTGGGAATACCGGGAACGCGAAGAGGTCCACACCTTCTCGGCGGCGATGTGCTGGGCGGCGCAGCATCGACTCGGCATGATCGCCAAGCGGGTCGGCGTCGACGTCGAAGCGCGCGAGTGGCTGGCGCGGGCCGGCGTGCTGCGCCAGGAGATCCTGAAGCGCGGCACGACGTCGGGAGGCTGGCTGTCGGGCGTGCTCGACCGCGACATGCTCGATGCCTCAGGCCTGGTGCTGCCCGAGATCGGACTGCTGCGCTCCGACGATCCGCGCTTCCACGCCACGCTCGAGGCAGTCGGTAATCGGCTGATGAAGAACGGCTTCGTGATGCGCTATGCCGAGGCCGACGATTTCGGCAAGCCGGCCAACGCTTTCCTGCTCTGCACTTTCTGGTACATCGACGCCCTGGTGAGCGTCGGCCGGCGCGACGAGGCGCTGGAGCTGTTCAACAATCTACTTGCCCGTCGCAACCACCTCGGTCTTCTTTCGGAGGACATCGATCCCCATACCGGCGAACTGTGGGGAAACTTTCCGCAAACCTACTCGCAGGTCGGGTTGATCCTGTCGGCCATGCGCCTGTCGAGAAGCTGGGAGGAGGGACTATGGCACGCCTCGTGATCGTCTCGAATCGAGTGCCGATTCCCAAATCCCGGGGCGCGACCGCGGGCGGCCTGGCCGTTGCGCTGCGCGATCTCCTGATCCCGGGCTCGATGTGGTTCGGCTGGAGCGGGCGCCTGGCCGCCGAGCCCGCGGCGCAGCCGGCGCTCGTCGAGGCGCGCGGCGTCACCTATGCCACGGTCGATCTCACGGCCGAAGCCCATCGCAGCTTCTATATCGGCTTTGCCAACGGGGCGCTGTGGCCGCTGTTGCACTTCCGGCTCGGGCTGATGCAGTTCCGTCGCGAGGACTATGCCGGCTATCTCGCGGTCAACGAAAGCTTCGCGGCATCGCTCGGGCAGGTCGTCAAGTCCGACGACACCGTGTGGGTGCACGATTACCACCTCATCCCGTTCGGCCGGATGCTGCGCGAGCGGGGTTTCACCGGCGCGCTCGGCTTCTTCCTGCATGTGCCGTTCGTGCCGCCGTCGATGCTGGAGGCGATGCCGGTCGCGCGCGACCTGGTGGCCGATCTCTGTGCCTACGACGTCGTGGGTTTCCAGACCGAAGAGCATGCCCGGGATTTCCGCGACTGCGCGCAGCGCATGCTGGGCGCCACCGTCGACGGCGAGTGGATCCGGTTGAATGGCCGCCGCATGCGCGCCTTTGCCGACCCGATCGGCATCGACGCGGAGGGCTTCGCACGGGATGCCGGGCGCGCGGCCAGCGACAAGCTGGTGCAGAGGGTGGCCGAGAGCCTGGTCGGGCGCGCGCTCATCATCGGCGTCGACCGCATGGACTATTCCAAGGGCCTGCCGCAGCGCTTCGAGGCCTTCGGCCGTCTGCTCGAGAAGTATCCCGAGCACCGTCGCAAGATCCATTTCCTGCAGATCTGCCCGCGGTCGCGCGAGGAGGTCGACGAATATCGAAAACTGCGCATCGAACTCGACCGGCTGGCGGGCCGGATCAACGGCAAGTTCTCCGAGTTCGACTGGACGCCATTGCGCTACAGCGCGCGGACGGCGCCGCGCTCGACGCTCGCGGGCCTTTACCGCCTCGGGCGGATTGGCGTGGTGACGCCGCTGCGTGATGGCATGAACCTGGTCGCCAAGGAGTTCATCGCCGCCCAGCCGGACGAGGACCCGGGCGTTCTGGTGCTGT
Organism: Alphaproteobacteria bacterium RIFCSPHIGHO2_12_FULL_66_14; assembly: GCA_001767945.1. Lineage (GTDB taxonomy): Bacteria > Pseudomonadota > Alphaproteobacteria > Reyranellales > Reyranellaceae > Reyranella. The sequence continues at coordinate 7,515 of MEMN01000008.1, read as the reverse complement.
CGCGGTTCGCCGGCGCGGCGCACGAGCTCACCGAGGCCCTGATCGTCAATCCGTTCGATCCCGATGCCATCGCCGATGCCATGCATCTGGCGTTGACGATGCCTGCCGCCGAACGCAAGGAGCGGCACGCCGCGCTGAAGGCCAAGGTGTTCCAGACCACGGCCCAGGTCTATTGCCAGCGCTTCCTCGACGCGCTGGCCGCGCGCTCCCTCGTGCGGGCCGCGGCCTAGCGGCCTACCACATGGTCCTGGCGGCGCGGCCGGCCCACTCGCGGTCGTAGGTCTCGCCGCCGACGCGGTCCTGGCTCAGCGCCGCCAGGATCTGGCCGGCGCTGGGCAGGCTTTTGGGGTCGACATGGCGGGCCGGGTTCCAGAGCTCGGAGCGCACCAGGGCGCGGGCGCACTGGAAGTAGACGGCATCGACGGTCATCACCATGACCGAGCGCGGCGCCTTGTCGTCGACCGCGAAGGAAGCGAGCAGCGCCGGCGCGACGCTGAGATGGGCACGGCCGTTGACCCTGAGCGTATTGCCCACACCCGGGATCATGAACAGCAGCGCGACGCGCGGATCGCGCACGATGTTGCGCAACGAATCGATCCGGTTGTTGCCGCGCCGGTCGGGCAGCATCAGGGTCTTCTCGTCGTGCACGCGCACGAAGCCCGGCCTGTCGCCGCGCGGCGAGCAGTCGAGCCCCTCCGGTCCGGATGTCGCCAGCGCCGCGTAGGGCGAGGCCTCGATACAGGCACGGTAATGCGGCGTGATCCGCGCCACTTCCTTGACGGTCGAGGTTTCGCCGGGTTGGCCGTAGAGCGCTTCCAGGTCGGCGATAGTGGCGAGGGTGGACATCAGGTGACTCCTATCGTTCGCTATCTACGTCACCAGTCAGGAGGGCGCCATGACTTTGGACAAAGACCGAATCGACGATGCCGTTCTGGCGTTGCTGTATCTCGGCCTGCACGACGAAAATCGCGCGTGGAAAAGCTTCGATTGGGACGCGATGGATCGCCTGTATGAAAGGGGACTGATCTCCAATCCCAAGGGCAGGGCGAAATCAATTGTCTTCAGTAATGCAGGCCTGAGGCTGGCGGAGGACCGGTACAACGCATTGTTCGGCGTACGTGCCGAGGGTTGATCACCAAAGACGTTTCACGCCGTAGGCATCGAAGGCCTGTTCATTCGACACGAGGGTCATATTTTCCAGCATGGACTGCGCAATCAGCATGCGGTCGAACGGGTCGCGATGGTGTCCGACGAGATCGCCGGCACGCTGGGCATGCTGCATGGAGATAGGCAGTTCGGCGAAGCCCTCGGCGGTAACGTTCGCGGTTACGTTTTCGGCGACGAACTGCGCTTCAGGAAGCTTGCCGAGTCGATACTTGGTGGCGATCTCCCAGGCGGACACCGCGCTTATGAAAACTTCAGCCGCGTCGGTTGCGATCGCGCTCCGCGCGCGACGTGTCAGGGCCGGGCTGCCGGCGAGCCACCAGAGGAACGCGTGCGTATCGAGAAGCAGGCGCAGGTTCTACTCCCAGAGCTTCAGCTCGTCTTCGGGAAGCTGCTCGAAAAACTCAGGTCCGATTTTGATCTTGCCTTTCAGGCGACCGAACTTGCGTTTGGGCTTTGGTGCGACCGGCACGATCTTGACCACGGGCTCCTTGCCGCGTGCGAGCACGATCTCCTCGCCTGCCTCGGCGCGGGCAACAAGCTTGGAGAGGTTCGTCTTGGCGGCGTGGATCGTGTAGGTCGGCATATGCATAAGTTAGCTAATCTTCTTAGCTAATTCAAGTCCACTGCGCGGGCGACGTGCCGAGCGGTTCGGCGGGGCGGGCGTAGAAGGCAGGCGTCTCGCTCAATTGCACGATCGGGCGGAGATGGTTCAGCCGGCCGAACGGGCCGACGCTTTCCGTCACGAGGTCGGCCAGTTCGTCGTCGCCCAGCTCGGTCGCGCCTTTGCTGCCATCGACCGTACCGAGGCTCGCGATCCAGTGCGCAACCTGCACCAGCGAAACGCGCACCAGCCACGAGCCGCCCTGCTCAGCGCGGCGGGCGAGGCCGACCATGGCGCCCAGGGCGCCGAGATAGCCCGCGATATAGTCGTTGGCCTGCACCGGCATGTTGCGCGGCTTTTCCAGGGTGCCCTGCGTCGCGGCAAGACCGGTGACGTTCTGCACGATCGAGTCGAAGCCGCGGCGCGAAGACCAGGGCCCTTCGTGGCCGTAGGCGCAGATGCTGACGCAGACGATGCCCGGCCGCAGCTCGGCCAGCCGCTCGGGCGAGAAGCCGCGGGCGGCCAGCGTGCCCGGGCGATAACCTTGGGTGAAGACATCGGCCTCGCGCACCAGGCCGGTCAGTGTCTCGAGACCGGCCGGCTCGCACAGGTCGAGCCAGGCGCAGCGCTTGCCGTGGCCGGTGTCCATCAGCAGTTCGGTCTGATACGGCAGGTGCGGTGCCGCGATATGGAGCACGTCGGCGCCGTTCTCCGCCAGCACACGGCCGCTGGTCGGGCCGGCCAGCACGCGCGTGAGATCGAGCGCGCGTATGCCGCTCAAGGGGCGCTCGCCCTTGATCGGCGGTCGTGCCGGCGCCTCGCCGATCTTGACCATGTCGATCAGCGGCAGCCTGGCGACGGCGATGCCGTGTGGATGGGCGTTCCATTCGTCGCGGCTGCGCACGAGGCCGCCGACGCAGCCGCCGGCGGCGATCGCCTCCTCGATGGCGAGGCCATCCCATTTGGCGACGGCATCGGCCAGTGCCTCGCGCGTCTCGGCCTTGGCGCCGGCAATGCGCAGCGCGCCGGCGCGGTGGTGCGGATGGTTGGTGTGGAGGAACATGGTCCGACCGTCGCGTGTCGGATAGTGGCCGGCCAGCGGATCCCACGACACCGGCCGCTCGCCGTTGCGGCGGACATAGGTGTTCGAGCGCAGCGAGGCGGTGGCCGCACGCAGGTCGATGCTCACGGCCTGCGGCTTGCCGGTGCGCAGGCGCCAGAGGTCGGAGACAGCGAGCCCCACCGCGCCCAGCGCGGCCGATCCGGCACGGCCGATGCGCCATGGGGTCGCGAACACAGGATCGTCGCCGCCGGTGATCGCCAGGGAATCGTCGGCGCGTCGGGCGCGGCCGAGCTGACGAAGAACGTCGTGGGCGAGATCCTGGCTCACTTGTCCTCCCAGGTGTTCGGCATGATCCGGGTCAACAGCGCCATCAGCACATCGGGGCAGGTGATGTGGGGATTGTGGCTGGCGTCGATCTCGTAGGACTTCCATCCGGCCTCGCTCTTGGCGCGCTCGCTGAACTGGCGGAACGGGTCGCCCGGCCCATTTCGGGTGGCATATATATAGTGGCGCGGCGGTGGCGGCTCCTTCGAGTCGAGCTGGAGTTTCTGTTCGAAGGTCCGGATGGGCTGCGGACGCCGCCGCGGGCCGGCCCAGGCCACGTCCTCTGGCGCGGTGTCGGGCGGCATCGGATTGACGGGAAGCCGCCAGCCGTCGCCGTCCTTGGCGGCACCCGCGCGCATGTTGCCCTCCGCCTTCGGGCCGACCAGATCGAACAGGCTCTGCCCGTCCTTGGGGGCGAAGGCGTCGATGTAGACGACACGCGCAATACGCGAGCGTGCCTTGTCGGCAACGCCGGTGGCGACCATGCCGCCGTAGGAATGGCCGAGCAGGGTGACGTCGGTCAGGTCTTCCATTTCCAGCACCGCCAGCACGTCCTGGATGTGGGTCGAGAGGTCGATCTCGGGGCGGGCGAGATGGGCGCGCTCGCCGAGTCCGGTGTAGGTCGGTGAAAAGAAGTCGTGGCCAGCGGCCCGTAGACGCGGCCGCATCTTTTTCCAGGCCCATGCCGCAGACCAGGCGCCATGCGCCAGAACGATCGTTGCCATGTGCTCTACCTCCCTTTCGGAGAAGCTACTTCCCCAGCGCCATTATGAGTTACTCGCAATGATATCCAAATCAACCATAGCACTGGGCGATGCCCGGGAGGTCTTCTTCACCTATCAGGTCGCCCGCGCCTTCGGCGCGGGATAGTTCAGCGGCCTGGTGGCCGCGGTGCGAGATCGTAGAGTGCAATCCGGCGGCGCGGCTCGGGCGGCAGCGAGCGCCACAGCGCCGGATCGACCGGCATGCCGTGGGCGCGCACCCAGGCATCGAAATCGGCCGGCCGGTGGACCGTGCCCAGGATCGCGAAACGCACCTCGCCGCGTCGCACGCGCCCGGCAAACGCCTCGACGCTCATCACCGGGTCGTTGCCGAGATAGCCGCCGAACGCCAGGGCAGCCTCGCCGGTGCGAATGATGATCGGCGCGGCGAGCAGCGCCGTCGGCGTGGCGGCGAGGAAGCGCGCCGAGCCACGTTGCGCTTGCAGGTAGCCCAGCAGCTTGGGGTCGTCGGTCAGCGAACGGAAGTGGCGCGACAGGATGGGGCCGCGACCGTCGTCGATGCCCAGCCAACGCGGCAGGCTGGCCGAGGGCAGGGTGAGATTGCCAGGGGAGAAGACGGGGCTCAGCGCCCAGGCCACGGGTAACACCAGCAGGGCGATGCCGCCGATGATCGCGGGCGGGCGCTTGGCGCGCCACCACGCCGCAGCGGCGGCCAGCAGCGCCACGCCGGGGAAGCCGATCCAGCTCGCCGTCCAGCCGAGTGTCGCCCCCGTGATGTAGCCCTGCCATAGCGCGGTGACGGCGAGGCCCAGCGCAAGATAGGCCGGGCCGCGCCGCCACAGCTCGTAGCAGCCGATGCCGGCGAGCGCGGCCAGCGGCGGCGCCAGGGTCGCGAGATAGTAGATGTGGAAGATGCCGCCGGCGGCGCTGTAGACGATCCCGTAGGCCAACGCCCAGCTCGCCCA
>MEMN01000008.1:1657-2640 GCA_001767945.1 Alphaproteobacteria bacterium RIFCSPHIGHO2_12_FULL_66_14 | reverse complement strand
GCGCGGCATCGTAGGCCGGAAAACTGAAGATTGGCTCCGCCGGCCGATTGTGCGCAAAGCGTTCGAGCCCGTTGTGCACGACGATCAGCTCGAGCATGGAATCGCCCTTGCTGCCGCCGACTTGTGGGCGGGAGTTGCGAGGCGTGAGATCGAAGGCGACGGCCCAGGAGAGCGCCACGATCGTGAGCGTCGCGCCGCCGGCCGTGAGCCACGCAAGCCGCTGGCGCCAGTCGAGCGTGCTGGCCAGCCACCAGCCCACGAGCAAAGCGGGTCCGCAAACCAGGGCGGCGAGCATCTTGACGTTGAAGGCGAGGCCGAGCGCCACCATGGCGAGGGCGAGGGAAAGCCCGCGGCCGCGCATGGCCAGCGCCACCGCGATCAACAGGAACAACACCAGCCAGGAATCGGTGTTGTTGGAGCGATCGGCCGCGACGGCCACGGGAGAGAGGGCAAGCAGCAGGGCGGCGAAAAACGCCGCGATTCTCCCGAACGGCCGGCGCACGAGGCCGTAGAGCAGCGCTACCGAGGCCACGCCGGCCAGCGCCTGCGGCAGATGGATCGCCCAGCCGCCGTAGCCCAGCACGGCGGCGAAGGCGGTCTGGATCCAGAAAGCGAGCGGCGGCTTGTCGAGCGAGACCAGTCCCGCCGGATCGAAGGCGTTGTAGAAGAAGAGGTGGGCGCCCTGCAGCATGCTGCGCACACCGGCGGCATAGTATTCGTTGCCGAAGCCGTTGGCGTCGAGGTCCCAGAGTCTCAGGAGCGTCGCGGTCAACAGGACGCCGGCCAGCGCGGCCAGTTCGCTTCGTCGCAGGGTCGGCAGCATCCTCATGCATGCATCCGGGCGGCTGCGGTTATGCCGGAAGCGGCCCCTTGAAAACGAAGAAGGCGCCGGCGCAGATCAGGGCGAAGCCCACGAGGTGATTTATCGTGATGCGTTCGCCGAGATAGAGCACCGAGAAGGCGGCGAACACGGTGAGCGTGAT
>MEMN01000008.1:0-1587 GCA_001767945.1 Alphaproteobacteria bacterium RIFCSPHIGHO2_12_FULL_66_14 | reverse complement strand
AAGCAGTATTCCACGAAAGCGATGCCCCAGCTCGCCACCACCACCAGCCACAGCGGCCTGTCGGTGAACTTCAGATGCCCGTACCAGGCAAACGTCATGAAGACGTTGGAGATCAGCAGCAGGACGATGGGCGCGACGGCGGGGGGCAGCCAGGTCATGGATCGATCTACTCCGGCTTGATTCCAAGCTTCTTAGCGAGAAGTACTATAGTCCGGTCCTCGAGATCGAACATCGCGGCCGCTTCCCGTGGCGTGCTGGGCCAGGCTTCCGCCGTCAGGTCGGTGAAGCGCTTCACGACCCTCCAGAACACACAGCAGGTCGGCACGGTGCTTCGCGTTGCGGATCGGAGGGCTGCCCATCCATTGTCCGGGATACATCGCCTCGGCATCGGCAAGGAAGAGATCGAGCCGCTCGCGGGTCCAGACATCGCCCTTGTCCCGCGCCGCGCGCAGGGCCGGCGAGTAGTCGAACGCCGGATCGCCGGCGACCGGTCGGCCGATCAGGCCAGCGAGCTGCGGGCCGGGCTTCTGGCCGGCGTCCCTGGTCAGGGCGTGGCAGGCCTGGCAAGGCTCGAACGCCTGCATGTCGCAAGGCTGCGCGCGCGCGGCGCCCGATGCGGCCAACAACGCAGCCGCCACGATCCAAAACCGCATCCGCTCAGGCTTGCGGCTTGTCGATGACGACGATGCGGTTGGTGCCCGACTCGCCGGCCCACGCCTCACCCGGCCGGCCGGCCATCTGGCGCACGTTGGCGCCCGACTTGTCCGACGGGAAGGAGAGGAAGGTCTCGGTCTTCGGATCGAAGCGCACGATGGCATTGGCCGAGAAGTCGGTGAGCCAGACGGCGTCGCGGTCGTCGACATAGACCGAGTAGCAGCGCGGCCGGTCGCCCGGTAGCCTCCACTTCTTCCAGCTGCCGTCCCTGGGATCATGCATGGAGACGTCGCCGCTGTTCCATTCGCTGATCCAGAGCCGCCCCCGGCTGTCGGACCAGACGCGGCGTGCGCCCTGCTTCGGCGTCGGCGGCTCGACGATGCGCGATGCGCCGGTCGTGATGTCGATCTGGGCGAGATAGTTGCCGGCCAGCGACACGTACCAGACGGTGCCCTGGGGCGTGGCGGCGATGCCATAGGGACCGTGGCCACGCGGTGCGTCCCACACCTGCATCTTCTCGGTCTTGGGGTCGAAGCGGCCGATCACGCCGCTTTGGCCGGTGAACCAGAGCGTTCCCTGCCGGTCGAACACCTGGGTGTTGAGGTTGGCATAGGAGGGACCGCCGTTCAGCCTCCAGAGTTGTACCCGATGATCCTTGGCATCGACGCGGGCGATCGCGTTCTGACCACCCTCGGTCACCCAGGCGGCGCCATCGGGACCGATCACGACGCCATGCGGCGAGGCGCCCGAACCAAGGTTGACGGTTTTCAGCCCGCCGTCGCGCGGATCGAGCAGGATCAGCGTGCCGTCGCGTTGGCCAGTGACCCAGACGGTGCCGTCGGCGTTGCAGGCGACGTCGTGCAGCCCGGAGCCTGCCCGCGCGGCATAGGCACGGATGCGATAGCCGTGCAACTCGCGCGTCTCGACGGCGGC
>MEMN01000007.1:5408-14325 GCA_001767945.1 Alphaproteobacteria bacterium RIFCSPHIGHO2_12_FULL_66_14 | reverse complement strand
GAGAACTGATAGGAGTACTGCACACTCTCGACGTCGCAGCGGGCACCGGGATAGCGGTTCCAATACCAGGTGCCGCCGACGCCCGAGCCCGCCTCGAACACGCGGGCCGTGAAACCTTTCAGGCGCAAACGATGCAGCATGTACATGCCACCGAAGCCTGCGCCGACGATCACCGCATCGAAATCAGTCGACATTGTTCCTCCGAAAGAGGGGCGAATTCCTGGAAACTTAGTGCCTTCCCCTCCCGGCCCTTGCAAGCCGGCATGCCGCCACGCGACATTGTCGCATGACCAGATCAACGATCGGCGATTCACCCCGGCGACGCGAGGATGCGCGCTTCGTCACCGGCCAGGGCGCCTACCTGGACGATCTGCGGTTCGACGGCGTGGTGCATGCCGCCGTGCTGCGCTCACCGCACGCACACGCGCGACTCCGATCGATCGACACCACCGCCGCCCGGCGCTCGCCGGGGGTGCTCGCCATCCTGACGGCGACCGATGCCGAAGCCGACGGGCTGAAGCCGCTCAGGCCCTATGCCGAGGCCAACGTGCAGACCGGCGAGCCCTTCGCTTTTGCCCCCCAGCCGTTGCTGGCCCACGACAAGGTGCGCTTCGCCGGCGAGCCGGTGGCGCTGGTCGTGGCCGAAACGCACGCGCAGGCGCTCGACGCGGCCGAGCTGATCGCCGTCGACTACGAGCCGTTGCCCGCCGTGACGACCGCCGCCGCCGCCCGTGCCGCCGGTGCGCCACAACTCTCCTCCGAAATACCCGGGAATGTCTGCCTCGACTGGCGGACCGGCGATGCGGCGGGTGCGGATGCCGCCTTTGCCAAGGCCGCCCACGTCGTCTCGCTCACACTCGACAACCATCGCATCGTCATGAACCCGATGGAGCCGCGCGGCGGCGTCGGGGCGTTCGATCCGGCGAGCGGCCGCTACACGCTCCACGTTTCGAGCCAGAACATCCATATCAACCGCAACTTCGTGGCGCGCTCGCTCGGCGTCGGGGCGAAGGACGTGCGGTTCGTGGCGCCGGACGTGGGCGGCGGCTTCGGCGCCAAGAACTTCGCCTATGTCGAGCATGCGTTGATCCTGTGGGCAGCGAGGCGCACCGGCCGGCCCGTGAAGTGGATCGCGAGCCGCAGCGAGGTGTTCCTGTCGGACCATGCCGCGCGCGACATGCAGGCGGAGGCCTCCCTCGCCCTCGACGCCGCCGGCCGGTTCCTGGCGCTGCGGGTCGCGAGCGTCGCCAATCTCGGCGCCTACATGGCGGGCGCCGGCGGCGGCGTGCAGACCTTCCAGTACATCCACCTGCAAGGCTCGGTGTATCGTATCCCCTCGATCGCGCTGCACGTCGTGGCCGTCGTCACCAACACCGCGCCCATCGGCGTCACGCGCGGGCCGGGTTTCGCCGAAGCCATCAACGTCGTCGAACGGCTGATCGACGCCGCGGCACGGCAGACCGGCATGGATCGCGCCGAGCTGCGGCGCCTCAACATGGTGTCGCCCGAGGCGATGCCGATGACCAACGCCTTTGGGTTCCAGGTCGACAGCGGCCGCTTCGCCGAGTCGCTGGACAAGGCATTGGCGCGCGCCGATTCGGCGGGCTTTGCCGTCCGACGGCGGCAGAGCGAGGCGCGCGGCCTGCTGCGCGGCCTGGGCTTCGCCTATCACATCAAGGCCACGGGCGGCCCGCCGGACGAGAACGTCGACATACGGTTCGAGGCCGACGGCACGGTATCGCTGATCACCGGCACGCAGCATATCGGCCAGGGCCACGAGACGACCTTCCCGCAGATCCTCAGCACACGCCTCGGCATGCCCAACGAGCGCATCCGGCTCTGCCAGGGCGACACCGACCTGATCCCGGCCGGCGGCGGCCATGGCAGCTCGCGCGCCACCTACATGGGCGGCACCGCGATCTGGCGCGCCTCCGACGAGATCATCGCCAAGGGAGCGGCGCTCGCGGCCGACGCGTTGGAAGCGGCCGAGGCCGACATCCGTTTCGAAGACGGTCGTTTCGTGGTCTCGGGCACCGACCGCGCCATCGGCCTGCTGGAGGTCGCCGCCCTCGGACGCACGAAAGGCAGGCCGCTCGATACGTTCCATGCCTGGAAGCGCGAGCACATGACCTTCCCCAACGGTGCGCACGTGGTCGAGGTCGAGATCGACCGCGACACCGGCCGCGTCGACCTGGTGCGCTATACCGCGGTCGACGATTACGGGGTGCTGGTCAATCCCATGATCGCCGCGGGCCAGGCGCATGGCGCGATGGCGCAGGGCAGCGGCCAGGCGCTGCTGGAACACGCGACCTACGATCCGCGCTCCGGGCAGATGATCGCCGGTTCTTTCATGGACTATGCCCTGCCGCGCGCCGACGACCTGCCGGCGTTCGATCTCGGCTTCAACGGCACAGCCTGCACAACCAACCCGCTGGGCGTGAAGGGCTGCGGCGAGGCCGGCGCCATCGCGGCCTTTCCTGCCATCGCCAACGCCATCCTCGATGCGCTGGCCCCGCTCGGGGTCAAGGGCTTCGACGGGCCGGCCAGTCCGGCGCGCATCTGGCAGGCCATGGAGAGTGCCCGGTGAGACGCGAGGCCCCCGCGGCGGCGCGCAACCGCCAACCCATTCTCGACGCATTGCGGCCGAGGTTGCCGGCCGAAGGCCTCGTGCTCGAGATCGCGAGCGGCACCGGCGAGCACGTCGTCCATTTCGCCGCAGCGTTGCCCGGCCTTACCTTCCAGCCCAGCGACCCCAGCGCCGACGCGCGGGCCAGCATCGACGATTGGGTGCGGATGCAGGGCCTCGGCAATGTCCGCGCCGCCCTGGCGCTCGATGCCGCGGGCGATGCCTGGCCGATCGAGCGCGCCGACGCCGTGCTTTGCTGCAATATGATCCACATTGCGCCGTGGGAGGCAGCGATCGGCCTGATCGCCGGCGCGGCGCACGTGCTGCCCGCTGGCGGCACGCTCTATCTCTACGGCCCCTATCGCCGCGAGGGCCGGCATACCGCGCCCAGCAACGAGGCCTTCGACCGCGACTTGCGCCAGCGCGATCCGGCCTGGGGGGTGCGTGACCTCGAGGCCGTAATGTCGCTCGCCGAGGATCGCGGCTTCGGGCCACCCGAGATCATCGACATGCCGGCCAACAATCTTTCATTGATATTCAAGCGGACGTGAGCGCCCGGGGCGGTGGCAATCCGCCATCGGATGCGGTAACGCTGGGACCGTCGGATTGGAGCGGTCCTGAGCCTCGATCAGAATCCCGGGGAGCGTCGTCGGAACCATGTTGAATCGCAGCCTCAAGGGCTGGATCGCGCTGCCCTTGCTGGCGGTGTCGTTGTCCGCCTGCAAGCCCGAGAACAAATTCATGCCGCCGCCGCCGGCCGAGATCAGCGTGGCGCCCCCGTTGCAGCAGCAGGTGGCGCCGTTCGAGGAATTGACCGGCAACACGGTGTCGTTCGCCACCGTCGACCTGGTCGCGCGCGTCGAGGGATTCCTCACCGAAATCAAGTACACCGACGGCGCCTTCGTGAAGAAGGGCGACACTTTGTTCGTGATCGAGCAGACGATGTACAAGGCGAAGGTCAAGGAAGCGCAGGCCGAGCTCGATGGCGCCAAGGCGGCACTGGTCCAGGCGGAAGCCGAGTTCACCCGCCAGGAGACGCTGCTGCGGCAGAACGTGTCGGCGCAGGCCACCTTCGACGTTGCCAAGGCCAAGCGGGATTCGGCGCGGGCCAACGTCGAGAACCAGGAAGGCAACCTGATCGTCGCCCAGACGAACCTCGGCTACACCACCGTGCTGGCGCCGTTCGACGGCATCGTGTCCAAGCATCTCATCACGGTCGGCGAACTGGTCGGCAACGGTGTCGCCACCAAGCTGGCAACGATCGTGCAGCTCGATCCGATGTACGTCACGTTCAACATGAGCGAGCAGGACGTCCTGCAGATCCGCGAGAACCTCAAGGAGCGACGACTCGACGTCGAGGAGCTCAGCAAGATCCCGCTCAGCATCGGCCTGATGAACGAGGATGGCTTTCCCCATCACGGCTTCCTCAACTACGTCTCGCCCGAACTCGACGCCACGACCGGCACGATCCTGGTGCGCGGCCTGTTCCAAAATCCGACGCGGGCCCTGATCCCCGGCTTCTTCGTGCGCGTGAAAGTGCCGAAGGGCCTCGGCGCATCGGCCGCGCTGCTGGTGCCCAACCGGGTGATCGCCGAGGATCAGGCGGGCAAGTACCTGCTGGTCGTCAACAAGGACAATGTCGTCGAGCAGGTGCGGATCACCACCGGACAGCTGCTTCCCGGCGGCCTGCGGGTGATCAAGACCGGCCTCAAGGCCGATGACCGCGTCGTGCTCAGCACCAACAGCCGCGCGATCCCGGGCGGCAAGGTGGTTCCCAAGGCAGCGACAATCGCCGCCCCACCCGCCGGCGCGGCCGGTCCGACCAAGTAGCCGGACCGGACCGCAGCGATGATTTCCGAATTCTTCATCAACCGGCCGGTTCTGGCCAACGTCCTTGCCATCGTCATCGTGCTGATCGGCGGCGTGGCGCTGTTCACCCTGCCGGTCTCCCAGTATCCCAACGTCGTGCCGCCGACGGTCCAGGTCACGACGACCTACCCGGGCGCCAGCGCCAAAGTCGTCGTCGACAACGTCGCCCTGCCGGTCGAGCTGCAGGTCAACGGCGTCGAGAAGATGATCTACATGCAGTCCTACAGCACGGACGCCGGCACCTACACGCTGACCGTCACGTTCGAGATCGGCACCGACCTCGATTTCGCCCAGGTGCTGGTGCAGAATAAGGTCAGCGCGGCGCTTGCCTCGCTGCCCGCGTCCGTCCAGGCGCAGGGCCTGATCGTCGAGAAGAAGTCGACGGCGATCCTGCAGATCGTATCGCTGACCTCGCCGGACGAGCGCTACGACAGCCTTTATCTCAGCAACTACGCAACCATCAACCTGGTCAACGAGCTGTCTCGCCTGCCGGGTGTCGGCAACGTCAACGTGCTGGGCGTCGGCCAGTATTCGATGCGCGTCTGGCTCGACCCGGAGAAGCTCTATACCTACGGCCTCACGCCGTCGGACGTCACCCGCGTCATCCAGCAGCAGAGCCAGGACGTGAGCGCCGGCCAGGTCGGCATGCCCCCGGCCCCCAAGGGACTGGACTTCCAGTACACGATCGACGTCGTCGGCCGGTTGAGCACGCCCGAAGAGTTCGGCAACATCATCGTCAAGGCCGACCAGGGCAATGGCGGCCGGATCGTCCGGATCAAGGACATCGGCCGTGTCGACCTCGGCGCCCAGACGTATGCGCAGACCTCGCAGATCAACGGCAAACCCAACTCCGGCATCGCGATCTACCAGCTACCCGACGCCAACGCCCTCGACGTCGCCAACAGCGTCAATGCCAAGATGGCGCAGCTCGCCAAGAATTTCCCGCCGGGCCTCGCCTACAGCGTGCCGTTCGACACCACCCGCTTCGTCAAGGCGTCGATCAACGAGGTCTTCATGACCCTGATCGAGGCCGGCGTCCTGGTGCTGATCGTGATCGTGATCTTCCTGCAGGACTGGCGTGCCATGCTGGTCCCGGCGACGACGATCCCCGTGACGATCATCGGCGCTTTCGCAGCCATGGCGGCATTGGGCTTCACCATCAACACCACGACGATGTTCGGCATCGTGCTGGCGATCGGCATCGTGGTCGACGACGCCATCGTGATCGTCGAGGGCGTGGCCCGCCACATCGAGCGCGGCATGTCGAGCCACGACGCCGCCATCAAGGCGATGAACGAGCTGTTCGGCCCGGTCATCGGCATCACCCTCGTGCTGATGTCGGTGTTCGTTCCGGCCGCCTTCCTGCCCGGGCTGACCGGCCAGATGTTCGCCCAGTTCGCCCTGGTCATCGCCGCCACGGCCCTGATCAGCGCCATCAACGCCGCCACGCTGAAGCCGACGCAGTGCGCGCTGTGGCTGAGGCCATCGGTGCCGCCGGAGAAGCGCAACATCTTCTTCCGCGGCTTCAACAAGGTCTATGACAAGCTCGAGAACGCCTATGCCGCCCTGGTCGGCGCGATGGTCCGGCGCGCCGGTCTGATGGTCCTCGTTGCGCTGCTAGCAGGCGGGGTCGGCGCCTGGGGCGTCGCCCGCCTGCCGACGGCCTTCATCCCCAACGAGGACCAGGGTTATCTGATGATCGGCGTGCAACTGCCGGACGGCGCCTCGCTGGAGCGCACCGGTGCGACACTCGATCAGGTGAGCAAGATCGCCATGGCCATGCCAGGCGTCGAGAACGTGGTGGCGCTGGGCGGCATGTCGGTGCTCGACAGCAACTCCGCGCTGGCCAACGCCGCCGTGTCCTACGTCATCCTGAAGGACTGGGGCGTGCGCGAGAAGGCGGAAGGCCAGGACCTGCGCTCGATCGTGCTGGGTCTCATGAAGGAGTTGCAGGTCCTGCAGGACGGCCGAGCCTTCGTCATCGTCCCGCCCGCCATCCAGGGCATCGGCAATGCCGGCGGCTTCCAGATGCAGGTCGAGCAGAAGGACGGCAGCTTCGACTACGCCAAGCTGCAGGCCATAACCGACGCCCTGGTCGAGCAGGCCGGCACGCAATCCGCGCTCACCAACCTCGTTACCTCGTTCCGCGCCGGCGCACCGCACATTCGCGTTGAAGTCGATCGCGTCAAGGCCGAGTCCCTGAAGGTCCCGGTCGGCGAGGTGTTCACGACGCTCTCCGACTATCTCGGTTCCGGCTACGTGAACCGCTTCAACAAGTTCGGCTTGAGCCTGCAGGTCTTCATTCAGGCCGATTCGCAGTACCGCACGCGCCCCGAGGACATCCTGAGGCTGCAGGTGAAGAACCTCGACGGTCAGATGGTGCCGATCGGTGCCATCGCCGAGCTGCGCCCGGCGCTGGGTGCGCCGCTGATCAGCCTCTACAATCTCTATCCCTCGGCCGCGATCGTGGGTTCGCCGGCGGCGGGCTTCAGCTCGGGCGAGGGCATCGCGCTGATGGACCAGATCGCCAAGGCGATCCTGCCGCCCGGCACCGGCTACGAATGGACCGGCATGGCCTACCAGGAGAACGTGGTCGGCAATCAGCTGCTCTACGTGTTCGGATTGGCCATCCTGCTGGTCTATCTCTGCCTTGCCGGCCAGTACGAAAGCTGGGTGGCTCCCCTGGCGGTGATCCTGGCCGTGCCGCTTGCCCTGAGCGGCCCGGCCATCGCGCTCTCCGCCGTCGGACTCGCCAACAACATCTATACCCAGATCGGCCTGATGCTGCTGATCGCGCTCGGCGCCAAGAACGCCATCCTGATCGTCGAGGTGGCGCGCGAGAGCCGCCTGGTCGAGGGCAAGGACATCGCCCACGCCGCCGTCGAAGCCGCCCGCACCCGCTTCCGCCCCATCCTGATGACCTCCTTCGCCTTCATCCTGGGCGTCGTGCCGCTGGTGACGGCGACCGGGGCAGGCGCCAACTCGCGCATCTCGCTCGGCCTCTGCGTGTTCAGCGGCATGATCGCCTCGACCTGCCTCGCCGTGCTGTTCGTGCCGTCGTTCTTCACCGTGCTGCAGCGCTTCGAGGAACGGAAGAAGAAGGCTCCCAAGGCGCCTCCGGCCGAAGTCGCCGCCGCGTCGCAGTGATTGCCTGAGAGGATCTGGAATTGCACAAAATTCTGACTTCCGCGGCGTTATCGATCGGCATCGTCGTCCTCGGCGCCTGCTCGATCCCGGAGCGCGGCCCCGGGGTGCCGGCGGCCGATACCGCCCGCGCCCTGCCGCTCGGCATTCCCAATGCGCGGTTTTTCGCCGACGGCGATCCGAAGGCCATGATGGAGGAAGGCGTCCGCAGCTTCGAACGCGAGCAGGCGGTATGGCGCGCCGAGGGCAGGAAGCCCACGCGGCCGCCGCCGGTCTACTTTCTCGCCGTCTCCGGCGGCGGCGACAACGGCGCCTTCGGTGCCGGGTTGATGAACGGCTGGACCGCGCTCGGCACGCGACCGGAATTCAAGATGGTGACGGGCGTCAGCACCGGCGCGCTGGTCGCGCCCTTCGCCTATCTCGGGCCGGACTACGACGACGCCCTGCGCGACGTCTACACGACCATGACCCCCGACAAGGTCTTCCGCCCGCGCGGTCTCACCGCCGCCCTGTTCGACGACGCCATGGCCGACACCGGCCCGCTCGCCCAGGTGATCGAGACTTATGCCAACCAGAAGATGTTCGACGCCATCGCGCGCGAGTACCGGAAAGGCCGCCTGCTGCTGATCGGCACGACCCATCTCGACGCCCAGCGGCCGGTCATCTGGAACATCGGCGCCATCGCCGCCAGCGGCCACCCCGGCGGGCTGGAGCTGTTCCGCAAGATCCTGCGTGCCTCGGCGGCGATCCCCGGCCTCTTCCAGCCGGTCCTGTTCGATGTGGAAGTCGACGGCAAGAAATACCAGGAGATGCACGTCGACGGCGGCGCGATCGCCCAGCTCTTCCTCTATCCGCCGTCGCTCAACGTCGGCGCCGCCGAATTTCGCCGCGAACGGCACGCCTACATCATCCGCAATGCGCGGCTCGACCCGGACTATGCGGCAAGCGAGCGGCGGACGATCTCGATCGCCGGCCGCGCCATCAACACCATGCTGGCGGCCAGCGGCCAGAACGACGTGCTGCGGACCTATTTCGTCAGCCAGCGCGACGGTGTCGACTACAACCTGGCCTACATAGGCGCCGATTTCAGCGCGCCCAAGGCCGGCGAATTCGACCAGACCTACATGCGCGCCCTCTACGCCTACGGCTTCCAGGAAGGCAAGGACGGCCGCGCCTGGCACAAGCTGCCGCCCGGCCTCGGACACACCGCCGCGGACAAGACGGGCTCGGCAAAGCGATAGCCGCTTGCCGGCCCATTGCTGGCCCAACTTTCTGATT
>MEMN01000007.1:0-5402 GCA_001767945.1 Alphaproteobacteria bacterium RIFCSPHIGHO2_12_FULL_66_14 | reverse complement strand
CAACTCGACGACAAGAGATAAGGCTCTCCGCACGCCAAAGAGCCAGCAACCACGGGCTTTTGCCCGCCCCACGGGGCCCACCTGAAACGTGGGAATGTTGGGCCCCGAACTGTGCCCGGATCCGTCCCCCGACCCGGCGCACGACACCTGTCCACGGTTCGAAGCGTGGCTCTTTTCCCTGTTGGCGCCAGCAGTGCCAGCACAAAGCCCCTTGGGCGTAGATGGATTGCTCTCATCCCTGGGTCAGGACCCAGGGCGGCTGCACCAAGCGCTCAAAGCGCGAACCCGCGGGCCGGTCTTGCCGGAAACAAACGAAAAGGGCCGGCGCAATCCCCGCCAGCCTACAGGAAATATAGGCCAAAATCTGCTGAAATGTCAACTTTATTTCGCGGCCACCGGAGGAATCGGGATCCGGCCGCGCCGCAGCAGCTTCTCGAGTTCCTGGAGGCCGGCCTCGTAGCGGCCACGCTGGCAGTCGTCGAGCGCCAGCTCAGACCGCGCTTTGTCGCCCGTGTGGATAATGGTCAGGATTGGTTCATAGCGCACCCACAGCATGTAGAGCTGCGTGCAGCGGGCCATCAGCTCCGGCGACGCCGGCGGCGTCGAGGTGCAGGCGGCGGCCATCGCGGCTGCCGCGGCCGAGGCGGCGAACCGCGTCGCCAGACGATACCATGACGACATTTGATGCTCCTTTGCGGCCTCAGCCCAGCAGCCCGTGGGCGCCGAGCACGCCGGCCGCCGCCGTCATCGTGCCGGCCAACAGCAGGATCCAGTGCGCGCCCTGCATGCGTCGAAACGTGGCTTCGGGTTCAGCCGTCGCCCGGCGATGAAACCAGCCGCGCAGCAGCAGCGGCTCGACGACGAACAGGATCGCCATGAACAGCAGCCAGACGAGGACCATTGCCGCCAGCCACCAGCCCGACGGCTCGAGGAAGCGCTCCCAGGCATCGAGGCGCCAGGCCATGTAGAAGCCGCTGAGGCCGGCGACGGGAACCGAGACCCTCACCTGGGCCGAAAAGCGGCGTTCGATCGCCTCGAATAGCGCGAGCCGGCGAGACGGCTCCTCGAAAGCCGCGATGGCCGGCAGGATCACCGCAGTCGCGAAAGCGACACCGCCCATCCAGTGAATCACCGCCAGGACATGGACGGCCCGCGCCACCGTAAGGTCGTCCATCCCATGCCTGCCTGCAACGCCTAGGCGCGCCGCGGCGCTATCGTGGCCGCCGTGCCGCCGGCGCCCCCCCGCCGCCGGCAGGCCCTGTGTCTCGAGCCAGTCCGCGATCGCGGCCGACTCGACCGGCAGTTCGACCGCGAGCGAGCCGGCGAAAGCGCGCCAGCGATCGAGATTGCGCGCCGGAACGCCGACCAGGACGGGAATACCGAGGCCGACGGCTTCGGCGATCGCGCCGCGCAGGCCGCCACCGTCGGCTTCGATCTTGCCGAACTTGTTGACCACCAGAAGGCGCGGCTCCTCGCTGTAGAGGCTGAAGGCGACCGACTGAGCCAGATCGGTCAGGAGGCTGACGTCGAGCCGGCAGCCGCGCGCCTCGCTACCGCGATGCTCGGCGATGGCCGTGACCTCGCCGCTCGAGAGATCCTGCAGGAGCATGTCGCAGGGATGCCGGCCCGGCAGGTCGGCGGACTCGAGCTGCAGCGCACCCGCCAGAGCAATGCCGCGGTCGCGCAACGGCTCGATGGCCCGGGCAATGGCGCGATCCGGATAGATTCCGTCAGCATAGACCAGAGCGGCGATGAGACTGTCGGGCATCGTTCAATTCCCCTTGCAGGTGCAGTGGCCGCCGCAGCCCCCATCCACACCGTCGTCCGGGTTTTCGGCGTCGTGGCGCAGCGACCATTCAAGCATGTGTTTCAGGCAGGCCGTGCCGGCATCGCGGGTACGTTCGAGCGCCGTCATGAGGGCGAGCCAATCGTCGTCGGAGGCGAACTGCGCGAAGCGTCGCGATGCCCCGGCGGCATATTCCCCGATGTTCTCTCCGAACGGCCGGCCGGCGGCCTCGACCTGGACCATCAGGTTGAAATCCTCCAGCGCCACCAGCGTCTCGGCAGCGAAGGCCTCGTCGCCCAACCGTTCAAGAACCTGACCCAGCACCATCGCCGCCTCCTACTGGACCAGCGGGCCGCACGCGGCGGCGAGATCGACACCGGTGATCTGAGCGCGTCCGGCCAGGACCGACACGTATTGCTGCTGGGCGCGACGGCGGACCGCCTCGTCGAGGTAGTCGGCGATGCGGTCGCGGACCAGATCGAAGGGCAGGACCTCGCCGTCGACGCGGCGATCGAGACGCACGACGTGCAGTCCGTAGCGGGTCTCCACGGGCTCCGGATGGACAGCACCCGGAACCATGCCGCGCAACGCAGTCTCGAACTCGGGAACGGTCTGGCCGGTGCTGACCTGGCCGAGATTGCCCCCCTGCTTCGAAGAGGGGCAGGCCGAGTGCAGGGCGGCCGCGGCGGCGAAGCTGGCCGGGTTTTGCGCCAGGTCGGCGATCAGCGCCGTTGCCGCCTCGCGGGCCTTGTCACGGGCGTCGATGTCGTCAGGGGCCGCCACAAACAGGACATGGGCGGCCTCGAACAGGTCGGGCGAGCGGAAGCGGCGGCTGTTGGCATCGTAGTAGCGCCGGCACGCCTCTTCGTCGGCGCTCGGTACCGCGACCTCGCGCTCGATCAGGGCGCGCAGGCGCGCCTCCTGCGGCGTCTCGCGGCGGCCTTCGCCGTCGTCGAGAGGCTCGGCCACGATCGAGAGCCGCTCGACTTCCTGCGACAGCAGCTCGCGGATCGCCAGCGCCCGGGCCGCCAGCATCCAAGCCTGGTCCGGATCGGAGGCCTGGTGATGCTGGGTCTCGCGGGCGATCGCCGCACTCGGGATGATCACGCCGTTGATGCTGACCGGTTCGGGCCGGGCAAAGCGACGGCGGGCGGGGCGCGCCGCAGGGGCGGGTTGGGAGGTGCGCATGGCGCTCACTCCGCCGGCTGACGGAATGCCGACTGACCAGACGGGGATCGGGGCCGGCGACGGCGAACGACCTGGTAGCCGCGGCGGCCGAGGTACCAGACCGGCGCCGACCAGATGTGCACCAGGCGGCTGAACGGGAAGACCAGGAACAGGGTCATGCCCAGCACGAGGTGCGTGAGGTAGGGCCAGGCGAGGCCTTGCAGCGTGCTGGCGTCGACCGGCTGCAGGATCACGATGCCCTGCGCCCAGTGCGACAGGATCAGCATCACCGAGCCGTCCGAATGGGCGAACGAGAACGGCAGCGTGGCGAGCCCGAGGCTGAGCTGGATCCAGAGGATCGCCAGGATCGCGATGTCCATCACCGAGCTGGTGGTGCGGATGCGGACGTCGAACAGGCGGCGGTGCAGCAGCATCGTGAGGCCCACGAAGCAGACGACACCCGCGATGCCGCCGGCGGCGACAGCGATCAGCTGCTTCTGCTCGACGGTGATGACGAGCGTGTAGAGCCAGGTCGGCGTCAGCAGGCCGACCGTGTGGCCCAGCAGCAGGAACAGGATGCCGACGTGGAACAGGTTGGAGCCCCAGCGGAGCTGGCGCTTGCGCAGGATCTGGCTGGAACTGGCGCGCCAGGTGTATTGCTCGCGATCGAAGCGGACCAGGCTGCCGAGCAGGAAGATCGTCAGGCAGATGTAGGGATACCAGACGAACAGCAGGTGGAAGACGTAGTCCTTCATGACCGGACTCCCGGGCTGGACGGCGCGGCGACATGGCGGCCGGCCGATCTTTCGCGGGCGAGCGGCGGCGCGACGCCATCTGCCGGCCGCATGGCGGCGCGCAGTCGCGTCGACAGTCCCTCCACGCCGCAGGCGCCCTTGGCGTCGGCAGCGCCCGGGCCGAAGGTCACTTCCTCCTCCTCCCAGGCAGCATCGAGCGCCTCGAGGTCGTCGGGTTCGGGATCGGGCTCGGCCCGGAGCGCCGCCAGGGCCTTGTCATCGAGCCTGGCCTTCGAGATCGCCAGCAGCGCCGACATCACGGCGACGTAGGGCGAGCTCCGCTTGGCCAGACGCTCCTTCAGCGCCGCGATCACGTTGGCCGGCTGGCCGATCAGTTCGATCGCCGCCTGGGGCGGGCGCGTGGAAGCATACTCCAGGAACAGCGGCAGGAAGTCGGGAAGTTCGGTCGCCGTCGGCGTGTAGCCGCTCTCTTCGTAGAGTTTCAGCAGGTCGACCATGGCCTGGCCGCGGTCGCGACTCTCGCCGTGGACATGCTCGAAGAGGTGCAGCGACAGCGAGCGCGTGCGGTCGAACAGCAGGCCATAGCGCTCCTGAAGATCGTAGAGGTCGCCGCCGGCCAGGTCGTCGATCAATCGATGGAGCGCCACGCGTTCCGCGCGCGGCACGACGGCATCGCTGTCGATCGCTTGGCGGATTTCGCCTGCCGCCGCGATGAGGTCGGCGGTCGGATACGAAAGAAGGGCGGCCAAGGCTCTCAGCGTCTTCATCACACGACCTCCATCGGGTTCCTGGCGCGCAGCTTGCCGCCGGAGAACAGATTGCCGCCGTCGTCGCCGGACGAGCAGCCGTTGCCGAAGCTGAAGCCGCAGGCGCCGCGGAGCTGGTAGGCGTCTTCGGCGGTCTCGCGATGGGCCGTCGGGATCACGAAGCGGTCCTCGTAGTTGGCGATCGCCATGATCTGGTACATGTCCTCGATCTGCTGCGTGCTCATCCCGACGCGTGCCGTGATGGCACCGTCGATCACGCCATCGACCGTCTTGGCGCGCATGTAGGCGCGCATGGCGAGCATGCGCTCCAGGCCGCGCGCCACCGGCCCCTCATCGCCGGCTGTCAGAAGATTGGCGAGATAGCGCAGCGGAATGCGCAGCGAGCGGACGTCGGGCATGCCGCCGTCGATGCCCATCTTGCCGGCCTCGGCCGCCGCCTGGATCGGCGACAGCGGCGGCACGTACCAGACCATCGGCAGCGTGCGGTATTCGGGATGCAGCGGGAAGGCGACCTTCCATTCCATCGCCATCTTCCACACCGGCGAGCGGCGCGCGGCTTCCAGCCAGGCATCCGGCACGCCGTCACGGCGCGCCCGGGCGATCACCGTCTCGTCGTTGGGATCGAGGAAGATGCCCATCTGCGCGTCATAGAGCTTCTTGTCATCGGCGACACTGGCCGCCTGCTCGATGCGGTCGGCGTCGTAGAGCATGACGCCGAGATAGCGGATGCGGCCGACGCAAGTCTCGGAGCAGACCGTCGGCTGACCGGCCTCGATTCGCGGGTAGCAGAAGGTGCACTTCTCCGACTTGCCCGACGACCAGTTGAAATAGATCTTCTTGTAGGGGCAGCCCGACACGCACATGCGCCAGCCGCGGCACTTGTCCTGGTCGATCAGGACGATGCCGTCCTCCTCGCGCTTGTAGATG
>MEMN01000006.1:45142-47487 GCA_001767945.1 Alphaproteobacteria bacterium RIFCSPHIGHO2_12_FULL_66_14 | reverse complement strand
CCGGCGGCGGCGCCGGGCGGGGCATGGCCAAAGAAAAGGCCGACGCGATCTAAGCGTCAGCCTACAGGAAATATAGCTCATTTCCTGCTGAACCTGCAACTTTGATCCGATCACATCTGCGTGAGCGGATGCTGGCAGTGCCAGCACGCGGTTCGCCGATTCGACCGGATGCCTTGCCGCCCTAGGTCCGTCGCGCGGCAGTCGTGGGCGCCCCGCGTCCGACACTGCGGTGCAGCGCCGGCTGCGGGGTCACCAGCACCTTGTCGATGCGCTGCCCGTCGACGTCGACGACCTCGAAGCGCCACTGGCCGTAATGGAACGACTCGCCCACCTTGGGCAGGCGCCGCATCCGGGCAAGCGCGAACCCCGCGACCGTGTGATAGGCTTGGTTCGGCGGCAACGGAACGCCGAGCCGCTCGGCCAGTTCGTCGATGGGGAAACTCCCGTCGATCAGCAAAGAGCCGTCATCACGCTGCGTGATGCGTGGCCCCTCGTCTTCCTCTATGTCCGCGACAATGGTCTTGAGGATATCCCCTTCGGTCACGATCCCTTCGACGCTGCCGTGCTCGTCGACGACCAATACGAGGTTGAGCGGCGACTGGCGGAGCTGCTCGACGACGTCGATGGCGCCCAGCCGGTCGCTCACGGCCGGTACCTTCTCCACCAGGACCCACATGGCGCTGACGCCGTCGTCCATCAGGGCGACGAGCGCGGCCCGGACCGGGATCGCCCCGATGATCCCGTCGATATCGCCGTCCGCGACCAGCATGCGCCCATGCCTGGCGCCGCGGATGGCGTCGCGGATCTCGTCGTCGCTGTCCCGGAGATCGATCCATTCGATGTCCGGCCGCGGCGTCATGATGGCGCGCACCGAGCGATCGCCGAGGCGCATGACCCGGGAGATCATCGAGCGTTCCTCCGGCTCCACCAATCCGGTCCGCTCGGCCTCGTCGATCATCGTCATGATCTCCTTGTCGGTGACACCGGTGTCCTGCGTCCGAGACTGACCAAGCAACCGCAGGCCCAGCCGGGCCGAGACGTCGAGCAGGCTCACGACCGGACTGGCGGCCATGGCGAGGAGCTGCATCGGCCGGGCGACGAGCACCGCGGCCCGCTCGGCATTGCGCAGGCCGATCTGCTTGGGCACCAGTTCACCGAGCACGACCGAGAGATAGGTGATCGTGACGATGACGACGGCGAACGCCACGGGTTCGGCGAAGCGAGTCGGCATGCCCTGGCTCTCGAGCCAGGCGTCGCCGCGCTCGGCGATGGTGGCGCCGCTGAAGGCGCCGGCGATTATGCCGACCAGGGTGATGCCGATCTGAACCGCCGACAGGAACCGACCGGGCTCGCGCGTCAACTCGAGCGCTACTCCGGCGCCTCGCGAGCCCTCGCGCGCCATCTGCTCCAGCAACGGCCTCTTGGCCGACACCAGCGCCAGTTCCGACATCGCGAGAAAGCCGTTGAGCACGATCAATCCGAAGACGACGGCAAGTTCGACGACGAGCATGGCAACTCCGAATGAACGGGGTGCCCACTATAGGGCCAATCCGCAGGGCAAACCTGCCTCACGGTGGTCATCGATCAAGTCGTCGTCCGATTTCCCAGACCGTTGCCCGCGCCGTCTCCGCCCGTGCCGCGCAGGATACTGAGCAGATCGATGGGCAGCGGAAAGATGATGGTGGAACTCTTCTCGCCGGCGATGTTGGCCAAGGTGCCGAGATAGCGGAGCTGCATCGATTCCGGGCTGCGGGCCATGGCCTCGCCGGCCAGCACCAGCTTCTCGGCGGCCTGCAGCTCGCCCTCAGCGTCGATCACCTTGGCGCGGCGCAGGCGCTCGGCCTCGGCCTGGCGGGCGATGGCGCGCACCATGTTGCCGTCGAGGTCGATGTGCTTCAGCTCGACGTTGGAGACCTTGATGCCCCAGGCGTCGGTCTGCTCGTCGAGGATGCGCTGGACGTCGGCGTTGAGCCGGTCGCGCTCGGCCAGCATCTGGTCGAGCTCGTGCTGGCCGACCACGGAGCGCAGCGTGGTCTGGGCAAGCTCGCTGGTCGCCTGGTTGTAGGCCTCGACCTGGATGATCGCCTTCTCGGGGTCGAGGACGCGGAAATAGACCACGGCATTGACGCGGACCGAGACGTTGTCGCGCGAGATCACGTCCTGCGGCGGCACGTCGAGCACGCGGGTGCGCAGGTCGACACGCTCCATGGTCTGCACCATGGGCACGACCAGGATCAGGCCGGGGCCCTTGACCCCCTGGAGCCGGCCCAGCGTGAACACCACGCCGCGCTCGTACTCGCGCAGGATGCGGATCGACAGGGCGAGGATCACGCCGGTCACCAGGA
>MEMN01000006.1:36637-45128 GCA_001767945.1 Alphaproteobacteria bacterium RIFCSPHIGHO2_12_FULL_66_14 | reverse complement strand
GCGAGGAATTCGAGGTTCGGCATGTCAGGACTCCTTCCCGAGCGGTCCAACGTGAAGCGTGAGGCCGTCACGGCGGCCGACGCGCACGCGGGTTCCCGGCGCCACCGGAGCCTCCGCCCGCGCCGACCAGATCTCTCCGTGCACCCGGATGCGGCCGCGGCCGTCGTGCCATTCCAGCACCTCGCCCTCGAGGCCGATCATCTGTTCCGACCCGGTGACGACCGCGCGGCGGCGCGTGCGGAGCGCCATGCCCAGAACGCCGACGATCAGCAGGGCGTTGGTGAGGGCCGCCGCCAGCAGCACCGGCCAGCCGACGGCGAAGTCGATGTCGGCGCCGGACGGATCGAACAGGAACAGGCCGCCGACGATGAAGGCGGCGACGCCGCCCAGCCCGAGCACGCCGAAGCCCGGCGTGAAGGCCTCGATCCCCAGCATCGCGAGGCCGGCCAGCAGGAGCGCCACGCCGGCGAAATTGAGCGGCATCACCGACAGCGCCATCAGGCCGACGATCAGGCAGATCACGCCGACAAGCCCGGGCCCGGCGAGCCCCGGGCTCCAGAACTCGAAGATGATACCGTAGATGCCGATCATCAGCAGGATGAAGGCGACATTGGGATCGGTGACGACGGCGAGCAGTCGCGCCTTCCAGCTCGGCTCGACGACGATCACCCGGGCATGGCGCGTGGCCAGCGTGCGCTCGCCCTCGGCGGTGCGCACGGTGCGGCCGTCGACGCGGTCGAGCAGATCGTCGACGCTGCCCGCGAGCAGATCGACGACCTTCTCCTTCACGGCCTCCTCGGCGGTGAGCGTCTCCGCGTCGCGCACCGCCTTTTCCGCCCATTCGGCGTTGCGGCCGCGCAGCTGCGCCAGGCTGCGCAGGTAGGCCACGGCGTCGTTCATGACCTTGCGCTCCATGGCGCCGCCCTGGCTGCCGCCTTCGCCCTCCGCCGGCTTGTCGCCCTCGCGGCGCTGCGGCGCCGGCGCACCGGGCGCACCCATCTGGACCGGCGTGGCGGCGCCGAGGTGCGTGCCGGGGGCCATGGCGGCGATATGGGCGGCATAGGCGATGTAGGTGCCGGCGCTGGCGGCGCGCGCGCCGGCGGGGGCGACATAGACCGCGACCGGAATCGGCGATGCCAGGATCGCCTGTATGATGTCGCGCGTCGCCGAAACCAGGCCGCCCGGCGTGTCCATGCGCAGCACGATGAGGCCAGCGCGCTCGGCACGGGCGCGCGCGAAGCCTTCCTCAAGCATGTGACCGGTACCGACGCCGATCGCACCCTTGACGTCGAGTACGACGACCGGAGCGGGCTCGGCCTGGATCGGCACAGCCTGTCCCGGCCCGGTCTGCGCCAGGACACGCCCCACCAGAGCCGCAACGCACGATAGAACCAAAATGGTCGCAACGCGTTGGAAGCGCATCGTCGCCTCCTATTCGTTCGTCGCCAGAAGCGGGCGAAGAATTACCACAGTTTCTCTACTGGTTGCGCGACAGGCAATTGAATTCGTCACTCCGCGATGGCCCGGAGTGGCCGACTCAGGCAAGTCTCTCGACCGAGACCTCGTGAACGGCGCGCCCGTGCCGCCCGAACCCCGTGATATTCGCCATCGTCGTTTCAGCAATGCCGCGCATGGCTTCGGTAGTGAAGAAAGCCTGATGCCCCGTGATGAGGACGTTCGGGAACGACAGCAGGCGGGCAAACACGTCGTCCTGGATCACCCTGTTCGAAAGATCCTCGAAGAACAGATCGGCCTCCTCTTCATAGACATCGAGACCGAGGCTGCCGATGCGCCCCGTCTTCAGTGCCCTGATCACGGCGCGGGTATCGACGACGGCGCCGCGGCTGGTGTTGATGAGCATCGCGCCCTCGCGCAGCCGTGCCACCGCCGCGGCATCGATCAGATGATGGGTCTCCGGCGTGAGCGGACAATGTAGCGAAACGACATCGGAGCCGGCCAACAGCTCGTCCAGGGAAACGTAACGGACGCCGATTGCCTCGCAATCGGGATTGCGCCTGGGGTCGAAGGCGAGAATCGTGCAGCCGAAGCCGGTCATGATGCGCGCGAAGACCGCGCCGATCCTGCCCGTGCCGACGATGCCGACGGTGCGGCCGAACAGATCGAAACCCAGCAGCCCATCGAGGGCGAAATTGCCCTCCCTGACGCGGGCATAGGCGCGATGGATCTTGCGGTTCAGCGAGAGCACCAAGGCCGCCGCATGTTCGGCGATGGCATGCGGCGAGTATTCGGGCACTCGCGCGATCGTCATGCCGAGATCGCGCGCGACAACGAGATCGACATTGTTGAATCCCGCGCTGCGCAAGGCGATCAGCCGAATGCCCTGCTGCAATAACGCCGCGAGCACGCTTCCGTTGAGCTCGTCATTGACGAATGCACAGACCGCCCCTGCGCCTTCTGCGGCGGCCACAGTCCGGAGCGTCAGTCGAGATTCGAGATAGACGAGCTCGTGCCCGGCCTCGGCATTGGCGGCGTCGAGGAACTTCCGGTCGTATGGTTTGGTGCTGAATACGGCGACGCGCATCGTCAATCTCACCGCCGGCCCTGATCTGGATCAAACCGGCCCTGTCGCAATGGATGATAGTCGATTCCCATGACCTTAGAGCCCTGTCGCGCAAAGTCGAGGCCAAGCTTTTCGCGACACCTGCGCTCGACCACGGGGCAAGGAGACTTTCCATGATCGCATCGAATCACACCATTGTTTGGTTCGAGGAGCTCGACCGGACGGACGTCGCTCGGGTGGGTGGCAAGAATGCCTCCCTCGGCGAGATGGTGCGCCACCTCGGCGCGCGCGGCGTCGCCGTGCCTCCGGGCTTCGCCACGACGGCAGACGCCTATTGGCGCTTCGTCGACGCCAACGGCTTGCGCAACACGATCGCCGCGGCGCTGGGCGAGCTGGCCGCGGGCAAGGCGACCTTGGCCGAGACCGGACAGAGCCTGCGCCGCGCCTTCCTGCGCGGCGACTGGCCGGCGGAGATGACCGAGGCGATCGCCCACGCCTATCGCGGCCTCTGCGAGCGCATCGGCCGCGCCGACGCCGACGTGGCAGTGCGGTCGAGCGCGACGGCGGAGGACCTGCCCGACGCGAGCTTTGCCGGACAGCAGGAGACCTTCCTCAACATCCGCGGCGAGGCGGCCCTGCTCGAAGCCTGCCGCCGCTGCTTTGCCTCGCTGTTCACCGACCGCGCCATCAGTTACCGCCAGACCAAGGGCTTCGACCATCTCAAGGTGGCGCTGTCGATCGGCGTCCAGGCCATGGTGCGCTCGGACCTGGGCGGCGCCGGTGTGATGTTCACGATCGACACCGAGACCGGCTTCGATCGTGTCGCCGTCATCGATGCCGCCTGGGGGCTGGGTGAGAACGTGGTGCAGGGCGCGGTCGATCCCGATTCGTACCAGGTGTTCAAGCCGCTGCTGGGCGACGCTTCGCTGAAACCGATCGTCGAAAAGCGGCTGGGCGGCAAGGCGCAGAAGATGATCTACGCCCAGGACGGCGATAGCCCGACGCGGAACGTGCCGACCTCGCGGGCGGAACGCGATGCCTACGTGCTGTCGGACGACGACGTGCTGACGCTGGCGCGCTGGGCCTGCACGATCGAGGCGCACTATGGCTGCCCGATGGACATCGAATGGGCCAAGGGCGGCCAGAACGGCAAGCTCTTCATCGTGCAGGCCCGCCCCGAGACGGTGCAGTCGCGCCGCAGCACCGGCGAATACCGCGCCTATCGGATCAAGTCGAAGGGCCGCAAGCTCGTGACCGGTCTCAGCATCGGCGAGGCGGTGGTAGCGGGGCGCGTCTGCCTGATCGAGAGCGCCCGCGACATCGACCGCTTCGTCGACGGCGCCGTGCTGGTGACGCAGAACACGGATCCCGACTGGGTACCGATCATGAAGCGGGCGGTGGCGATCGTGACCGACCGCGGCGGACGCACGTCACATGCCGCCATCGTCAGCCGCGAACTCGGCCTGCCTGCCATCGTCGGCACCGGCGATGCCACGCGCCTGCTCCACAGCGAGCAGGAGGTGACGGTGTCCTGCGCCGAGGGCGACCAGGGCTTCGTCTACGAGGGTACCGCCGACATCGAGACCGAGATGCTCGACCTCCACGACGTCCCGGCCACGAAGACGCAGATCATGCTCAACCTCGCCAATCCAGCCGCCGCCTTTCGCTGGTGGCGGATCGCCGCCGACGGGGTGGGCCTCGCGCGCATGGAATTCGTGGTGAGCAACCACATCAAGGTGCATCCCATGGCGCTGGTGAACTTCGACACGCTCCAGGACGCCGCGGCGAAGCGGCAGATCGAGAAGCTGACGGCGGGCTATGAGAAGAAGACCGACTATTTCGTCGACCGCCTGGCGCTCGGACTGGCGCGACTTGCGGCGTCGCAGCATCCCAAGCCCGTCATCGTCCGCATGAGCGACTTCAAGACCAACGAGTATGCCAACCTCATCGGCGGCGCCGCCTTCGAACCGGAGGAAGAGAATCCGATGATCGGATTTCGCGGCGCCTCGCGCTACTATTCGCCGCGTTACCGTGCCGGCTTCGCTCTGGAATGCCAGGCCATCCGCCGGCTGCGTGAGGAGATGGGCTTCGCCAATGTGATCGTCATGATCCCATTCTGTCGCTCGGTGGCGGAGGCCGACCGCGTGCTCGCCGTCATGGCCGAGAGCGGCTTGCGGCGCGGCGAGAAGGGACTCGAGGTCTATGTCATGTGCGAGATTCCCTCCAACGTCATCCTGGCCAAGGCCTTCGCCGCGCGATTCGATGGATTCTCGATCGGCAGCAACGATCTCACCCAGCTCACGCTCGGCGTCGACCGAGATTCCGAGGCCTTGGCGGAGCTGTTCGACGAGCAGGACGATGCGGTGAAGTGGATGATCGAGAACGTCATCCGCGAGGCACACAAGGCCGGCGCCAAGATCGGCCTGTGCGGCCAGGCGCCGAGCGATCATCCCGAGTTCGCCGAGTTCCTGGTCACCTGCGGCATCGACTCGATTTCCGTCAGCCCCGACAGCTTCCTCGCGGTGAAGCGCCGTGTAGCCGCGGCCGAGGCGAGGCTGATCCTGGCCACCTAAGGCAACCTTTCCTGGCGCGCGGGCTCAAGGCGCTCTCCGCGTGGCGCGAACATCGTTGCGCTGATCCCACCACTTCTCGAGTTCCATGACGACGAGAAGCGTCGAAGCCACGAGAAGCAGCACACCCCATTCGGCAAGTGCCACCGGGGCCACGCGCAACGTCTCGCCCAGGACGGGGGCATGCATCGCGCCTATGTGCAGCAGCTGCGCGCCGATCACGCTCGACACGAGAAGGGGATTGGCGAAGAGGCGCTGTCGGAAGACGGAGTGATGCTCGGAGCGGCTGTTGAAGGCCTGGAAATTCTCGAACAGGACGAACAGAAGCAGCAGCAGGTTGCGCGCCCGGTCTTCGCCGTAGCCGTGCTCCAGAAGCCAGTAAAATACCGCAAACCCGCCCACGCCCATGACGAGGGTCGAATGCAGGATGCGTCGTATCATGACACGATCGAAGATCGGCTCTTTGGGCCGGCGCGGCGGGTAGGACAGCTCGTCGCCCTCGGCTTTCTCGGTGGCCAAGGCGACATCCTGAACGCCGTTGGTGACGAGGTTGAGCCACAGCAACTGCACGGGCAGCAACGGCATCGGCAGGCCGAACGGAATGGCCAACAGAAACAGAACGACTTCCGCTGCCCCGGTGGACACCAGCATGAAGATCACCTTGCGGATGTTCGCGTAGGCCACGCGACCTTCGTGGATACCCTTTACGATCGAGGCGAAGTTGTCGTCGGTGATGACGATATCGGCGCTCTCCTTGGCCACGTCCGTGCCCTTCCGCCCCATGGCCACACCGACATGCGCGTGCTTGAGTGCGGGCGCATCGTTGACACCGTCGCCCGTCACGGCAACGAAGTGGCCGTTCCGTGCCTGCGAAAGCACGATCGCAAGCTTTTGCGTGGGCTCGACGCGGGCATAGATGCGGCCATGCCGCGTCAACCGATCGAGCGCGTCGGGCCCTTCCAATTCGGCGGCGCGAACCTGCTCACCCGTCACGACCTGATCGGGTGAAAATGCAAAGCCGGCATGGGCCGCGATGACGCTTGCGGTCCTGGGGTCGTCTCCTGTCACCATCGCCACCTCGATACCCGCGCCGTAGCAGTCGCGGATGGCCGCCGGCACTTCGGGCCGCACCGGATCCTGCATGCCGACGAAACCGAGAAAGACCAGATCGACCAGATGGCGATGGCCATACTCGCCATCGAGTTCGGGGGTGATCTCGCCCTCGGCAAACCCGAGGACGCGCAATCCCCGTGTGGCCAGTTCCTCCTTCTGACGCAGGAGCGTCCCGCGCTCGATGGGGCCGATCCGGTGGCCCGCATCCATGCGGTCGGCCATCGCAATCAAGGTTTCCGGCGCTCCCTTGACGAAGACGCGCATCGAAGACCCTTCCGCGTGGAACGAGGCCGCGTATCTCCGGTCAGGCTCGTACGGAATGCGCCGGGCCAGGGGATAGCGCCCGTGAAGCTCCTCCTGCGCGACGCCGCCCTTGCGTGCGGCCGCCAGCAGCGCCACGTCGACGGTGTCGCCGGTCGCCATCCAGCCACTGCCTTCCCTGACGAGACGCGCCTCGTTCGGCAGCGCCGCAGACCGAAGAAGCGCCGCGACGCGGGCCCTCGCCTCCTCCGTGCTGCCATGCACGCCCCTGATCGAACAGGCATCGAGGTCCTGTCCCGGCTCGCAAGCGAGCAGCGTGCCGTCCGGCAGGCAGATATCCGTGACCGTCAGCTCGTTCAGCGTGAGCGTCCCGGTCTTGTCCGTCGCGATCATCGTGCAGGAGCCGAGCGATTCCACCGCCGGCATCTTGCGGACGATGACATGGGCACCGGCCATTCTGCGCATGCCAATCGCCAGGGCGACCGAGATGGCGACGGGAAGCCCTTCAGGTATCGCGCTCACCGCCAGCGCAACCGACATCATGAAGAGATCATGGATTCCCATTCCGCGAAACAGCCCAGCACCGATTAGAAGCGCCACCGCCACGCCGACCGCCATGGCGATCATGCGCGCAAATCGCTCCATTCGAATCATCAGGGGCGGCTGCGATAGCGACCGCTTGCCGATCTGCTCGGCGATCTTGCCGATCTCGGTGGCGACCCCGGTCGCCGTCACGACCCCGCGCCCACGACCCCGCGTGATCGTCGATCCGGCGGATATCAGGGCTTGTCGCCGATCGATCGTTCCATCTTCTGTCGGCGCCGACGCGGCTTTCCTGACCGCTATCGACTCGCCGGTCAGCAGGGATTCGTCGCACTGTAGGTCGGCGCTCTCGACGAGCTGGAGATCGGCAGGAACCCGGCCTCCGGCCTCGAGCAGAACGATATCGCCCGGAACCAGGTCGCGCGCGTCGACGTCCCGTGGCTCGCCATCCCGAATCACCGACGCCCGCGGCTGCTCCAGCTTACGGAGCGCGGCCGCCGCCTGGCCGGCCGTGTACTCCTGGGTGGCTCCGATGATTCCGTTGACCAGGAGCACTGCACCGATGAACACAGCGTCCTTGATGTCACCCAAGGCCAGCGACACTACGGCCGCAGCCAGCAGGATGTAGATCAACGGGCTGAGGAACTGTCGCAGGAACACAGCAACGACAGACGGCGTGGCCGCCTCGGGAAGGACATTGGGGCCGTGCCGTTCCAGCCTCAGCCGCGCTTCCGCAGCGGTGAGCCCCAACCCGATGCCGGTGTCGGGTATCCGCGGAGATGGCGAATGCGGGGCTTCCGACGTCAACGGGTCTCCTCCTTGCCACCTACGACAGCACTCCCACACGCCAAGCTCAAGGACGACGAGGCGCCGATTGCCCCTTCGATGAATTCCTTGCGCCAGATCGTGATGCGGCAATCGCATGCCCGCCACCAACTCCGTCGGCCCGCCCCGAAGGCATGAGCCGTCACAGCTTAGTGCCACCCGCTTGACATGACGCCGCTGGCAGCCGGCACGAAGCCGAGGAGCACCGCGAAGACCAATCCGCGTGCGAACAGAATTCCCATCTTCTCATGATAGGCCCAGTCCACCATCGCTTCATGACATAGATCAAGCTGCTCCAAGCTAGGCACTGCCGAACCATTGGCCTAGTCTCCGGCCAGCGGGAAACGAGCGGCTGGAGCGGGGATGAAGGACATCGTCGAGGAGTTGCGCAGCATGGCGCACGAGAGCGATCTGCTGTCGCGGGCGGCGGCCGAGATCGAGAAACTGCGGCGGACCTCGGCCATCGTGTGGCAGCCCATGACGACGGCGCCCAAGGACGAAGGGCCGCTGCTCCTCTACTGCCCCGGCCTCTCGGGCCATATCGTTGACGAGATCGTGGTCGGCGCCTGGCTGTTCGACGCCAACCGCCGCACGTTCGGCTATTGGACGAGTGACGTCGGCCGTCTCGACCTCGGATTCGTCGAAACCGGCCCCTGGA
>MEMN01000006.1:30966-36615 GCA_001767945.1 Alphaproteobacteria bacterium RIFCSPHIGHO2_12_FULL_66_14 | reverse complement strand
ACTTCATCTGAGCCCCACAGGGAGCCCGGCCACACCGGTTCCCGACCCAAGGTTCCGGCGGCAACCGCGCGACACGCGGGCAACCCGGGGCGGCGCCCGACCGTTTCCTCCCAGGAAACCGAAAGGAGCAAACCGTGAAACCTCCTCCGATGCTCACCATCGCCGCCTGTGCGATCGCCACGGGATGTGCGTCCTACACCGAGCGCGTGGTGGAAAAGCCGGTCCCGGCCCGCGCGGTCACGACCACCGAGCGCACCATCTACACCGATTCCAGCGGCCTGCCGGCAACGACGACGACAGTCTACACGACTCGCTAGAGCGCTTCGCGGGATCGTGACCGGCCGTGAGAGGTCTTGCCGGAAACGAAAGAGGTCGGCGCAATTCCGCCAGCGTGGCGGAACGTTGTCCAAAATCTGCTGAAATGTCAATTATTATTTCAAGATCCAACGAAACCCGACAGGAAAGGATCCGGGGGAGCTTCCCCGGCGGGCAACCCGAAGGCTTCTCGCACGTTGGCGGAAGATAACCAAAGGAGGCTCTCGTGAAGTCCATAGCGCTCTTAGTCACCGCCGCCACCCTGCTCGGAACCGCCTGTTCCATCAGGACCGAAAGGGTCGTCGAAACGCCGGTCGCCACCGAGCGCACGGTGGTCCACGACACGACGACCGTGCCGACGACGACGACGGTCTACACCCGATAAGCCGAATTACGGCGACCACCGACGCAAGGCACCCGATCGCCGGTCGTTCATCAATCTGTTCGGCTGGCGCCGGTTGCCAATTTACAGCGACGCCTGACCTTCTGCCGCCCCTGTGCGGACGGGAATCACGTCGAAGGCGACGGAAATTCTCGCTTCCGGCGATTTCGTCGGCACCGTCGAATGCGGAACATGGGACGGGAACATGACCAACTTTCCGGGCACGGGGCGTATCTCGCGGAGACCCCAGGGCGGATCGATGCCAGCCTCTTTCGTGTCCGAGCTCCCGAGCACCAGGCAACCGCCACGCGGATCGTCGCCGGAGGGCTTCGGCGCACTGACATAGTAAACGCCGCTCAACCAGCCCGACGGATGGATATGCGTCACCTGATGGCCATCGCCCGGGAAGACGATCGCCCAGGCGTCGAGCCAGGCCTCCTCGGGTCGGGTCTCGACGAAGGGATCCCGGGAATCGGCGGACAAGGTGGATGCGAACGCATCCACCGAGCCGCGAATCAAGTCGAGCAAGATGCCCGTCGCATGACCGGGCGTGTGCACGAGATTCCTCGACGTCTGCAGGCCGCCCTTGGTCGCCTTTCCGGCCGGGTCCGGCCTCAGCGTCGAATTGCCGGCGATCTCACCGGCCAGAGCCGCTTCGAAGGCCCCGGCAGGGGCATACGCCGCAGGCGCCGCCACCTCGGTCACCGTGACGAAGCGGCCGAGGTCGATCAACTGCCGCGCCTCTTCCGCGCGTCCCAGCAGGGCATAGGCGGTCGCCAGCTCATAGCGGGCCCGGGCATGCCCCCTCTGGCGCTCGAGCGCCGCCTTGCATATCGGGACCATGATTTCGGGAGTGCCATCCCGTCGTGCCGCCGCTCCCAGGACTTCGAGCGCCTCCTTGTTGCCCGGATCGAGGGCCAGCGCGTCCCACGCGATGCGGCCGACGTCGTCGGCGACGCCGGTCTTCATCAGTATTTCGAGACGGGACAGCGTCGCCTCCCGGTCGTCGCCGGGAATTGCCGGGGCCTGCTGCATGGTCCGGTCGACGAGATCGGTGCGACCGCTCCGGTAGTAGGTATCGGCGAGCATGAAATGGAGCCTGGGCTCCGCCGGTATCCTGGCCACCGCCTCGGTCAGTGTCGCGATCGCCTCCTCGTCCCTGCCCATCCAAAGCAGGGATTGCGCGAGGGCCTCCCAGCTTCTTGCGTTATCGGGATGAAGCGCAATCGCCTTGCTGGCCAGGTCGATGAATACGCCTGGGTTGATCTGGC
Organism: Alphaproteobacteria bacterium RIFCSPHIGHO2_12_FULL_66_14; assembly: GCA_001767945.1. Taxonomy (GTDB): domain Bacteria; phylum Pseudomonadota; class Alphaproteobacteria; order Reyranellales; family Reyranellaceae; genus Reyranella. The sequence continues at coordinate 34,647 of MEMN01000006.1, read as the reverse complement.
CGGCAGGCCTCTCCCAGCGCATCGGCCGACCTGTCACGCCGCCAGCTTGTAAAGCTCCGCCACGTTGTCGCGCAGGATGCGCTTGCGCAGTTCCGGCGCCAGATGTGCCGTCTGCTCCTTGAGCACGTCCTGGCTCCACGGCCAGGTCGAATCGCTGTGCGGGAAGTCGCTGGCCCACATGAGCTGCTGAGGCGCCATGTGGTCAGCGAACTGGAACGCCGTAAAATCGTCCTGGAAGGTGAGCGCGATGTGCTCGCGGAAATATTCCGACGGCAGGCGGGCGAGCTCCTTGCCCTTCATCCAGTAGCGGTGCCGCTTGTAGGTGTGGTCCATGCGGTACATGAAATGCGGCGCCCAGCCGGCGTCGGCCTCGACGCAGACCACGCGCAGCCCGGGGTGGCGCTCGAACACGCCGGAGAAGACCAGCATGCCCATGATGTCCTGGCAGCCGCGGATGATGGCGAGGAAGCCGTTCATCTTGGGGCCGCGCGGCTTGGCCAGGCTGTTGTCGCCGCTCGACGTGAGGATGTGCCACGACAGCGGCAGCTCGAGGGCGACGGCGGCCTCCCAGAACGGATCGTAGGCCTCGTGGTCGTAGTCGAACTCGCCGGGGTTGCCCGGCATCATCACGCCCTTGAAGCCCATCGACTTGATGCGCTCGAGATCGGCGATGCCTTCCTTGACCGTGCGCATCGCCGTCTGGCCGAGGCCGACGATGCGGTCGGGCGCATGGCTGCAGTAGCCCTGGAGCCAGAGGTTGTAGGCGTCGAAGCAGGCCTTCTTGTAGGCGAAGTCGGGATGGTTGCAGATCAGCATGCCGACGGTGGGATAGATGATTTCGGCGCCGACGCCGTCCTTGTCCTGGTCGGCGAGGCGGGCCGTGGGATCCCAACCGCTCCGGTGCAGGTCCTCGAATTTCGCGCCACCCAGCCGGATGTCCTTGGGGGCGACGCCGGCGGCGGCGATCAGGCCCATGGGCACCGGCGTCTTCATGCCGTCCACGACGTAGATGTCGCCCAGGCCTTCCTTGTTCACGACGTGGGGCGCCCGTTCGCGGAACGCCGGGTCGATATGGTCGAGGTAGCAGTTGGGCGGCTCGGTGATGTGCGAATCGGCTGAAATCGGGCGCCAGTCCATGCGTTTCCCCTTGGCCAGTCTCCGGTCTTTATGGCCAAAGGGTAGGCAGAGCCGATGTGTCGCGGCAAGCCGTCGCGCGACCTCCGTTTCGGCGGGCGGCAGCGGTTGAACCGCAGCAGGCCCTATGGCATACCCCGCCCGCGTCCGGTTTTGGCCGGTCCTGAACGCTGCCGTAGCTCAGTGGTAGAGCACCCCCTTGGTAAGGGGGAGGTCCACAGTTCAATCCTGTGCGGCAGCACCATTTCCCGGAAGGACACTCTGGCGATGTTGACCCGGACGATCGTTCTCGCCCTCCTCCTCGCTCTTCCCACCGCCGCGCAGGCGGATCAGGCGACCGCCTCGGCGTGCGCGAACCAGCTCTCGCCCAATGGCCGAATGATCTACGACAAGACCGCGCCCACGGTGACGGCCAAGACCGACATCAAGGACGCCGTGACCGGCGTCGCCCGGCCGCTGGTGATGAACGGCACGATGTCGCGCGACGCCGCCCGTCCCGCCGCCGAGGCGGCGGGCGAATGCCTGAAGCTGCTGAAGTAGCGCGCGCCGGCTTCGCGTGCGCTAGTTGCGCGAGAAGCTTTCGACTTCCTTGACCGCCCAATCGAGGGTCTTCTCCATGGCCTCGCCCTTGAAGTGGCGGACCGCCATCCGGGTCTGGATGGCATGGACGTAGATGCCCTCGCCGATCCTGTGCGGCGCCGGGGCGCCGGCGATCGACAGGATCTGATGACTGAACGGATTGGGATAGTGGTAGAGCGTGCCCTTGGGTGGCCCCTGCTCGGCCCACACCTTTAGGGTCGTCAGGTTGGCGAACGACGGCAGGTCGTAGCCGCCCGAGGCGATCACCATCTTCTCGATCGCGTCCGGCTGCGAGAGGTGGGTGATCAGGCTCTTGCCCGCCGACTGGTTCTTGCTGAAATTCCAGACGCCCCAGAAATAGGGCACGAACGGCGCGTAGCGCCCCTTGGGCCCGGCGGCGAAGCCGTGCGTCCAGAGTTGCTCGGCGACTTCCAGCGCATCGCGCCTGGCGACCGCCCAGGCGCCGGGCGGGTTCATGATCAGCGCACCCTTGCCCGAGACCAGCCATTTGTTGTTCGAGTCATCATCCCAGACCGGTGAGTCGGCCGGCAGGAAGGCCATCAGGCGCTTGTAGTAGTCGAGCGCCTGGCGCACCTCGTCGCTCTTGACCGTAATGTCGCCCTTCTTGTTCACGAGCTGGGCGCCGAAGCCGTGGAAGATCGCGCCCGCGGCGTCGACATTGTCGCCGGTCTTGCCAACCCCGATGCCGAACGGGTGGCCGCCCTTGTGGCAGGCCTCGGCCGCCTTGAGGAAGGTGTCGAAAGTCCACGTATCGGCCTCGGGCGGCGAACCGACTGGATACATCGCCTGGACATCGATGCCGGCCAGCCGCTTCATCAGGTCGATGCGCGAGCACGGCCCATGGATCTGGCTGCCGACCGTGGCGGGTACCGCCAGCCACCTGCCGTCGATCTTGCCGAGATACTCGACCGCGGGATTGACCGCGCCGTTGGTCTTGATCAACTGCTCCATGACGTCGTTCATCGGCACCAGATACGGCGCGTAGCGCGACGGCAGCCAGGTCGCGAAGGCGAACACGTCGTGACCGGACTTGGCCTGCGATTCGGCGGCGCCCGTCAGCAGGAGCTTGTTGCCCTGCGAGGTGATGTAGTCGATCGTGACCTCGACCTTCTCCTTCGCCGCCCACTCCTCGATCAACGCTCGGCTGGCGTTGTTGGCGCTGGGCACCCAGTGATCCCACAGCGCCAGGGAGAGCTTTCCGGCAGCATGGACGCCGCGCACGAACGGGCCGGCCACGAGCGCGGCCGATGCCGCGGCAGTGCCGACGAGGCGACGACGCGCGATCTCTCCCGGAGCCATTCCTTCCTCCCGAGACGAGGGCTCTGCTCTTTTTGGTCAGGCGAACTTCGGTTTCAACGCTAGGGAGGCTTCGCCGGCCGGGCAATGGAATTCCGTCTGACGGTACGGGAATTTGCGCTATATCGCGGAACCAGCGGGAACTGCTCTCCGCCCTCCGTCACCGCGTTCGAGCAAGAAACGGCGCCCGCCCATTTAGATTAGTATGCGATGCAAGAAAGACCGAGGGAGGAAGCGATGCGCCTGCTGATCGAGCACGCAAACGTGTGGGACGGAAGCGGTGCGCTGCCGTTTCCGGGCCAGGTCCTGGTCGAGAACGAGCGGATCCTGACGGTGGCGCCGCAATCCGAAACACTGGCCGCCGATGGCGCGGAACGGCTCGATGCCCGGGGCAAGTTCCTGATGCCCGGCCTGGTCGAGGGCCATGCCCATCTCTCCTTCGTCGACACACCGCGCGGCACGGCGCTGGGCGAACTGCCGCCGGAGGACCACGCGCTGCTGACGATGGACGCCGCGCGAAAACTGCTGGGTGCGGGCTTCACCAGCGCCTGCTCGGCGGCGGCGGCCAAGATCCGTCTCGACGTCGCGGTGCGCGATGCCATCGAGCGCGGCCTGACCGATGGCCCGCGGCTGCTCGCGGCAAGCCCCGAG
>MEMN01000006.1:30392-30933 GCA_001767945.1 Alphaproteobacteria bacterium RIFCSPHIGHO2_12_FULL_66_14 | reverse complement strand
ATCAAGCTCAACATCTCGGGCGACTACGGCACCGAGTCGGCGCTGGCCGAGACCACGGTGATGACCGACGCCGAGGTCGCGGCCGGGGTCGAGGCCGCGCACACCATCGGCCGCCGGGTCGCGGCCCACGCGCGCGCCTCCGACTCGGTGAAGCGCGCGCTGCGCAACGGCGTCGACATCATCTATCACTGCGACTTCGCCGACGAAGAGGCGCTCGACATGCTGGAGGCCCAGAAGGATCGCGTCTTCACCGGCCCGGCGATCGGCATCGTGCTCGCCCGCCTGGAAAGCCTGCGCGGCGACAACTCCTGGCAGGGCCAGGGCTTCCTCGAGCGGCTAAAACCGCTCTACGAGGCGACCTGCCGCACGCACCACGAGATGCGCAAACGCGGTATCCGCATCGTAGTCGGCGGCGATTACGGCTTTGCCGCCAACCCACAGGGCACCAATGCGCGCGACCTCGAGCATTTCGTGACGCATTTCGGCTTCAGCCCGAGCGAGGCGCTGCAGGCCGCGACCCGCACCGGCGGCGAGATCATGA
>MEMN01000006.1:29796-30373 GCA_001767945.1 Alphaproteobacteria bacterium RIFCSPHIGHO2_12_FULL_66_14 | reverse complement strand
CAAGCCGGGTTTCCTCGCCGACCTGCTGCTGGTCGACGGCGACCCACTCCAGGACGTGAAGGTTCTGCAGGACAACAAGCGCTTCGTTTTCGTCATGAAGGGCGGCGCGCGCTACCTGCCGTGCGAGGGCTCGCCGCACGTGCGGCGGATGTGACGAAGGAAGCCCATGTCATTGCACGACAAGCCGATCGATGCGGTCGATTCGCCTCGCCACAGCATCAACGTCAGACTCACGAAGCTCCGGCAGCTGTTCAATTCCCTGGATCCCTCGCCCTTCCACGAGAAGGATCTCGACAGCGACGCCGAGACCTACATCTTCGAGTCGGCCAACGAGTATCCCCTGGCCGAACCGATCGAACTGGTCGTCCATCTGCCGCCCGACCAGCTGGACCTGCCGGAATGCGGCGATCTCGAGCGAGCCATCCGGCATTACTTTGCCTATCGTGCCCAGGAAACGCGCCGCCGCATGCGGTTCCAGCTCCGCGAGGGACGCTCGGCGCTGGCGATCGGCCTCGCCTTCCTCATCCTTTGCATGACCCTGCGCCAACTCGCCCTCGTCCTGCCGAGCGACACCTTG
>MEMN01000006.1:26557-29743 GCA_001767945.1 Alphaproteobacteria bacterium RIFCSPHIGHO2_12_FULL_66_14 | reverse complement strand
CGACCGAGCGGCTGGCGGCGGCCAGCTTGATCAGGCCGTCGCGGGCGAACTGCGTCAGGGTGCGCGAAACCGTCTCGATGGTGAGGCCGAGATGGTCGGCGATGTCGGACCTCTGCATCGGCAGATCGAAACTGTCGCCCTTGGCGATCCGCTTCGACATGTCGAGGAGGAAGGTCGCGATCCGCTCCTGGGCGGACTTGCGCCCGAGCAGCATCATGTGGTCGTGGGCGCGCTCGAGGTTGTGCATCAAAGACGCCATGACCTGGTCGCCCAACGAGGGATCTTCCTGGGCGATGGCCGCAAAGCGGCGGCGGCGGAACATGACGACCGAGGCGTCCTCGACGGCCTCGGCGGAGAAGCGATGCTGCTCGCCGGGCTCGAGTCCGAAGATGTCGCCGGCGAGATGGAATTCGTCGATCTGACGGCGGCCATCGCTCAGCAGCTTGTAGGTCCGGACGGTTCCCGACACGACCTTGTAGAAGAACTCGGAAGCGTCGCCCTCGGCGAAGAGCTCTTCGCCCCGCGTCAGTTTCCGCGTCACACCCGGGAGCGTCGCAGCCTTTTCGGCGCCGCGTGCGCGCATGACGGGAAAGCCCTGGAATACGACGGTTGCTGCGGTGGCTGCCCTGGAACCGTTGGTCGCGCTATAAGTCTGCATCGAACCCTCCCGATCTTGACCGTTGAAGCGGCTTCTGGGTACCGCGTGGCCGGAGGATCCACCATTCAGGTCAAAACCTAAGGGATTCTACGTAGGCAGGGGGAAAGCTAGGCTTGGAATCCGGCCCGCCACCTCGGCTTGGCGATCTCCAGGACCACGAGAATGGCCACCCCGGAGACCACGGACAGGCCGAGATCGTCGAGATGGAGTGGACCGAAGCGAAACAGGCTCATGGCCGGCGGCCAGGTGAGTGCGACGGCGAGGATCGCCGTCACCCCCGACAGCAGCAGCCACAGCGACACATTTCGGCGCCCCAGCGCCACCAACAGCGAGCCGCTGAAGGACCGGTTCACCAGAATGAGGCTGGTATTGACCAGGACCAGGGAAACGAACACCAGGGCCCGCAATTCACCTTCCGGCATCTGCCGCGCGATTCCCACGGCGTAGACGGCGCCAAGCGCGACGAATGCGAGACCGCCCTGAAGAAGGCCCCAGGTCGCCATCCCGACGGACAGCAGACGGCTTTCCGGCCCGCGTGGCGGGCGCTGCATGATGTCGCCCTCGTCCGGTTCCGCTTCGAAGACGATCGAGCACGCGGGATCGATCACCATCTCGAGGAAGGCTATGTGGATGGGAGTCAGAATCAGAGGCAATCCGAGCAGCAGCGGCAACAGCGCAAGGCCGGCAATGGGGACGTGCACCGCCACGATGAAGGCCATCGCCTTGCGGAGATTGTCGTAGATTCTGCGACCGAGCCGGATGGTCCGGACGATCGACCCGAAATCATCGTCGAGCAGAACGATCGACGAGGCCTCGCGGGCAACGTCGGTGCCGCGCCCACCCATGGCGATGCCGATGTGAGCGGACTTCAGCGCCGGCGCATCGTTCACGCCATCGCCGGTCATGGCGACCACCTCGCCATTGGCCTTGAGTGCGTCGACGATCCGCAGCTTCTGCTCTGGCAATATTCTGGCAAAGACATTGGTCGTACGGACATCGTTCACGAGGCGGAGATCATCGAAGCGTGCCAGATCCACCCCGCCGATCGTGTGTCCTGGCGGCAGGCCGGCAGCGGCGGCGATCGCCTCCGCTGTCGCCGGGTAGTCGCCGGTAATCATGACGACCCTGATGCCGGCCGATTGGCATTCGCGCACCGCAGCCGGCACATTGGAACGCAGCGGATCGGCAAAGCCGATCAGTCCAACGAACTCGAAGACGAAGCCCTGCTGCGTGTCCGGTAACGTATCGCCGGCGTGAACCGCCCGGGCCACAGCCAAGACCCGTGCGCCCTTCCTGGCCATTTCGTCGACCGACTGGCGTAGCCAGGCGAACCGCGCCACGTCGAGAGTGCACAGCGCGCCGATCGTCTCGGGCGCGCCCTTGGCGCAGGCCGTCACGCCCTCGCCCGTGGCACTCTGCCACACGTTGGTCATGGCCGGAAAATCGGGGCGCAGACCGTACTGCCGGACCAGACTTAGACCCGCATAGACGGCGTCCACTCCGCCGGGCCGCCGTGCCGCCTCTCCGGCAATCGCGCGCTCCATGGGATCGAACGACTCGCGCCCGCTCGCCAGAAGCGCCGTCTCGACCAGTCGGGCATCGTCGCCCTGCGGCATCGGAGTCCGACGTTCGGCGATCGTCATTCGGTTCTCGGTCAAGGTGCCGGTCTTGTCGGTGCAGAGGACCGTGGCCGCGCCCAGCATCTCGATGGCCGCCGCGCGCCGCGTGAGCACACGGGCCTGAGACAGACGCCAGGCGCCCATGACCATGAAAGCCGTGAGCACCAGCGGGAACTCTTCCGGCAACATCGACATGCCGAGCGCGATGCCACCAAGGATCGCCTGAAGCCAATCGCCGCGCAGGAAACCGTAAAGGAGGACGGCAAGCAGGCTAGCGGCCAGGCCAATCGCGGCGAAGTTGCGGACGAGCCGGCGGGTCTGCTGTTGAAGCCGCGGCGGTTCCAGCGCGATTTTTCCCAGCGCCTGTCCGATCCGGCCGATCTCGCTCGACGGGCCCGTCGAACGCACGATGGCCGTTCCCTCGCCGCGGACGACGAGCGTGCCCGAGAACACGAATGGCAGGTCCTCGCCTCCCGGCCTCGCCATCGTTTCCGTTTCGCCGCGAGAATCGGCCGTCTTTCTCACGGGTACCGACTCGCCGGTCAGCAGGGACTCATCGACCAGAAGGTTGTGCGCGGCCGAGAGCACGGCATCCGCCGGGATCCGGTCACCCTCGAGGATGACGATGGCATCGCCACGGACGACCTCGCGGCCGGGAATGCGCTTGCGCTGGCCATCGCGGACAACCAGAGCCCGCGGGCTGGTCATGTCCCGCAGGGCCTCGAGCACGCGCTCGCTGCGGGTTTCCTGAACGACGGTGATCGACACGGAAATCGTGGCGAAGGCCAGAAGGACGATGGCCTCGGTCAGGTCACCGAGGACAAAGTAGATCGCCCCGGCTCCAAGCAGCAGCGAGAACATCGGCTCGCGCAGCACGTCGCCGACGATGCGCCAAAAGGGTCGATGATC
>MEMN01000006.1:19695-26528 GCA_001767945.1 Alphaproteobacteria bacterium RIFCSPHIGHO2_12_FULL_66_14 | reverse complement strand
CCGCCAGCCGGCGTTGCGCCTCCTCGTCCGTCAGACCCTGGGCGGCTGGTGCCGCGGGGGCAGATGGCGGCATCGTATTGCCTCACGTACTGCAGTCTCTTCGGCGGCCACCGCCGTCAGGCGGCCGTCGCCAGGACCGACCGAATCCCTTCGACAAGGGCACCATCCGACAGAGGCTTTTCCAGAACCTGTCTTACGCCCGACCTTGCCGCTCGCCGGCGCAGATCGTCTGATACACGACCGGTGATCAGAATGACCGGCAAGCTCACCTTGCGCGCGCGCAATTGATCGGTCAATTGGAGCCCGTCCATGATGGGCATGCGGTAGTCGATGACGAGACAGCCGCGGACTGGCAGACACGCATCGGCCAGAAGCGCCGGGGCTCCATCGTAGAGGCGCACGTCAAGCCCCTCTACTTCCAGAAGGAACTTAAGCGCACTTCGAACCGCTGCGTCGTCGTCGACGACAAGCACGGTTCCGGCTTCCCCCGCCACGGGGCGGCCTTCCTGATTGGGTCCGGTGAACATTTTAAATATCTAGCGCGGGCCGGTTACTGTGACCTTGATCTGTCTCAAGCTCGTTTACGGCCAGAGCGCTCTGACTAAAGTGCAGAATCCAGGAGAATCGCCATTCGCACGAGCTCCGACAGGCTATCCGCTCGCATCTTGGTCATGACGTTCGCGCGATAGACCTCGACAGTTCGCGAACTGATCCCAAGCTCGTGAGCAATGATCTTGTTCGGCTTACCCGCCACGAGACCAGCAAGGACGTCCCGCTCCCGTTCCGACAGGGATTGGGCGCGTCGGCCGACTTCTGCCGTCCGCGACTCCCGTTCGGCATCATGGACGTGGCGGTCGAGCGCCGATCCGATGGCCCCTAGCAGGACATCGTCGTCGAACGGCTTTTCGATGAAATCGACCGCGCCGGCCTTCATCGCCTGCACCGCCAGGGCAATGTCGCCGTGGCCGGTGATCACGATGACAGGCAATCCCACCTTCAGTGTCCGCAGCTGGCGCTGCAACTCCAGCCCATCCATGCCCGGCATGCGGATGTCGGTGACGACACAGCCGTCCTGAGCGCCGGGCAAGGCCTCGAGGAACGCAACGGCCGATTCATGGACGCGCACCGCATAGCCCGCCGTGCTGAGCAGAAAGGCCAGCGACTGCCGAACGGCGATGTCGTCGTCGATGACATGGACGATCTGGCTACTCGACAAGGGACTGTTCCCCCCCTTCCGCAGCACGCAAGGTGAACCGAAAGATCGTACCGCCATCCTGCCGTGAGTCGACCCAGATCTTGCCGCCGTGCGCTTCCACGATGGTTCTGCAGATTGACAGGCCGAGGCCCATGCCCTTGCGTTTGGTGGTGACAAAAGGCTGGAAGAGACGCGCCATGACTTCCGGCGCGATCCCGTCTCCGGTGTCCGCGACACTCACTTCCACCATGTCATCGCCAACCGAGGTGGTGGCGATGTCCAATTCACGCCGCTGTCCGCCTTCGGACATGATCTCTATCGCATTGCGAATCAGATTGACCAGGACCTGCTGGATCTGAATGCGATCTGCGAGCACGAGATCCAAAGCCGGGTCGAGCCGGAAGGACACCCGCACGGCATTCTCCTTGGCGCCGATCAGGGCCAGGGTGCTGGCGTCCTCGATAAGCTTTGGCAGGCTTTCAATTCGACGCTCGCTTTCGCCACGTGCTACGAATTCGCGCAGGCGGCGAATGATCGCGCCGGCGCGCAACGCCTGATCCGCAGCCTTGCCGACCGCCTCCCGGAGCACGCGGGCCTCCTCTCCGGTCATGCGTTCGAGCAGGCGTCGGCTGCCCTTCAGGTAGTTCGCAATGGCCGTCAGGGGCTGGTTGATCTCGTGCGCCAGCGTCGAGGCCATCTCACCCAGCGCCATGAAGCGGGACATATGGGTCACTTCCGACTGCAGCTCCCGGAGCCGGCTCTCCGTCAATTGCTGGTCGGTCAGGTCACGAATGAAGCCGGTGAAATAGTGCCTGTCGTCCGACTGTAATTCACCGACCGTCAGATGCATCGGGAAGGTCGAGCCGTCCTTGCGCCGCCCGGTGACAACCCGCCCGATCCCTATGATCCGGCGCTCGCGGGTGGCCAGATAGCGTTTGAGATAGGCATCATGCTGTTCATGGTGGGGACTCGCCATGAGCATGTCGACGTTCCGGCCGATGACCTCGCTCTTCGGGTATCCGAACAGCCGCTCGGCCGTTGCGCTCAGCGATTCGACCCGGCCATGCTCGTCGATGATGATCATGGCATCGGGGACCGTCTGCAGAATCGACTGCAAGCGCGCCTCTGCTGCTTCCAGAGCGGCAGTCAGGCTCTCGAGGTCCTGCGGTATCGAGGCGTCTACGGGCATCGTCTCCAGTCTGTTGTATCTCCCGTAGACCATACCACGTCATGGCGGCCGATATCGACCAGGCTGAAGCACCGACCGGCCTTAGACGATGTCGCTCTTCGTCGCTGCGGGAGCTGCAGTCGATTCATCCCTGCTGGTCAGGCGGTCGAAAGCGGCCAGAAGTGTGCCGACGCGGTTTGCTGACGACAGCCACTCGGCAAGGCGTGGATAATTGTCGACCAGCCAATTGAAAGCCCCTTGCACTGCAAAAAAAGCAGCCGCGGCCTGGGTAACCTCGCCCAGCAACATCGTGCCCTGAACATAGTGCGGCACGCAGAGGATCAGGCCGACCAGCGGAGCCAGCAGGGAGTTTCCGTGGGAGACGAACGTCGTGCGCATATGCTGCCCGCACAGCCGACGCCACTGGTCGATGACGTCAACCAACGCCGTTCCGACGGCCGCCGTCGTCGTCGCGAGATTTACTCTCGTTGCCGAAACGGTGGCGCTCTCGCGCAGATGCGCAACGGCATACTTTAGTTCGGACTCCGCCTGATTCTTGCACTCGATAACGTCAACCATATGACGGCCGACCAGCATCATAGTTCCAGTCGTCGCCGCAGCGTAGATCACCACCGAGACCACCAGATAGCCGGGGATCGTAAGGGACCACCCGAACGGCTTGACCTCCAGCGAGCCGCCAACATGCCATAGCACCGCAACAAAGGTCGCGGCGGAAAGCACTGAAGCAAGAAGGCCGACCACGAGGTCGATCGGCGCGTCAGTCGCCAGCCGGGCGTCCTCTGCGATACGATACTCCGCGTTCTGATGTTCGCCATTCCAGAGATCGAGTCGGCGGTAGCGCTCCTCTCCCAGCCAAGCCTCGATCAAATTCCGGGTCACCCAGTCCCGCCACAATCTCTGGAAGGTCATGCGTCCCCATACGGCGACTACGCCAAGCGCGATGCTGATGGCCGCGAACACCAGCAGTAAATAGGTCTGGCGCCAGATCTCGCGGCTGTCCCGAAATTCAAGGGCGTTGAAGAAATCGCGATTCCAGAGATTGAGCCTGTACTGGACGAGTAATTGCAAGATCGTGCACACGACCAACATGGCCATCAAACCCCATGCGATCACGGCCGAGCGTCCGTGCCAAAAACCCTGGGCGCTATGCCAGAAGCGACGCAGCGGTTCATGGCCCACCAGTGCAGGGGAGTCGTCGTCAGACATCGGACTGACGTCCGTCGGCCCCGGTGAGCACCGCCAATCCGAGGAAGGCCGGGTCAGGGCGCAACACGACTCGGACTGGAATCTTCGCAAGGTAGTGCCCAAGCCGCCCCTTGGCCTCAAACCGTTCGCGAAACTCCGTGCGACCGAGATGTTCGACGATCCGCGGGACGATGCCGCCGCCGATGAAGACGCCACCGCGCGCACCGAAAAGCAGGGCGATGTTTCCGGCAACGGAGCCCAGCAGGCCACAAAACGCATCGAGTGTCTTTCGGCACGTGGTGCAGGTGCCATCGAGCGCCGCCTGCGTTATCTCTGCGGCAGTTCGGGAGACGATGTCGACTCCGTCGATCATCGCGGTCGCCCGATAGAGATTGACCAGTCCGTCGCCGGACAGGGCCCGCTCCGCCGATGCGTGTCCAAATTGCCGGCGTAGGGCCCCGATCAAGGCTTCCTCGTGGGCTGTCGTCGCGGCGAGCGTGGCGTGCCCCCCTTCGCTCGCGATCACTCTTGCCCCAGATGCTCCCGGAACGAGACAGGCCACTCCCAAGCCCGTACCGGGGCTCAGGAGGACCATGGGTGCGCCAATCACAGGGGTCTCGGGGCCAATGAGCCGTGTATCCGACGGCGCGAAATTCGGCAGGCCCCAAGCGGCCGCTTCCTGGTCGTTGACGATGCGCACGCTTGGGATCCCGAACTCTTTTCCCAGAGCCGGAGCATCGGCGATCCAGGACGAATTGGTAAGCACGCAACGCCCCCCCTCAACCGGCCCGGCCACCGCAAGAATAGCCACATCGATGGTGGCACCGTCGTCCCTACCGGCGAGGAAGAACCTAAGGGCATCGGCCATCGTCGCATGGGCACGGACGTCCAACGACCGGACTGGCCCCAGGTTGTCGCCGCGCTGCACGGCGAACCGGGCATAGGTCCCGCCGATATCGGCGAGGAGGACGCGTCTCACCGCGCCACGCCGGTCCGCTCGGACCGGATCAATTGCGCATACCAGCGAGCCGAGGCCTTGGGGATGCGCCGCTGCGTCTGATAGTCGACATAGAAGAGCCCAAATCGATTGTCGTATCCGGCCCCCCACTCGAAATTATCGAGAAGCGACCAGACAAAATAGCCACGAACGTCAGCGCCAGCGGCAATCGCCTCGCGCAGCGCATCGGTATAGTCGGAAAGGTAGCCGACTCGCTCGCGATCGTCGATCACCCCGGCTGCATCTGGCTTCTCCACCGCACCTGCGCCGTTCTCCAGGACATAGATCGGCAAACGATATCGCCGATGCACGTCGATCAGCGTATCGCGAAAGGCGGCGGGATCCATCTGCCATCCGATCGGCGATCTCGGGACATCTGCAGGGGCATCTGCCCAGGCAAAGCCCAATGGAGCGTTTGCATCGGCCTTGGCGTAGACAGGCGAGTAATGATTGACCCCGAACCAGTCGGGTTGCCGGCAGATTCGGGCGAGATCGCCCGGCTGCATGTAAGGCTCGATCGCACGGGCCAGCATGGGCGGATAACGACCGAGAATCTGAGCTTCGGGAAAAACCTTGTTCCAGTGTTCGTCGAGCAGTGTTGCCGCTGCCTCGTCGGCCACGGTGCGACTGACTGGGCGAACAGGCTGCATGTTGTGGATCGCCCCAACAAGTGCCGATGGTGAGTACGTCCGCAAGGCATCGACCCCCGCCCCATGCGCCAGGTTCACGTGATGCGTCGCCTTGTAAAGGCCGGCCGGATCGGTTGCACCTGGAGGATGCCAGGCAAACCCATAGCCGAAGAGAGTGAACACGGACGGCTCATTGAAGGTGGCGAACCGTCCAACCCGATCGCCGAACCGCGTTGCGATCAACTGAGCATAGTCCCCGAACCAGCCGGCGATGTCCCGGTTGAGCCAGCCACCCTGATCCTGGAGGACCTGCGGCAGGTCCCAATGGTAGAGGCAGAGCCAGGGCTCGATCTTCGCGGCGAGCAGACCGTCGATTAGCCGATCATAAAAGGCGAGCCCCGCCTCGTTGGCTTGGCCTCGACCAGTGGGCAGCACGCGCGGCCAGGAAACCGAAAAACGGTAGGCGCCCACCCCGATGTCCTTCATCAAGGCGATGTCTTCCCGATAGCGGTGATAGTGGTCGCACGCGACGTCACCCGTATCGCTGTTGGCAACGTGGCCAAGCACCCGGCAGTAGGCATCCCATACGCTTGGTCCTCGGCCATCCGCCTGTGCTGCCCCTTCGATTTGGTAGCTCGAGGTCGAGACCCCCCAAAGGAAATCGTGTGGCAGCGATGTGCGTTTCACGTCACCCACGAGCCCACCGTTTCATTTCTGGCATGTTGCTGTGCTCTCAGCATCGTCGGGCTGCCGACCGGCTTCGAGACTAGGCATCCAACCGACGCTTCCCCTTGACGTGCATCAACGCCACCGTCGGGCCAATGTCGCAGGCTTTGACCTACAGCAATGATCATCTTCCCTTGTCGCACACAATGAACAGCAGGACATCCGGATCGCACTCCGGAGTCACCTTGGAGGATGGTATGCGCGCCAAGCAGGTCATGAGTCGCCAGGTTCACACGGTGGCCGCCGACGCCTCCGTCTATGATGCGGCACAGGTGCTGCTGAACGCCGGGATCAGCGCCGCGCCGGTTGTCGACGCCGACGGTACGCTGATCGGCATCGTGAGCGAGGCCGACCTGATGTATCGGGCGGAGATCGGCACGGCCCCCGGCAAGTCGTGGCTGCAGCGGCTTCTGTCAGACGACGCGATCCTGGCCAACGACTACATCCGTGCCCACTCCCATCGCGTTGCTGACGTCATGACCAGGAATCTGGTGACCGCGGACGAACTTGCGACCTTGGGTGAGATTGCAACCCTCATGCAGCGCCACCGTGTGAAGCGCATCCCGATCGTGCGCGACCGCAAGGTGGTTGGCATCGTGAGCCGTGCCAATCTTCTGCAGGGTCTGCTCGCCCGGGAGAAGGCTTCGCCGGAGGACCAGGCTGCCAACGAGACCGTGCGTGCCCTTGTGACATCCGAACTCGCCCGACACGGCTGGGCGACCAGCCAGACGAGTTGCGTGGTGGCCGACAATGGCGTCGTGCACCTCTGGGGCTTTGTTAACAGTGACGCCGTGCGAGATGCCTACCGGATCGCCGCCGAGAATGTCCGAGGTGTGAAGCGAGTCGAGAACCATATGGAGATCCTACCTCCCGAAGCGCGCATGGGCGTATAGCCCCCTGGCGGAGCAGTTT
>MEMN01000006.1:18589-19658 GCA_001767945.1 Alphaproteobacteria bacterium RIFCSPHIGHO2_12_FULL_66_14 | reverse complement strand
CCTCGTCCAGTGCGGCCTGTACATGCTTCGAGACAAGCTGATAGACACTCATTGAATGATACTCCTCTCCTGCATTGGGTCACCGGCCGCAACTAGATGCCTCGCGAATGGCGACCTTCGATGCCCGTGCAATAGCGATCGAAGGCGGCACAAACGAAGCGGACGAGCGGACGACCGCGGTCGGTTACCGCCAATCGGTCACCGTCGATCGAAACCAGACCATCACGGATAAGCGGTGCGAGCCCGTCGATGGTAGAAAGGAAAGCGTCGGACTCAGCATCATGCTTCTTGCACGTCTCGCCGATATCGGCGGTGTAGAGACACATCAGCTGAGAGATGATGTCGCCGCGCAGACGATCCTCGGGGCTCACCGCAATACCACGGGCGGTCGCGAAGCCACCCCGCTCCATCGCCTTCATGTACTCTGCCGGATCCGCGACGTTCTGCGAAAAGCCGGCGGGCAGGCTTGAGATTGCCGATGCGCCCATCCCGACGACCCACGGCGAATCGTCAGCGACATAGCCTTGGAAGTTGCGTTGGAGCCGCCGGGCGGCGAGCGCCTGCGCCAGCTTATCGCCCGGCCTCGCATAGTGATCGAGCCCGACCCGCACATAGCCGCCGGCGACGATCTTTTCCGACACCAATGCTGCCATTGCCGACCGCGCAGTGGCGTCGGGTAGCGTCTCGCTGGGGATCAGCCTCTGATGTGGCTTCATCCAGGGAACATGGGCGTAGCCGAACACGGCGAAGCGGTCCGGCGCCAGGGCAAGAGCCAAGTCCAGTGTCCGCGCCAGCGTCTCGAGGGTTTGACTGGGAAGGCCATAGACGAGGTCGACGTTGATCCTGGTCATTCCAGCGCCGCGCACCCGTTCAAGGGTTGCCAAGGTCGTCTCGAAAGACTGCACCCGGTTGATTGCCCGCTGGACCCGCTCGTCGAAATCCTGAACGCCGAAACTGACACGTGTCACTCCAAGCTCCGCCATGGCCTGAACGGTTGCTTCGTCGCAATGACGCGGATCGACCTCCATGGAGATTTCCGCATTGGACCGGCGATCGAACACGGAGTCGA
>MEMN01000006.1:8960-18549 GCA_001767945.1 Alphaproteobacteria bacterium RIFCSPHIGHO2_12_FULL_66_14 | reverse complement strand
AGCGAGTCGACCATGAAGTCCGGAGCGGTTTGCGCAAGGAGCAAGAGCTCGCGTTCGAGGGCCGTGGCATACGCATCGAGCGTGCCTTCCCGGCGCATCGCCATCGTATGACACGCGCAGTACCAGCAGAGCTGTCGGCAGAACGGAATGTGCAAATAGAGCGCCGCTTCGCCGCCCCGGAACTCGCCCAGCCACCCACCGTGCTGTTCCGGTCCAATCGAGGAATCGAACTGCGCAGCGGTCGGATAGCTGGTGTAGCGCGGCACCGGCCGGTCATAGGCGGCGAGGATGGCAGGTTCCATAATTGTCAATTTTTGCCATGACTGGATGCGGGCGCGATTGACTCAGGTCAAGCGTGGGCATCGCCGAGACCAAAGTGCAGTGCGCTCCCCTTAGGCGCTATGATGCCGCGCGATGGAATTCATCATGGACGTGCTCTCGGCCTGCCGGCAGGGTCTCGCGCAGGTGGCTGCGCAACCCGCAGGCTTGCCGGGTTCCTTGTTCCTGGCCGGCTTGGCCGGCAGCTTGGTGCATTGCGTAGGCATGTGCGGACCATTTGTGCTGGGTCAGGTCATGGCCGATGCCACGGCCGGCACAGCCGGCAATTACGGCGAATGGCGGCGGCTGGCCGGAGCATCGCTGATTCCCTATCATCTCGGCCGCCTCACGACCTATACTATGCTGGGTGCAGCAGCCGGCGCCGCAACCGCGCTCTTCACTGCGACGTCGACGTTTGCATGGCTGTCGGGCGCGCTTCTCCTGATTGCCGCCACGCTCATGGCAATGCAGGCCTTTGGGCTCGCGGTAGGCACGACTTCGCCGTTGACGGCGGGGCTGGCGCGCCTCGCCGGACCGCTTTCTTCCTCGCGCGGGCCGCTGGCCAGATACGCTCTCGGCGTTGTGCTGGGCTTCCTGCCTTGCGGCCTGCTCTATGGCGCGATCGCGGCCGCGGGCGGAACCGCTTCCACCCGTGAGGGCGCGCTGGCCATGGCCGCTTTCGCCTTGGGCACGGCGCCTGCCCTGGTCGCGGTTGGATGGGGCGGCCTCATCGCCCGCCGCCGCCTGCATGACGTGGCGCGCTGGATCGCCGCGCCGCTGCTGCTCGCCAACGCCGTGCTGATGCTGGCGTTGGCGAGCAGTCGGCTATGAATCTCAGGACAGCTTGATTTCGATTTCCTTGCCCTGAGCAGGCGCGTTCACCGCCTTACCGATGTCGAGGGTCAGAACCCCCTTTGTGAAGCGTGCCGTGACGGCATTGCGATCGGCGTCGGCAGGCAGCGTGAAGGCGCGCGTGAAGCTGCCATAGCTGCGTTCCGAGTAGTGGGTTTTGTCGTCGGTCCGCTCGATCCTCTTCTCGCCGGAGATGGTCAGAACATCGTTCTCGACGAGAACCTTTACGTCTTTCTCGTCGAGTCCGGGCAACTCGACCGTGATCGTGTACGACTTGCCGTTCTCCTTCACTTCGACATTCGGCATGTGTTCGAAAGCCCGCAGCGCCCGAGGCTCGCCGGCCGTCACGGTCTCCGGCCAGCCGAACGGCCAGCTGCGCATCACGCGATTGAAAAAGCGGTCGATATCGCCACCAAAGGGCATCAGGGCGGCGTTCTGCTGCGATCGTTGAAGAGAGTCAGCCATTGCAAACCTCCTGGTGATCGGGGAACTCCCCAATATCCATGTAGGCGCGGGCCGGCACCCGTCACTTGATACAGGTCAATCCCGGTCTTTTTCCTCGAAGTGCACGACATCGCGATAGGCATGCCACGTCGCATGCGCCACCAGCGGCAACGTAACGACCAGACCGACCATGCCCGGCACCATGCCGAGCACCACCAGAAAGACGATCAGGGTCGCCCAGAGCAGCATCGGGCGGAGGTTGATCCGGACAGCCGCGACCGACGTCGCGATCGCCTCGAACATGTTCGAATTCCGGCGATCAAGAAGATAGGGGATCGAGAAGGCACCGATGGCGAAGGCGACAGCCGCCAAGGCTGCGCCGGCGGCAACACCCATCGCCAAGAATGGAAGACTGCGCGAGGATGTCCAGACGAGATCCATGAAGCGATCCCACGACGGCACCGTGCGCCATTCGAACACGGCGAACAGTAGTTGCGCCAAGCGCATCCACGCCAGATGGAAAAAGAGAAGCAGTACGCCCATCAGCGCGATCTGACCGGGATTGCGGCGCCAGGCGAACAGGGTGGTTTCGCCGTCGACGACGAGGCCGGATTCAAGGCGGCGGCTGACTTCATAAAGGCCAACCGCGATGAAGGGACCTACGAAGAAGAATCCCGCGCTGAGCGGCAACACCAAATACGGCAGATCGAGCCAGAGGAACAATGCAATGGCCAACCAACTAACTGCAACCAGCGCCAGACCATAGGCAAGGCTGGTTCGCCTTGCGGTAAGGAAGTCGTCCCAACCGGCACCAAGCCAGACCCATGGCCTGTCCAATGGAACCCGTCTGATCTGCGGTCGTGGCGCCGGGAATACGGCGATGGTCTCGCTCATGGCGTTTTCTCCCCGTCTGCGGGCGAATTGACGCTGGAATGCGGCCGCGGGCTTTGACGCAGGTCAAAGTGGTTCGTCCCGGGCTCTGACATTGATTTTCTGCGCCACGAGAGCGGGGAGATCGAATGTCCAGCAATGCCGCCCTTTCCGCCGGCCCGTCGCCGGCCCCCCGATATGTCGAGGATGTAATCCGCGTGGCGGTGATCCTGACGATGTTTTGGGGGATCGCCGCATTTTCGGTCGGTGTCATCATCGCCGCCCAATTGGTGTGGCCACAGCTGAGTTTCGACAGCGAGTTCCTTACTTTCGGGCGCCTGCGGCCGCTCCATACGTCGGCGGCGGTCTTCGCCTTCGGCGGTACAGCCTTGATCGGTACCGCTTTCCACGTCGTGCAACGCACCTGCCGCGCCCGGTTGTTCGGCGGCGCGCCGCTCGGCTGGTTCGTCCTTCTAGGCTACCAGTTCTTCATCGTGATCGCCGCTACCGGCTATCTGCTGGGCATCACCCAGAGCAAGGAATACGCTGAACCGGAATGGTATGCTGATCTGTGGCTCACGATCGTCTGGGTCGCCTATCTGATCGCCTACCTCGGCACGGTTCTGAAGCGCGAAGAACCCCACATCTACGTCGCCAACTGGTTCTACCTCGCCTTCATCATCACCATTGCCATGCTGCACATCGTCAACAATCTGGCGATGCCGGTGTCGATCGTCGGCACCAAGAGCTACGGCGCCTGGTCGGGCGTCCAGGATGCGATGATTCAGTGGTGGTACGGCCACAATGCGGTGGGATTCTTCCTGACCGCGGCATTCCTCGGCATGATGTACTACTACATCCCCAAGGCGGCGAACCGGCCCGTCTACTCCTACCGTCTCTCGATCGTCCATTTCTGGTCGCTGGTGTTCATGTACATCTGGGCCGGCCCGCATCATCTGCACTACACGTCGCTGCCCGACTGGGCGCAGACGCTGGGCATGGTGTTCTCGGTCATGCTGTGGATGCCGAGCTGGGGCGGCATGATCAACGGTCTCATGACCTTGTCCGGCGCCTGGGACAAGCTCCGTACGGATCCAGGCCTGCGCTTCTCGGTGACCGCGGTGGGCTTCTACGGCATGTCCACCTTCGAAGGCCCGGTCATGTCGATCAAGGCCGTCAACTCGCTCAGTCACTACACCGACTGGACCATCGGCCACGTGCATTCCGGCGCACTGGGCTGGGTGGCGTTCATCGTCTTTGGAACGATGTACTACCTCGTGCCGAAGATGTGGAATCGACCTGCAATGTGGTCGACGCGCCTGATCGGCTGGCACTACTGGATCGCCACCATCGGCATCGTCCTCTACATCACCGCGATGTGGGTGAGTGGCATCATGCAAGGCCTGATGTGGCGCGCCTACGACGAGCTCGGATTCCTACAATACTCGTTCGTCGAGACGGTGGCCGCAATGCAGCCATTCTACGCGATCCGCCTGCTGGGGGGCGTGTTCTTCCTGAGTGGCGGCCTGATCATGGCCTACAACATGTGGCGCACGATTCGCGGCGAACCGGAAACGGTCTCCGCGCGTCCCCGCCCGGTACTCGCGGCCTAGGAGACGCGCAATGTTCATTCGCCACTCGACGATCGAGAAGAACGTCATCCTGATGGTCGTGCTAACCCTGATCACCGTCTCGATCGGTGGACTGGTCCAGATCATCCCGCTCTTCACGATCGAAAGCACCATCGAGCGCGTCGACGGCGTGCGTCCCTACACGCCGCTCGAGGTCATGGGTCGCAACATCTATATCCGCGAGGGATGTTATCTCTGCCATAGTCAGCAGATCCGACCCTTCAAGGACGAGGTCGAGCGCTACGGCCACTACAGCCTCGCGGCCGAGAGCATGTACGACAAGCCTTTCCAATGGGGCTCCAAGCGTACCGGCCCCGACCTCGCCAGGGTCGGCGGTCGCTATTCGAACGACTGGCACGTGGCCCACATGGGCTCGCCGCGGGCCGTCGTGCCGGAAAGCGTCATGCCGGCCTACCCGTTCCTTGCCACGCGCAAGCTTGAGTTCGACGACATCGCCCAGCACCTCAAGGCGTTGCGCGCCGTCGGTACGCCCTACACCGACGAAATGATCGCCAACGCCCGAGCCGACCTCGAAGCCCAGGTCAACCCCGACGCCGATCCGACCGCCCTCGAGAAGCGCTACCCGCGCGCCGTCATCGGCAAGTTCAACAGCGAGTCGCCCGAGATCACCGAACTCGATGCGCTGGTGGCCTACCTCCAGATGCTGGGCACGCTGGTTCGCTTCGGCGATCTGCCCCCCGACCGGCTGCGGCAATAGGGAGCGAGCCATGAACCTCGAAACCGTTAACGCCATTCTCACCTCGGTCTGGACGGTGTGGGCCGTCCTGATCTTCGCCGGAATATTCTTCTGGGCGTGGCGGCCTGCCAACCGCATGCGCTTCGAGAAGGACGCGCGCATTCCACTGAACGACGAAGATTGAGGGACTGGTCATGCCGACGAAAATCGAAAAGGACACCGTGTCGGGCCAGGACACCACTGGCCACGAATGGGACGGCGTCAAGGAGCTCAACACGCCGCTGCCGACCTGGTGGGTCTACACCTTCTACGCAACGATCGCCTTCGCCGTTGTCTATTGCGCTCTCTATCCGTCCTGGCCCTGGCTCACGGGTCACACGCAGGGTCTACTGGGCTACTCGAGTCGCGCCGAGCTCACGGTTGCGCTTGCGGACCAAACCAAGGCGCGATCGAAGTTCGTCGACAAGATTCGCGCGACCTCCCTCGCCGATATCCGCAAGGAACCCGAACTGTTCAACTTTGCGTTGGCCGGTGGGCGCTCCGCCTTCCAGACCAATTGCCTACAGTGTCACGGCTCGGGTGGCGCGGGAAGCCCCGGCTTCCCCAACTTGGTCGATGATGAGTGGCTCTGGGGCGGCACGATCGACCAGATCTATACGACCATCCAGCACGGTATCCGCAATGCCGATGACAAGTCGCGTCAATCGCTGATGCCGCGCTTCGGCGTCGATGGCGTGCTGACCGCCCCCCAGATCGCGGCGGTGACGAACTACGTGCTGAGCCTGTCGGGTCGCGGAAAGGCAACGCCGGAGGGCGCCAAGATCTGGCAGGAACAGTGCGTGGCCTGTCATAAGACCGACGGCAAGGGCAACCAGGAGCTCGGCACGCCCAACCTCACCGACGGCATCTGGCTCTATGGCGGAGACCGAGACACGATCTATCGGACCATTTTCTATGCCCGCAACGGCAGCATGCCGGCTTGGGGCGCGCGGCTTGACGACGCGACAATGAAGATGCTCGCGATCTACGTTCATTCACTCGGCGGCGGACGCTAGGCGCCCGGCGAGAATGAAATGGACGCCAGACTCCAGGACGAAGATGCGGTTTCGCTGCGGACCCGTAAGGCGGAGTTGCCGCTCTACATCTCGCGCATCAAGGTCTATCCGCGCGCGATCAAGGGCCTGTGGCGCCGCGTCAAATGGGCGGTGCTCGTCGTTCTGCTCGCCCTCTACTATGTCGTGCCGTGGCTGCGCTGGGACCGCGGCCCTAATGCCCCAAACCAGGCCATCCTGCTCGATCTCGACGGTCGGCGCGGCTGGTTGTTCGACATCGTCATCTGGCCGCAAGAAATCTATTTCGTCACCGGCCTCCTGATTCTCGGCGCCTTTGGCCTGTTCTTCGCGACGGCGCTGTTTGGCCGGGTGTGGTGCGGCTTCGCCTGCCCGCAGACGGTCTGGACCGACCTCTTCATGTTGGTCGAGCGCCTGATCGAGGGTGATCGCAACGAACGCATGCGGCTCGACCGGCTGCCGATGTCGGCCGGCAAGGCCGCACGCAAGGCCTTGAAGCATACGGTGTGGCTCGCCATCGCTGCCGCCACGGGCGGTGCCTGGGTCTTCTACTACGTCGATGCGCCCAGCACGCTTGTGAAGATCTTTCGTGGCGAAGCCTCACTCGAGGTCTACATCTTCATCGGCCTCCTGACTGCCACGACCTATACTCTCGCCGGATGGGCGCGTGAGCAGGTCTGCACCTACATGTGCCCGTGGCCCCGGTTTCAAGCCGCGATGCTCGATGAGCAGAGCATCATCGTCACCTATCAGAAATGGCGCGGCGAACCGCGCGGCAAACACAAGGCGGGGGCAAGCTGGGACGGGCGCGGCGATTGCGTCGACTGCAACCTGTGCGTTGCCGTATGCCCGACTGGGATCGATATCCGTGACGGCCAGCAGATCGAGTGCATCGGCTGCGGTCTCTGCATAGATGCCTGCAATCAGACCATGAGCAAGGTCGACCGGCCGCCCAACCTGATTCTCTGGGACACGCTTGCGAATCAGCAGGCCAAGGAAAAAGGTGCCGGCGGCGAAGCCTGGCGGCCGCTGCGGCCGCGGACCCTGCTGTACGCGGCGCTGCTTGTCGTTGTCTCCGCAGTGATGCTTGGTGCCTTCTGGCTGCGCACCGACACCGAACTCACCGTCCAGCGCGACCGCAGTCCGAACTTTGTGCGGCTGTCGAACGGTGACATTCGCAACTCCTATGCCGTGAAGATCCTGAACAAGAGCCGCGACGAACAGCACTTGCAACTCGCCGTCCAAGGTCTGCCCGGAGCGGCCATCGGCTTCGTCGGCACCGACATCCGGGATGGCAACGCCGGAACGCGTCTCACCGTGCGCCCCGATAGCGTGGGCACCTTCCGCATCTTTCTCACCGTTCCCGCCGGCTCGGCGCCGTCTGGCTCGAAGTCGATCGAGTTCACCGTGCGCGATACGACCAGCCCGAAGCGCGCGTCGCATGAGTCCGTTTTCGTCGGCCCGGCACGATAGGAGGCACCTGATGACCACCGCCCTCGCCCCCCGCGGCCGCTACATTCCCTGGCTCTTCGTTGCCGGATTCGCCGTCGTCGTCGGCGTGAACGCGATCATGATCACTTTCGCGGTCGGTTCGTTCTCTGGGCTCTACACACCCAAGCCACGCGAACGGGGACTGCACTACAACGATGTCGTCGCCGAGCAGAAGGCCCGCGACGCGCTGGGCTGGCGGATCGAGACGGCCTGGCGGGCCGACACTGGCCGCCTGGAGCTCGCCGTGTCCGACGCAGCCGGGCAGCCGCTGACGGGCGCGCGCGTATCCGCCGAACTGGTCCGGCCCGTCGAGAAGCGGCCGCCGGTCGGCGTGACACTGGCCATGATCGACGCGGGCAAATTCGCAGGATTCATCGAGCTGCCGGTCCGCGGCAACTGGGATCTCGACGTCGTCATCGAGCGCGGTGGCAATCGCTTCGCCCAAACCCGGCGGATCTTCCTGAAATGACCGACGCCGCCCTCTTCGCCACGTCTGCGACCGCCCCAGCGGCACGAGCGTGCGTGCATTGCGGTGAGACCGTCCGTGGTGCCGGCGCTGCCACGTTCTGCTGCGCCGGCTGTGCCAGCGCCCACGCCATCATCGGCGCGGCCGGCCTCGGCTCCTTCTACCGCCGCCTCGAGGACACCCGCGCCCACAAGCCTGTGCCGCTCGACATCGATTTCGTCGGATACGCCCGGCAAGCGGGACCGGACGAAGCCGAGCTCGACCTGCTGATCGACGGCCTCGACTGTGCCGCCTGCGTCTGGCTGATCGAGAGCCTGCTGGCGCGCAACCCGGCGGTGCTGCGCGCACGCGTCAGCCTGTCGGCCCGCCGCCTCTCCCTGCGCTGGCACGGCACGCCTGCTGATGCCAACAGCCACGCCGGGCTGGTAACGGCGCTGGGGTTCCGGCTGGCGCCGTACGAAGCGATTGCCGCTGCCGCCGACGACGATCGCGATACGCGCGAGCTGCTGCGCAGCCTCGCCGTGGCCGGCTTCGCCACTGCCAATGTCATGTTGCTGTCGGTTTCCGTCTGGTCAGGCGAGGACGGGTCGATGGGCGAGGCCACGCGCGCCTTGTTCCACTGGCTGTCGGCTGCCATCGCTCTGCCGGCCGTGGCCTACGCCGGCCGGCCGTTCTTCCGCTCGGCCTACGCCGCCCTCACCGCGGGCCGGACCAATATGGACGTGCCGATCTCGATTGGCGTCACCCTCGCCTGCCTCATCAGCCTGCACGAGGCCTGGGTTGGCGAGCGCCATACATTCTTTGATTCGGCGATTACGCTGGTCTTCTTCCTGCTGATCGGCCGCTATCTCGATCGCCGGGCGCGTGGCCGTGCCCGCCGATCGGTGCGCGCCCTGCTGGCACTGGCCAGCCGCAGCGCAACGGTCCTCGTGGCGGATGGCACGACCACTTCGCGGCGCGTCGACACGCTGCTGCCGGGCGAGGTGCTGCTGGTGGCAGCGGGCGAGCGCCTGGGCGCCGACGGCGTGGTGAGCGAGGGCGCTTCGGCGCTCGATGCGGCGCTGGTGAGCGGCGAGAGCGTGCCGGTCGACGTTGCGCCCGGCACCAAGGTTTTCGCCGGAATGGTCAATCTCGGCGCGCCGATCCGCGTGCGTGTCACGGCCGCGGGCGAACACACGCTGCTGTCGGAGATCGTACGCCTGGTCGAGGCGGCGGAGCGCGGCCGCTCGCGTTTCATCGCGATCGCCGACCGGGTAGCACGCGCCTATGCGCCGGTCGTGCACCTGGCGGCGCTGCTCACGTTCCTCGGCTGGATGCTGCTGGGCGACCTTCCCTGGGACCGCGCTCTGGTGATCGCAACCGCGGTTCTGATCATCACCTGCCCCTGTGCGCTGGCGCTCGCGGTCCCGGTGGTCCAGGTCGTCGCCAGCACCCGCCTGCTGCGCGCCGGCGTGCTGCTGCTCTCGCCGACGGCGCTCGAGCGCCTCGCCGGGGTGGACCATATCGTGCTCGACAAGACCGGCACCCTGACACTCGGCCGGCCCGAACTGGTCTCGGGCAACGGCGACGTCGAGGCGCTGGCGATTGCGGCCAGCATGGCCGCCAACTCGCGCCATCCGCTGGCCCAGGCGCTGATCCGCGCTGCACCCGACATCGCGACAGCGCCGGACGTTCAGGAGCACGCCGGCCAAGGCCTGCAAATGGGCGATGTCCGGCTGGGGTCTGCACGCTTCTGCGGGATCGCCGATGC
>MEMN01000006.1:2557-8884 GCA_001767945.1 Alphaproteobacteria bacterium RIFCSPHIGHO2_12_FULL_66_14 | reverse complement strand
ACGAACCTGCCGGTCGAGATCCTGTCCGGCGATCGCCCTGCAGCCGTGGCCCACGCGGCAACCGAAGCGGGCATTTCGGGCTGGCGTGCCGAGGTGACGCCGATTGACAAGACCCGGCGTCTCGCCGAGCTCGCCGCGCAAGGCAAGCGCGTGCTCATGGTGGGCGACGGGCTGAACGACGCCCCCGCGCTCGCCGCCGCTCATGCCTCGATCTCGCCGGCCACCGCCGCCGAGGCGACTCAGAACGCCGCCGATGCGGTCTTCCAGGGCGATGCGCTCTTCCCGGTCGTTGAGGCGCTGCAGGTGGCGCGGCGAGCCGACCGGCTGGTGCGTCAGAATCTCGCCCTGGCGCTGCTCTACAATCTCAGCGCCGTGCCGCTTGCCATCCTCGGTGACGTGACGCCGCTGATCGCAGCCATTGCGATGTCGTCGTCTTCCCTGCTGGTGATCGGCAACGCCCTGCGCCTCGGCGCACGGCCACCTGTTCGCGAGGCGCGCTGATGGACAGCCTGCTCATCCTGGTGCCGGCCGCGCTCATCCTCGGCCTGATCGCCCTGGCGGCGTTTCTGTGGGCGCTGCGCAACGGCCAATATGACGACCCTGACGGGGCCGCCGGCCGCATTCTGTTCGACGACGATTGAGGAGAGAAAGATGTCTCACTGGATCATGGGGATCATGGCCGCGCTGTTCGGCTTCGTCGGCTTGTTCATGGCCGCGGGCGCCCGCGACACCGGCATCCTGGGCTTCGGCCTGGCGCTGTCTCTGTTCGCCGTGCTGTTCTGTTGGTGGATGATCAAGATTGCCTACGACGAGACCGAGCAGGCTCCGGACAACAACTGACGATCGTTGTCAGGATCTGTCCTGACTTGTCACGACCTGTCCTCATTCACGCCGCGCTCCCACAACGACCGCTCGGCGGCGCGGCGGCGGACCAGCCCGGGCAGTTTGCGGGCGCCTGCAAAGACCCAGCGGTCGAACTGCGATCCTGCCTCGGCGAGGCGTCCGGCATTGACCAGGCGCCGCAACGTCGAGGCGGCCAGCGCCCCCTCGCCCAGGTTGAAGGTGAAGCTCACCAGCGCATCGAAGCACGGGTCGCCGAGCGGGATCTCGATCAACCGGCAGACCGCGCGTTCGTAGCGCGGCAGGTCGGCCCGCAGCAGCGCCTCGCCCTCCTCCGGCGAGAGCGGCGCCTTGACGCGCTCGCCCTCCCGCACGACGTGCCCGTAGCCCACGGTCGGAAAGCCCGCAGGACAGATATAGGGCACGGGCGAAAAGCCCTCGAAGGCCCGGATCAGGGAAAGGCCGGCTGCGCCGGTCGCCCTTGGACTTTCCAGGGGGCTTCCTTGGGGACTGCCTTTGGGGCTCATCCGCGCCCCCGTTCCTTGTTGAAGGTGCGATTGCCGAACCAGAAGGTGACGATGGCGGCCCATACCGCCCAATCCTCCTCGCCCCACATCGAGAGCAGCGTCGCGGCGGAGCCGCCGTGGTCCTGCTGCAGGATGGCGAACTGCGCCGCCTTCACGCCGGCATAGAGGGCGAAGAAGCAAAGCGTCAGGAACGGCCGCACGAAGGCGTTGAAGGCGTCGACCCATTTCACGCCCGAGGGCTTCAGCGCGGCGGTGAACGCCGCCAGTTCGGTGGCGACGTCGGCCTGCGTGTTGATCTCGCCCATCTTGGCCGCATGACCCGCCTGGATCATCTGCAGTTGGAAGTCGCCTTGGGCACGCAGCATCTCGAGTTCCTGGGCATGGTTCTGTTTCTGCTCGAAAAAGCCGATCAGGCGCGGCGCCAGGGAGCCCAGCAGGCCGACGATGGAACCCAGCAAAGCAAGCATGTGTCACCTCACGAAAGATGAAGGGTTTTGGTGAAGAAGAACCAGGCGACGCAGGACAGGCCGCCGATTCCGGTGGTCACCATGGCGGCGAGCGTCGACCAGCCCAGCGCCTCGATGCGACTAACCCGCTCGCGGATGGCGCCGTAGCGTTCGGCGCAGACCGCTTCATGGCTGGCGAGGCGTTTGTCGATATCGTGGATGTCAGGAGGAATCATCGAAGTCTCCTCTATAGGGATGGGTCATGGAAAGGACGCCAGTGGGCGGCTCATGCGACCGGTTGGTTCCGCCGACGTAGTGCTTCAACTCACCGTCAGGGCCATGCTGACTGGCTGGGCGAGCACCACCCGGCACGGGGTGCGCCTGTAGATTTTTGTTGCCTCACATGGTGGCTGACAGCCGGAACAGGTCATCGATCTGGTCTGTCAGCCCGACGGTCGCGGCGACCGCCCGCAATAGCGGATCGTCGCGACGAAAGGTCGGGGAGAGCCACAACTCCTGCGTCAGCACGTCCGCCTGGGCTACGGCGTCACGAACCTCCGTGAGCTTGCCGATGTGATGCAGCACCCGGATCAACTGGCCACGTGTGGCGCTCGGCGGCACCGGATTGGCGAGTCGCGCCAGCTCGGCCTCGACCTCCTCCTGCGTCGGCGGCACGAAGCCCTCGGGCAGGTCCGGGGCCCACAGCACGTTGGCGTAGGTATTGTCGATGTTCGAGAACTCCGCGCCGTAGACAGCGAATGGCCGCAGCGCCTTGAGGGCATTTGTCAGGTCCGTCACTAGAACCTCCCGGTGTAGGACAGGCCGACTTGGCCCGGCCCGTTGGAGCCGCTGGGGGCGTTGTAGAAAGTCATGGTGAAGGTGACATTCCCGACCTCAAGCGCGGCCGCGTAGCCGCCGCCGATCGGCTGTGACGCCGCTTCGCCCGAATGCTGGGCGACCACGGCCGTGTTCATGGCAACCTGCCGGCCCGGCATGCCGGACATGGTGGTGATGGAATTGATGCCGATGCCAATGCAGCCATGGACGCCCAGGTCGCTCTGCCACGACGACGTATACTTGGCGTCGAAGAAATCTTCCGCGAGACCGTGGACGTGATTGACACGCATGGTCGGCTGGCCGCGCGCCGGCCTCACCTGCGAAGAATTGTAGGTGTAGCTGACCGTCGTATCGAGAATGTAGCCTTTCACCTCAACTCGATTGTAGGTGTTCCACAGGCAGAGCTGCGCGGGCGTACCGCCGACGGCAGCGCCACCTCTGTGCCAGTTCACCTGCGAGCTTGCGTCCGTCAGGCAGGTGCCGACGAAAGTTCCCCGGTGCGCGGCCGGGCCGTTCACGATGTCGTGTTTGTTGACCCAGATCCCGTCGACCCTTTCGAGTTCGCTGGTGCCCGCGCCCGTGCCGCGCTCCGCCGTATAGTTGGCCCCGGTGTGAACGCCCGACTGGGTTCCCGACGTGTTGATGAACATTCCGGCCACTAGATTGGCGAGTGTCGTCGACAGCTTGAAGGTGTCGGCGTCGACCTTGGTGACGAAGTAGGTCGTGCCGAGCACGACCTCGGCGCCGGTTGGAAGGTTCCCTGTCGTCGACTCCGGCGTCCAGGTCGCGCCGTCATGGAGTCCGTGACCGACCCAGGTGACGACGGCGGGCGCGGCGACCGTGATGGTGAAGGTGCCGGCCTTCCGCCACTTCGGCCCGCGGGTCAGCCGCACCGTGCCGCCATCGTTCCAAACAAAGGCGTCGATCACCTGATAGGGTCCGGCCGCCGCCGGGCCCGCCTTGCCGGTGCTGCTCTGCGTGAGATCGTTCGACCGCTCGGTGAAGGGCGTCGGCACAAAGGCGGAGCCGTCACGGATCGGGACGTTCGACCCGACGTAGGGCGTGTAGAACATCGAAGCCTGGCCGGTCTGATTGCCGGTCATCACCGGCTCTCCGGACACCAGCGTCAGTCGCCCCTGCGGCGCGACCGGCTGGCTGGGGATCGCCCACGCCAGATCGGCGCCATCGACGCCCAGGAACTGGCCCGCCGTCCCGCGGGCCAGTCGCTTGTACGCCGAGCCGTCGCGGGTCAGCAGATCACCCCGGCTCGTCAGGATGTTTATTGGCTGGAGTTGCTGGATCAGCGAATAGTTGCTCTGCTCCGTCGTCGGGTCGCTGATGCTGCTGAGAGTGAAGCGGCTCACCCGCTCCTCGAGCTGCTGCAGCGCCATGTAGATCTGGTCGAAGCGCCGTTCGACGACCTCCGGGTAGTAGCCACCCTGGTTGGAAAGCACGGTGGTCTGCGTATAGGGCACGGTCCGCACGATGGTCAGCTTCGTGTTCGACGCGATGGGCGTGCCCGATAGCGGGTATGTTACCGAGCCGCCCGACGGGCTGCCGATGCCTGCGGCGCCGTAGAGGGTGGGCGACAGCGTCGTCTCGGCTCCGGAAGCGTCGGTGAAGATGACCGCGAGGTGATCCGTCTCGAGCACCGGAAAGGAAAAGGGCCACTCTGTGGTGGCCCCATTGCCGTCGTGGATGACCTTGTTGGTGGTCGACGAGAGAGACAAGGACTCCTCCTGTTTTTCAGATCCAAAAGCGATGAAACGGCCGACCCTCGACGCCCCAGGGGGTCACCGGGTCGATCGTGAAGCCCAGCCACGAGAGCCAGCGGACGGCCCTGACATGGCGGGCGTCGACCCGGTTCTCCAGGCGCGGGTAGTGGCCGCGCATCCTGGCCAGCAACGGCCGGGACAGTCGGGCAATATCGAGTCCGAAGGCTTCGAAGGCATCCGATGCCAGCAGCCACGGGCAGCCCCTGCCTTCGACCAGCGACAGGGGCCCGACGCCCCACAAGGCAACCAGCGGGGCGACCGCTGGGCCGATCGGCCGACCGGCGAACTCGCGCACGGCCCATACGTGCGTGCTGAAGTCATAGGATCGGCACACCGCCTCGGCCGGGGCCAGGCCGGACGCGGCCCGGATCTCCTCCACGTCGGCAGCACGCAGTCGCGGGGCGAGTGCCACTGCGTCGTCACGGGTGGCGCCGCCGAGGGTGAACCGACCCCCCTCACCTAGCCTCTCCCCCAAAGATGGGGAAGAGGAACGAGAATGCATCACTCACCGACCTCCAGCCGCGGCACGACGGCCACGACGGTGGCGGGCAACGGCCAGGCCTGGCGCACGAGAAGGCGCCCGCTGCTGTTCCAGGACGGATCGATCAGCACCCGCTCGTCGCCGGTGGTCAGCAGCGTCGGCGCACCGAAATTTTCGGCCGCTCGCTCCTTGATCTCGGTCAGGTGACCGGCGTCCGGTCCGACGGCGAGGCCGCGCGTCGCCTTGACCCGCAGCACCACCTCCTGCACACGCTTGTTGCGGCCCTGCAGGGTCGGCGGCCCCAATTCCATGTCGAGCGTTTCGAGATCGCAGATGTAGGGCAACCCCGCGAGGATGCGTCCGGCTGCCCGCGGAATCGCGATCGCGCCATTCGTGACTGTCGCCGGTGGCTGGACGGAGCCGTCGGCGAGGATTGCCACCGAACGACCTTCCAGGTGCCACAGACCGGAAAGCGTCGCGCTCGCCGTCGCCCAGTCGGCAAGCGGCACGGCGTGAATTGCGGCCGGGGCTGCCGTGTCGAGCGTGGCGGTGACATGCGCCGGATCGATAAACGACACCACCGTCACGATTGCCTGGTTCTGGCCGGCGCCCAGGAGCAGCTGCTGGCCGACGCTGGCCGCCGCGAACGGCGCATGGCCGGAGGCCGTAAGGGCGACCGCATCACCCGCGGCATAGGCCGGCCCTGCGATCGTCATCGTTCTCGCCGGATCGGCATTCCAGCCATCCCGCCGGCGCCCCGAATCGACACACCAGGCCGCGTGAACATCCGCGACCCCTCCGCCCAGGAATTGGCGCGACACCATGCGCTCGACGTAGCGGACAGTTCCACCCCCCACGACACGCCGCACCGAGAGGTAGAGGGCCGTCTCGTTCTTCTCCTGAATGGCGCACACGCTCTCGACCGCCCCGTCGGTGACGTGGCGCGACCAGGCGTAGATATCGTGCTCCTTGAGATAGGTGAATCCCAGCAGCAGGCCGTCGGAGCGCACGCACCAGACGATCGAGTCGGGATCGCGCGCGTAGGCCCATTCCTCGACCTGTGCCCCCTCGAACAGATGGCCGGCCAGGATCCCGACATCCCTGCCGGCCCACGAATCGGCGCCAAGGTCGTAGGCGATGTCGCGAACCTTGCGGCCGGACGGTGTGACGAACAGGGCCGAGTTGCCACTGACGATCGGCGGCACGTGGGCGATGCCGGTGTAACCCTGCGGCTTGAGCGCGGTGTTGGCCGGTGCGATGACGTCGGACTGGCTGCCGGCCCAGCACTTCCATTCGCCGCCCGACGTGAACACCAGTAGCGAGTTGAGGCTGAGCAGGAAGCGAATTTCGTTGACCTCGCGGCTGGCGATGGTGCGAGTGATGGCGTCGGAATCGCGCGTGGGCTCGGAGACGCTCATATT
>MEMN01000006.1:142-2549 GCA_001767945.1 Alphaproteobacteria bacterium RIFCSPHIGHO2_12_FULL_66_14 | reverse complement strand
CTCGGCGAACGGGTTGCGCTGGATCGGCGGCGTATCGGAAGTATCGGGAGCGATATTGGTGTCGGTGAAGGTGCTCCCGGATTTCACGCGTCCGATGAAACCGTAGATGCCGTTCTTGTGCTTATAGACGTTGTAGTAAGTGCAGTCCGCGACCGGCGTGAAGACGATGCCGGAAACCGCATCAGCCGCACCGACCGTGGCGCTCGCCAGACTTTCCTCGCCGCTCTCGTCGTTCACCGCGGTCATGACATAGCTTTGGGCGCCGCCGGGATTGGTGCTGGCGAGGCCGGTGGGCGCGGCTGTCGCCGGTGCAAAGGCGATGGCGGCGAGCGCCCAGGCGGTGTGTCCCGTGCGCGTGAGATTGCGCGGCGCATAGCCGGGATGGGTGAGCGTCATCGTGTCGGCCGACTGCACGAACTTCAGAAGCGGCAGATCGGCCGACGCGTAGGGCGTGGCCAAGGTGTAGAAACGTGCCACCGTGCCTCCCGCCGTCCAGGCATCCCACGCAGACGTGTCGGTATCGCCGAGCTCGAAGGTGGTGGCGGTCGCGCCGGCGACGGTGAACCGCCGGCGATTGATCGCCGACATCGGACCTGACGGGCCCGCCGCTCCGTCGATCCAGACGTGATCGCCATTGGCGAGGCCGTGCGGCGCCGCCGTCGTGACGATACCGGGGTTCGATTGCGTCACGCCCGAAATCGCGGTCGCGGCCTCCAGCACATGGCCACCATCGCGGATTACCCGCATCTTCTCGTGGGCGAATTCCAGCACGTAGGTTTCGGCGGTGTTGAACTGGAAGGGAATGAGCCGGGACCGGACCGACGGATCCACGGCCTCACCGACGAATTCCGTGCCGGCCCGGGTGCTGGCGCCCCCGAAGGGATGGATGAACCAGTTGACGCAGGTCGCCAGACCCACCTGGTACTTGGCGAGATCAACACGACCATGCAGGGCCGGCGAAATCTCGCCGGCGGCGAAGCTCGGCAGGATGAGGGGCGTTGGCATGAGAAAGCTCCTGTTTCGCGCCATTTCGCATTCAGGGTGTTACCTGCCTCACCCAGAGGAGCGGTCCGCAGGACCGCGTCTCGAAGGGTGGGCAACAGCAATGTCGATCCCACCAAAGGGCGGGGATTACCCCGCCCGGATCGAGACGCACCGCCTTGCGGCGCTCCTCAGGGTGAGGTGGTGGGTTAGGCCGTCGTTGCTTCCCGTGCGAGGTCGGCGCAGGATCGATGCGCGTCGTCTCGGGGGAGATGTCATGAGGACTCGTTTACTCGTGCTGCTGTCGGCGCTCGCCGGAATGGTTGTGGCCGCCGACCTACCCGCGGCCGCGCAATCGCAAACACCAGCGACGGCGCCCGACGGCTTCCGCGTCTGCAACCTCACCGGCGGGGAGGTCGAAGTCGCCAAAGCGTTGAACGTGAAGGGGAAATCCGGCGATCCGAATGACATCATTTCGGAGGGCTGGTACAAATTCGCCGCCGGCGAGTGTGCAATGCTGTGGACTGGCAAACTCAAGTACCGTTACTATCTGCTTTACGCGCAGAACAAGAAGACGAAGCAGGAGTGGGCCGGCGAGCATTGGATCTGTGTCAGCCGCGAGCCCTTCACCATCCGCAAGGGGATCTGCGACGCATCCCAGTACCGGCGGCGGTTTTTCCAGGTCGATACCGGCAAAAAGGATAGCTGGACGCAAAACCTGAGGCCCTGACGCCATCGTCGCCAACGCGCGTCACAGTCGAGACGTTCGAAGCGCGGCCTCGATGCGAAGGCCCCCTGGCACAACCTAACCGCGAGCGGCGATCCAGTCGGGCACCCGATCGCCTGATGCGGTGTCGGCCTCGTTCGCGTCCGTCGCCATGGCGTCGGCAAGTGCCCCGCGCGCGATCTGCGCCAGGCGCACCGCCGTCTCGGTCTTCTGGGTGATCGGATAGGCGATGTGGGCCGCGAGCTGGTCGACCAGCGCCGATGCGAAACCGGCATCGTATAAATTTGGATCATCGACTCGCGCGGTATAGACCGCCTCCGCCGCCGGCTCATCGCTGAGGACGAAGCGGCTGGTGGCGTCACCAGCGACTTCGAAGCGGGGCGCCCCCACCTCGGGGCTCGCCGAAGCGAGCCGCAGCAGCCGGACGCAGTCCGTCGGCAACGCATAGCGAAAGGTCCACCCTGTCGGGGCGGCTCCCTGCTCGGCCAGAATCACCCGTCGTCGCGCGAAGTTCCAATCGTGGGCACGCAGCAAGGTATCGCGCGTCGCGGCGTACCAGATCGCGGCGGTGCGAGCCTCGGTGCTGTTCTCGTCGAGCGCCGCGATCGTCGCCCGCGTGCCCAGCCGCGACAATGCGCGGTTGCAGATATCGACGTCGGTCGTCGCCATGTTCGCTCCTTGGTTGTCGAAGAAAAAAGC
>MEMN01000006.1:0-82 GCA_001767945.1 Alphaproteobacteria bacterium RIFCSPHIGHO2_12_FULL_66_14 | reverse complement strand
GCTGAAGCGGCACCACGGCGTATAGGGCGAATGCCCGGGTCGCCTATATGCTCGGCAGGCACACTCGGGACCGCGCCAGGAC
>MEMN01000005.1:1542-12526 GCA_001767945.1 Alphaproteobacteria bacterium RIFCSPHIGHO2_12_FULL_66_14 | reverse complement strand
GCCGATCGTGTTGACGTGTGTGAGCGCACCACCCAGCACGAAGGCGGCAATGATGAAGTTGTGATGCGGGTGCATGTTGTAGCCCGTGCCATTGGGGCTAAAAACCTCGTCGCCGAACACGCGGATGCTGCCGAATCCCGCGATGCCCGACTGGTATTCGTGGAAGTTGAAGCTCGAGTGCCGGGTGATCACGCCATCGGGATGGCCCGCGACGTAGGTCGCGTTGACGCCGGTCGAGACCAGCCGCGAGAAGCCGCGCTCGCCGCTGCGCAGGACGAAACTGACGGTCATGCCTGGCTCCAGTAGGGTATCTCGACCATCTCGAAGCCCGACTTGGGCGTGCCGCAGTCGGGACAGACCCAGTCGTCGGCAATGTCGACCCAGCGCGTGCCGGGGGCGATGCCGTGCTCCGGCAGGCCGCGCGCTTCGTCGTAGGAGAAGCCGCAGCCGAGGCAGAGATACTTCTTCATGACGCCGTTGTAGCATCCCGGAAAGCGGGGGAAACATTCATGAAGTTCGGTGTCTTCGACCACATGGACCGCGCCGGCCCCGATCTCGGCCGGCAGTTCGAGGATCGCCTGAAGCTGATCGAACTCTACGAGCGCGCCGGCTTCCATGCCTATCACCTCGCCGAGCATCACGCGACGCCGCTCGGCATGGCGCCCTCGCCCAGCGTCTTTCTCGCCGCCGTGGCGCAGCGCACGAAGACGCTGCGCTTCGGGCCGCTGGTCTACACCCTCAATCTCTATCATCCGCTGCGCCTGATCGACGAGATCTGCATGCTCGACCAGCTGAGCGGCGGACGCCTCGAACTCGGCGTCGGGCGCGGCATCTCACCCTACGAAGTCGGCTACTACGGCGTCGATCCCGCCACCGGTCCGGAGCGCTTCGCCGAGATGCTGTCGGTGGTCCTGAAGGGCCTTACCGAGAAGCGGCTGAGCCACGCCGGCAAGTATTTCTCCTTCGACGACGTGCCGATGGAGCTGCAGCCGGTGCAGCGGCCGCATCCTCCGCTGTGGTACGGCGCCAATTCTCTGGAGAGCGCCGATCGCCTGGCCGGCCAGGGGCTGAACGTCGTCGTCGGCATGAAGGCGGAAGCAGTCGGTGCGTTCGCCGCCCGCTACCGTGCTGCTTGGAAGGCGCTCGGCCACCACGAGGCAGCCCTGCCGTTCATCGGCCTCAGCCGCCATATCGTGGTCGGCGATACCGATCGCGAAGCGCAAAGCGCCGCGCGGCGTGCCTATGCGCTCTGGTACGACGCCCTGATCCATCTGTGGCGCGCCCATGGCGTCGGCCTGCCACGCCAGATGATCCCGGCCGAGTTCGATGGTGCCCTCGCCGGCGGCTACGTCGTGGCGGGCTCGGCCGCCACGGTGCGCAACCGGCTGAGGCGCGACAACGATGTCGCCGGCATCAACTATTGCCTGTGCCGCCTCGCCTTCGGTGACCTCTCCGTCGAGGAATCCCGGCGTTCCGTCGACCTCTTCGCGCGCGAGGTGATGCCCGCCCTCTGACGCCGCGAGCTATGCATGTTTTGACAGGCGACTTTCCTCACGGTTGCATGTAAAATGGGCAGGCAACCCTCTGTCATAAAAAGAAAATATGAAGTTCGCCGTATTCGATCACCTGGACCGGTCCGGCCCGGACCTGGGACGCCAGTACGAAGACCGCCTGCGCTTGATCGAGCTCTACGAATGGGCGGGCTTCCATGCCTATCACGTAGCCGAGCATCACGGCACGCCGCTGGGGTCGGCGCCCTCGCCCGGCCTGTTTCTCGCCGCCGTCGCCCAGCGCACGACCACCCTTCGCCTCGGGCCGCTCGCTTACCCGCTCGGCCTCTATCATCCGCTGCGGCTGATGGAAGAGGTCTGCATGCTCGACGTCATGAGCGGCGGCCGGCTCGAACTCGGCGTCGGCCGCGGTGCCTCGCCCTACGAGGCGGAGTTCTTCGGCGTCGAGCCCAGCACCAGCCAGGCCCGCTTCGACGAAATCCTCGAGATCGTGCTCAAGGGCTTGGGTGCCGAGCGGCTCGACCATGCCGGCAAGTTCTTCACTTTCAGGAACGTGCCGCTGGTAATGCAGCCGGTGCAGCGCCCGCATCCGCCGCTGTGGCACGTCACCCGCTCGCTCGACAGCGCCGACCGGCTGGCCGCACTCGGCTGCAACATCGCGCTCGCCATGCCGACCCACGATGCCGGCGCTTTCACCACGCGCTACCGCGCCGCCTGGGCGGCGCTCGGCCGGGCGCCCGAAGACATGCCGTTCATCGGCAACACGCGCAACGTGGTGGTCCTCGACAGCGACCGCGACGCCGTCACCGCCGCCCGCCGCGCCTTCCACGTCTGGTACGATTCGATGGTCCATCTCTGGCGCGCCAACGGCGTCGAGTTGCCGCGCCAGGTTTCCACGCCCGACTTCGACGAAGCCGTCGACCAAGGCTATATCGTCGCCGGCTCGCCGGCCACGGTGCGCGACCGCATGCTGCGCGACCAGTTCGTCTCGGGCATCAACTACAGCATCTGCCGCTTCGCCTGCGGCGATCTCTCGTTCGAGGAGTCGGCACGCTCCGTTCGCCTGTTCGCCCGCGAGGTCATGCCGGCGCTGGTGCCGGAAGACGACGAGGGGCCGGCCCATTCCGCCACCGGCACCCTCGCGCCGGGCCTGCGCTGGCTGGGCGACGAGGACCTCTCCGAAGTCGGCTTCCTCTTCCGCTAGCGGCGCGCGCAAATAAAAACCCGCGGTCCGAATACACCCGGACCGCGGGCTCCCCCTCCGTGACACGCCGTCCGAGGTTGTTCTGCCCGTGACGGCGCGCCTCCCTTAACTCAGGCCCAGCTCGAGCCCATGCTCAGACCATGATCTCCGGATGTGACAAAGCCGGCGATGGTGGGGCCACCGCCGGCTCGTCGAGAGGTCCTTGCTACGCCGCCCGGGGAGAGATAGCGACGAAGCGGGTCATGCCCTCACGATAGATTTTCATCAGCACCGGCTTGCCGGTCTTCTTGGCTTCCTTGAGCTTCTCGGCAGCCATCTTCGG
Source organism: Alphaproteobacteria bacterium RIFCSPHIGHO2_12_FULL_66_14 (assembly GCA_001767945.1). Taxonomy (GTDB): domain Bacteria; phylum Pseudomonadota; class Alphaproteobacteria; order Reyranellales; family Reyranellaceae; genus Reyranella. Next base: position 9,489 of record MEMN01000005.1, on the reverse strand, counting down.
GCTGTCGATCGCATCGCGGCCGACCTGCTGCAGGACGTCACCGGCCTTCAGCCCCTGGTCGTCGGCCGGGCTGCCCGGCTCGACCGCCGCCACCAGCACGCCGCTGACCGCGCCATCGAGGCCGAGCTGCTTGCGGGCGTCCGGCGAGATCGACGCCAGCGACACGCCGTAGCTCGTCGGCTCCGGCTTGGCGGCCTCGCCCGGCTTGCCGTCGGCCTTGGCCTTGATGATCGCGCCGTCGTCCTTCTGGTCGCCGACCTTGGCAGTGACGGTCATGTCCTTGCCGTCGCGCCACACGCCGAGCTTCACTGAGGTCCCCGGCTTCATCGCCGAGATCGTGCGGGTCAGCTCCTTGATGCCGTCGACCTTCTTGCCGTCGACGCTCATGATCACGTCACCCGACTTGATGCCGGCCGCCAGCGCGGGGCTGTCGGGCTGCACCATCGCCACCAGGGCGCCCTTGTCGGCCTTGAGCGACAGGCTCTCGGCAATTTCCTTGGTCACCGGCTGGATCTGCACGCCGAGCAGTCCGCGCTCGACCCGGCCGTTGTCCTTGAGCTGCGCGATCACCGGCTCGGCCTGGCTCGACGGGATGGCGAAGCCAAGCCCGATGTTGCCGCCGGTCGGCGAGTAGATCGCGGTGTTGATGCCGATCACCTTGCCTTCCATGTCGAACAGCGGGCCGCCCGAGTTGCCGCGGTTGATGGCCGCGTCGGTCTGGATGTAGTCGTCGAAAGGGCCCGATTGGATGTCGCGGCCGCGCGCCGACACGATGCCGGTCGTCACGGTGCCGCCCAGGCCGAACGGGTTGCCGACCGCCATGACGGCCTGGCCGACGCGCACCTTGGAGGCGTCGCCGAACGAGACGAACGGCAGCGGCTTGTCGCTCTCGACCTTGAGCACGGCGAGGTCGGTCTTCTCGTCGCCGCCCATCAGCTTGGCCGGCAGCTTGGTGCCGTCCGACAGGGTCACGGTGATCGAGTCGGCCTTCGACACGACGTGATAGTTGGTGACGATCGTGCCCTTGGCATCGACGATGAAGCCGGTGCCGACGGCCTGGCCCTTGTGCTGCGGGCGCTGCTTGCCGTCCGGACGCGCCGGCTGGCCGAAGCGCTCGGTGAAGCGCTTCATGAACTCTTCCATCTGCTTGTCCTGCGGACCGGACATGCGGACCTCGTCGCCATCGTCGGCGCCGGCCTTCATGGTCACGGCGACGTTGACGACTGCCGGGGTCACCCTGGCGGCGAGATCGGAGAAGTCCTGCACGGCCTGCGGTGCGGCGATCGCGGCAGGCGCGCTGAACATCGGGGCGATGAGCGCGGGTGCCGTCAGCGCGGTGGTCAGCGCCAGGGCGGTGAGAATACGAGTCTTGGTCTTTGTCATGAACAACCTCCTTTGGGGGCCTCGCGAAGGAATATGGGGGGTTGCCCGTGGCGCCCGGATGGCCGCCGGATTGAATGTTTGTATAGTTGGGGACGATTGCGTCCTGGGCGGGAATGGCGTCAAAGCCTGTACAGGCAACGTCGACGCGAGAGAAAAAGGCAGCCGTGAAAATCCTCCTGGTCGAAGACGACAAGCAAACCGCCGACTACATCGCCAAGGGCCTGCGCGAGCACGGCCATGTGGTCGATCACTCCGACAACGGCCGCGACGGCCTCTACCTCGCCACCGGCGAGAAGTACGAGGTGCTGATCGTCGATCGCATGCTGCCGATTACCGATGGCCTGTCGCTGGTCAAGGCGGCGCGCGCCTCGGGCGTCAAGACGCCGGTGCTGTTCCTCACCACCATGGGCGGCGTCGACGATCGCGTCGCCGGCCTCGAGGCGGGCGGCGACGACTATCTCGTGAAGCCGTTCGCCTTCGCCGAGCTGCTGGCGCGCGTCGGTGCGCTGGCCCGGCGGCCGCCGATCATGGCGGCGACGTCGCTCGTCGCCGGCGACCTCGAAATGGACCTGCTGGCCCGCACGGTGACGCGTGCCGGCAGGCGCATCGAGCTGCTCGCCCAGGAATTCAAGATCCTCGAATATCTGCTGCGCCACGCTGGCGAGGTCGTGACCCGCACCATGCTGCTGGAGAAGGTCTGGGATTTCCATTTCGATCCCAAGACCAACATCGTCGAGACGCACATCAGCCGCCTGCGCTCGAAGATCGACAAGGGCTTCGACAAGCCCCTGCTCCACACCGTCAGGGGGGCTGGCTATGTCATCCGCGCGCCCGACTAGAAACCTGACGCGAATCCTGCGCTCGGCCAGCTTCCGGTTGCCGCTGATCTATGCCGTGCTGTTCGTCGTTTCGGCCGGCGCCCTGTTCGCCACGGTCTATTACACGGCGACGGCGGCGATGCAGAACGACATGGCGGCAGTGCTGCGCACCGAGGCGCTGCAGCTCGCCGAGATCCATCGCCGCAGCGGCCTGCCCGGCCTCGCCGAGCAGATCGCGCGGCGCATGAACTTCCGCACCAGGGGACCGATCTTCTATCTCCTGCAGGCGCCCAACCGCCGCGTCGTGGTCGGCAACCTGCCCGGCATGCCGCCGGTCAACGGCGTGATCGACTTCGTGCCCCAGCCCGACGCGGCGGAGCCCGAGACCGAGCAGAGCCCCAAGCTCACGGGCTACGGCCTCACCTTGTCCGACGGATCGTTCCTGCTGGTCGCCCAGGACGCCAATCGCCTGAGCGACATGCAGCGCGCCATCGTGCGCGCCTTCGCCTGGGCGGGCGGCCTCACCCTCCTGCTGGCGATCGCGGGCGGCGCCTGGCTCGGCAGCACCTTCCTGCGCCGCATCGACGCCATCACCCGCACCAGCCGCGCCATCATGGAGGGCGATCTCTCGGCGCGCGTCCCGGTGCGCGGCACCCACGACGAGATCGACCAGCTCGTCACCAGCCTCAACGACATGCTGGCCCGCATCCAGCAGCTCATGGACGGGCTGCGCCAGGTCTCGAGCGACATCGCCCACGACCTGCGCACACCACTCGGCCGCCTGCGCCAACACCTGGAAGACGCGCGCGAGCGCGCCACGACCACCGACGACTACGACCAGGCGACCGAAGCCGCCATCGAGGAAGCCGACGCCCTGCTCGAAACCTTTTCCGCGCTGCTGCGCATTGCCCAGGTCGAGGCCGGCGCGCAGAAGAGCGCCTTCACGGAACTCGATTTCTCCGCCCTCGTGCGCAGCATCGGCGAGGCCTACCTGCCAGCCGCCGAGGATTCGCGCCACAGGCTCCAGATCCATGTCGAGGACGGCGTGCGCCTGATCGGCGACCGTCAGCTTCTCGCCCAGATGATTTCCAACCTGGTCGAGAACGCGCTCCGCCACACCCCCGCCGGTTCCACGGTTTCAATGGGCCTCCACAAAACCGCGACCGGCTTCGACGCCGAGGTCGCCGACGACGGCCCCGGCATTCCGGCGGAGGAACACGACAAGGTGTTCGACCGCTTCTACCGCCTCGACCGCAGCCGTTCGACCGCCGGCAGCGGCCTCGGCCTCGCCTTGGTGAAGGCGATCGCCGGCCTGCATGGGCTCTCGGTGCGGCTCGAGGATCGCAAGCCCGGGCTGCGCGTCGTTCTTTCCTTGCCCTAAGGTCGCTATTTCCAAGGTAACGGCCGGCGGTTGCGGACCAGTTCGCCGTAGGGTTCCACGGCAGCCGGCGGCAGCGTCGCCAGCCAGATGAGATCCCGGGCCGCCTCGTCCGGGCTCGCTGCCTTCGACATGTCGTCGAACCACGGCCGCGAGGCGTCGGTATCGACCAAGCCGGGGCATGCGGCGTTGACCAGGATGCCGCGCCGGCGAAACTCCGCGTCACCGTTGCGCGCCAGCACCCGAACGGCCGCGACCTGCCCGATCTTGGACGGAACGTTGATCCAGTCCGGCCAACGGGCTGATGCCGCCGTTCCCGAACGCACGGCGGCGGCATACTCGTCCATGGCCTGTTCGATGGCGTCCAGCGTCAGATCGCGACCATCGAATTTGGGATGCAGGCTGGCGTCGAGGTTGCGCAGCGAGCCGAACGAGCTCGCCACGACGATGAAACGGGCGTTGTCGCGCAGCAGCGGAACGAGGGCCCGCATCATCCGGCGTGTGCCGTGATTGTTGGTGTTCACGAAGCCGGCGACCTGCTCGGCCGATGGAATGTCCTTGGAAATGCGCTGGGCCGCATTCGAGACAACGATGTCGATCCCGCCATGCCGTGCGCGAACGGCGTCGGCCACCGCCTGCACGCTGGCATCCTCGCCGACGTCGATCGCCATCAACTCCGGTCGCAGGCCCTCGCCGCGGAGAAGGTCGCGGGCCGCGCGTCCGCGCGCCTCGTCGCGGGTCCCGAGATAGACCGTACCGCTCTCGCCCAGGACCTGACACAGCCCTCGAACCAACGCGAGACCGAGCCCCTGGTTGGCGCCGGTGACCAGTGCAATCTTCCGTCTCTTCGTGTCGGACATCGTTGACCTCGGCTTGCAGCAGGCGACAATAGCTGAATGAAGGATCGCAAGCGCGACGCTCGCCCGCTCTTTGCATACGTCGGCAGCTACACCACGCCCGAGCGCAACGGGCGCGGCAACGGCATCAACGTCTATCGCGTCGACCGTCGCACCGGCGCCTTCAGGCACATTCAGCACCTCGGCGACCTGGAGAACCCGTCCTTCCTGGCGATGGATCCGTCCGGCCGCTTCCTCTATTCGGTGCACGGCGATCGCAGCGAAGCCACCGCCTTCCACATCGACCAGAGCACCGGCCACCTCGGCCTGCTCAATCGGCAGTCGACGGGCGGCTACAATCCGGTGCATCTCGCCCTCGATACCACGGGCTCCTTCCTCGTGGTCGCGAACTACGGCTCCGATTCGCTTGCCGTCCTGCCTGTCCGGATGGACGGCGGCCTCGCCCCCTATCGCACCCTGACGCCAGTCACCGGCACGCTGGGACCGCACCGCGTGCAACAGCGCAACATGGCGCCGCATCACATCCCGCTCGATCGGCAGGGCCGCTTCTTCTATGTGCCCTGCAAGGGCTCCGACAGTATCGTGGCCTACCGCCTCGACGAAAAGTGCCGCATGCTGGTCGAGGCCGCCCGTGTCGCGGCCCGGCCAAGCGCCGCGCCGCGCCACATCGACTTCCATCCCAGGAAGGCACTGGCCTACGTCATCAACGAACTCGATTCGACGATCACGACCTACCGCCAGGATCGCCGCAGCGGCAAGCTCACGCCGCTGCAGATCACGCCGTCGACGCCGCCCGACTTCACCGGCTACAGCACCGGCGCGGAGATCTGGCTCGATCGCGGCGGCCGCAACGTCTATGTCTCCAACCGCGGCCACGACAGCATCGGCGTGTTCGCCATCGATCCCGATACGGGCGCGCTGGCACCGAAGCAATGGGTCCCGACCAAGGGCGGCACGCCGCGCTTCTTCGCCTTCGACCCCACCCAACGCTTCCTCTACATCGCCAATCAGGGCGGCCACTCGATCGTCACTTATCGCGTCGGCCGCGACGGCCGCCTCGCGCCGAGCCCAGCCCGAGTGAAAGTCGGCAGCCCGGCCTGCATCGTGTTTTCCCGCCCGTAGCCCCCGAAAAGGACTCGACGGCCGCCGCTGTTGAGGCCATATGTCTCCAATGGAGACATCAATGGAACCCACCATGAACTACGACATGATCCGCAGCCAGCTTGGCCAGAGCGTGCCTTTCGCCCGCCTAGCCGGCGTCGAAATCGACAGCATCGCCGGCGGCCGCGCCTCGGCCCATCTACCCTTTCGTCCCGAGGGCCTTAACCATATCGGCACCCAGCATGCCGCCGCACTCTTTGCGCTTGGCGAAACCGCCTCGGGTGCGGCGATGGCCGGCGCTTTTGCCCCCATCCTGCTCGAGATCCGACCGGTCGCCGCCGAGGCTTCGATCCGCTATTTCGGCCTCGCCAAGGGCGCCGTGACGGCGGAAGCCCGGGTCGAGGCCGAACCTGATGCGCTGATCGAGGCCGTCAGGACCGAGGGCCTGGTCCGCTTCCCGATCGTCGTGTCGCTGCGCGGCGAGGATGGTATCGAGATCGGCGAGATGATGGTCGACTGGCACGTCTCGAAGAAGCGCACCTGACGCAGTGCCACGCAAGCCGGCGCGCCCGACCTTTCATCACGGCGATGCGAAAGCCGCCGCCGTCGAGGCAGCGCTTGCCCTGCTGGCCGCCGACGGTCGCGACGCGCTCACGCTCCGCGCTGTGGCGGGCCGCATCGGCGTCAACCATCGCGCGCTCTACCGCCACTTCGCCTCGCTCGACGCCCTCAAGATCGAGGTCGCGACCGTGGGCTTCGATCGCTTGGCCACTGCGCTGGAAAAACTGTCGGCGCCGGACTCCCGCGAGATCGTTCGCGCTTATGCCCGCTTCGCCTTCGCCGAGCCGCATCTCTACGACCTGATATTCTCGCTACCGTTGCGGAAGTGGTACGCGATGGCAGACGGGCTGGGGCCGGCATTCCGCCGCGTCACAGCCGCCTCCCTGGCCGCCGTTGGCTCCACGAAGGACGGCGAACGGCAGGTGTTCCGCCTGTGGGGCATGACACACGGGCTGATCGGCCTCTATCGCGCCGGCGCCTGGCGCGCCCGCTCCGACCGCCAGGCGGTTCAGTTCATCGCCGGACTGGTTTGACGCCCGCCACGGCGTATGGTCGGAATTTACCTATGACTTCCTGCCGACTCTTCCTGTACCCACGCCAACCCCCTGGAACCGGAGGCCGGGAAATGCCGAAGTCAGTTCCTGCAATGTCCGCTTTTGGCGGACCTTGCCGCATTCTTCCTGGCGGCGAAAATGCCCGCCGCGTCAACGACTTGGCAACAATTTGATGCCATCCTGAAAGTGGCGAAGTTGGTTTCCAAGTTTTCCGCACGGCAGCGGACATTTGGGGCTGGACATTTTGGAGAGTTCCATGAGTGACAAGACATTCGGCTTCGAGACCCTGTCGGTCCACGCCGGCGCCGCCCCCGATCCCGCCACCGGCGCGCGCGCGCTGCCGATCTATCAGACCACGGCTTATGTCTTCGAAGATGCCGACCATGCCGCGGCACTGTTCAACCTGCAGACCGTTGGCTTCATCTATTCGCGCCTGACCAACCCGACCAATGCCGCGCTGGAAGCCCGGCTCGCCACCCTGGAAGGTGGCCGCGGTTGCACGGTGGCCTCGTCCGGTCATGCGGCGCAGGTGTTGGCGCTGTTTCCGCTGATGAGCCCAAGCGCCGAGATCGTCGCCTCCTCGCGCCTCTACGGCGGCTCGCTGCAGCAGATGAAGAATACCTATCCCAAGTTCGGCTGGACGGCGAAGATCGTCGACGCCGATGAGCCGGAGAACTTCAAGCGCTCAGTGACAGCCAACACCAAGGCCTTCTTCATCGAGAGCCTGGCCAATCCCGGCGGCGTGGTGAGCGACATCGAGACGATCGCCCGCATCGCCGAGGATGCGGGCGTGCCGCTGCTGGTCGACAACACCCTGGCCACGCCCTACCTCTGCAAGCCGATCGACTACGGTGCGACCCTGATCGTGCACTCAACCACCAAGTTCCTGAGCGGCACCGGCACTTCGATGGGCGGCGCGGTCGTCGACTCCGGTAAGTTCGATTGGTCGCGCGGTGGGAAGTTCCCCAGCCTCGCCGGCCCCGAGCCCGCCTATCACGGCCTCAACTTCAACGAGACGTTCGGCGATATGGCCTACACCTTCCATAGCCATGCCGTGGGCCTCCGCGACCTCGGCCCCAGCCAGGCACCGTTCAATGCCTGGCTCACGATGCTCGGCATCGAAACTTTGGGGCTGCGCATGGAGCGCCACTGCGCCAACGCGGCCAAGGTCGCGCAGTATCTGGAGAAACACCCGGCCGTGGCTTGGGTGAACTATGCCGGCCTAGCCTCGAACAAATACAACAAGCTCGCGAAGAAATACCTGCCAAAGGGCGCGGGCTCGGTGTTCACCTTCG
>MEMN01000005.1:0-1532 GCA_001767945.1 Alphaproteobacteria bacterium RIFCSPHIGHO2_12_FULL_66_14 | reverse complement strand
GCCCGACGTGCTCAGGCTCTCGATCGGCATCGAAACGGTGGACGACATCATCGCCGATCTGGAACAAGCTTTGGCAAAGGCGACGGCATAATGCTGACCAAGACCGACAACGAACTCCTGACCCAGAGCGGCAAGGCCACGCCGATGGGCGAGCTGCTGCGCCGCTTCTGGATGCCGGCGCTGCTCTCCGAGGAACTGTCCGAGCGCGACGGGCCGCCCAGGAAGATCCGCATCATGGGCGAGGACCTGCTCGCCTTCCGCCAGAGCGACGGCCGCGTCGGCATCGTCGAGCCGCACTGCCCTCATCGCGGCGCCAATCTCTACTACGGCCGCAACGAGGACTGCGGCCTGCGCTGCGCCTTCCACGGCTGGAAGTTCGACATCGACGGCAACTGCGTCGACCTGCCGACCTCGCCGCCGGAATCGGCCTACAAGGACACGATCAAGCTGCTCGCCTATCCGACGCGCGAATGGGGCGACATGATCTGGGTCTACATGGGTCCGCGCGAGAAGATGCCCGAGCTGCCGCAGCTCGAGATGGGGCTGGTTCCCGCCTCGTCCCGTTTCGTCACCAAGAAGTGGCAGGACTGCAACTGGGTGCAGAGTCTCGAGGGCGGCATCGACACCGCGCACTTCTCCTTCCTGCACAAGGTGCTGGCGACCGACGATGCCGGCGCCCGCGCGGCGATGGCCAAGGCCGCCCTCGCCGACCAGTCCAAGCCCGACGACCGCATCCGCTGGGTGCAGAACGATCCGCGGCCGAAATTCGCCGTGCTGGGCCACGACGCCGGCCTGGTGATCGGCGGCGCGCGCAAGACCGACGGCGCCGATCTCTACTGGCGCATCGCCCAGTTTCTAATGCCCAATCATGCCTATACGCCGGCCGCCTTCCCCGGCGAGATCTACTACGGCCAGTCGTGGGTGCCGGTCGACGATGTGAATTGCTGGATCTACACCTACTGCTGGCAGCCCGAGCGTCCCTTCAGCAACTCCGAGCGCACCAAGTTCCAGGGCGGCTTCAACGTCCACTCCGAGGTCGACGGCAACTACGTGCCGCTGCGCAACATGCACAACGACTACCTGGTCGATCGTCGGGCGCAGAAGACCGACAGCTTCACCGGCATCGTCGGCGTGTCGGAACAGGACGCCGCCATCCAGGACAGCCAGGGCCCGATCCAGGACCGCACCAGGGAGCATCTCGGCCCGACGGACATCGGAGTCGTGGAATTCCGCAAGCTGATGATGGCAGCCGCCCGCGGCGTGGCTTCCGGCAAGGAGCCTCCGGCCGCAAGCAACCCGAACCGCTATGCCGTGCGCTCCGGTGGCTGGGTCGCGACGCCGGACAAAGACCTCGCCGCCGTGATGACCGAGCGCTTCGGCCATCGTCACGGCTATGTCGGCCACCAGTACGGATTGGGTGATTGATGCTGAGCCAGACCGACAACGAACTCCTGACCTTGAGCGGCAAAGGCACGCCGATGGGCGAGCTGCTGCGCCGCTTCTGGATGCCGGCGCTGCTTTCCAAGGAGCTG
>MEMN01000004.1:11161-13304 GCA_001767945.1 Alphaproteobacteria bacterium RIFCSPHIGHO2_12_FULL_66_14 | reverse complement strand
ATCGCGATCGCCGAGACGATGCGGGCGATCTTCGAATGCCGGGCGCTGAAGGTGCCGACGATCGCCGTCATTGCTTCCGACATCGGTGCCTACGGCGGCATGGGCATCCTTTCGACCTGCTGCGACTTTCGGGTGATGACTGAACACGGCCGGCTCGGCATCTCCGGCCCGATCGTGATCGAGAAGTGGATGGGCAAGCAGGCTTACGATTCATCCAATCGGGCGCTGGTCTGGAAGACGAGCGGCGGCAAGACGAAGTATCTCCTGGGTGATGCGGAGGCGCTCGTTCACGATGCCGCGGACGCGGTGCGCGAGGCCGTCGGCAAGCTGTTGACCAGATCGAGCCCGGTCACGCTCAAGAACGCGAAGGCGCGGCAGAAGGATTTGGAGAAGAGGCTGAAGCGTTTCGGCAGGGCGGAAAATCCGGACGACGTCTGGAAGGGCATGGGCGTGCGCGACATCGTGGGTGCTTCCCTGGCCTCGGGCCCGGAGTTCGTGGCGCTCGCCAAAGCGGGAAGGAAGTAGGCGATGAAGCAGCCATCGCCCCGCGCCCTTCTGGGCAAGTTCTTCGGCGGATCGGCCAAGGGCATCGTCATCGAGAAATCCGTGCTCGCCGGCTATGCCCGGGCGGATGGCAAGGATGTCTGCGTCATCGGCACCTGCAACGGCACCTACATCGGCAATGAAGCGGCCCTCGTGCTGGCGGCGCATGTGATCAATTGCATCGAACGCCATCCCAGGATGCCGATCGTGATGCTGGTCGACAGCGCCGGGCAGGAACCCAACCGGGTCGACGAGATGCTGGGTCTCGCCAGCTACTTCGGCCATCTGCTGAGCTGCCTCGAACTGGCGCGGCGCAAGGGCCACAAGCTCATCACGGTCGCCACCGGCAAGGCCATCGGCGGTGCCTTCATCTGCTACGGCATGTTTGCCGACCGCATCTATGCGCTCGACTCGGCCAGCGTCGGGCTGATGCCCATCGCGGCGATGTCGGCGGTCACCAAGATTCCCGTGCCCGTGCTGCAGAAGCTCTCCAAGACCATGCCGTCGCTCGAGTTCGGCGCCGAGCCATTCGCCCTGCTGGGCGGTGTCGAGGAGGTCTGGCCGAGCAAGGGCGACCTGCAGGCCCGGCTTGCCAAGGCGATCGCCGCGGCCGCATCCGACGATAACCGGGCCGCCCTGGGCAAGAAGCGCGGCGGTCGCAAACTCGCCCTGGATATCCGCAACAGGGTGCTCGCCGAAGCGGCAAAATGACCGGCCTCCACCGCCATGCGCTGGTCTGGCTGTCGCAGGTTCCGGAAGCCGACGACGAGTCCGACCGCCAGCGGGTGGAGCAATGGCATGTCGACGGCCGACCGTTCGTGGTCTGCCGCCGCCGCGGCGAGCGCGGCGAGGTGTCGTTGGGCTTCTGCGCGGTCCACGAGAAATTTCCCGAGATCCGTCCGCGCCGCATTGGTGCGCATGCGCTTGCGGCGCAGGTCGTTCGCATGGCCGAGCCGCCGGTCCTGGCGGAGGTGGCCCGCTGTGGTCCGGCCGTCGGTCACGCGTCTGCCTTCGCGCGGCTGGCGGACGGCGCGGCAGTCGCAGGGCTGGATTTGCGCGTCTATGGAAGCTGGATGTGGCAAACCCTGACCGGCGAGCGGCACGTCCGGCCGTCGTCGGATCTGGACCTGTTCGTCCCTGTCGCCGGTCCGCGCGAGGCGGAGAACGCCGCGGCGTTTCTCGAAGGCCAGGAGGCGGCGCTGCCGTTCAAGCTCGATGGCGAACTGTCCTTCCCCGGCGTGGGCGAGGTGCAGTGGCGTGAATATCGCCTGGGGGCGCCGGAGGTCCTGCTGAAGACCGTCGACACCGTCCGCATGATCCGACGCGAGGAGCTGCGGCCGTGATCTCGATGATCGTCCCGCCGGTGGCCATGGACGACGCCGATGCGATACTGCCCGACGATCTGGCCTTGGCCGGCGTGGCGGTCGTGGCCATGCGGGACGAGCTGAGGGTCTATCCCAAGCCGGGCCTCGTCAGCCCCGTCGACTCGGGCGCCCATACCGACATGGATTTCGATCTCATGTGCCGCTCGGCCGATTCGTTGCGGCGGCCGTTTGCGGACCTTGCGTCGGCCGGCCGGCGGGGACGCTCCTTCGACGGT
>MEMN01000004.1:8236-11060 GCA_001767945.1 Alphaproteobacteria bacterium RIFCSPHIGHO2_12_FULL_66_14 | reverse complement strand
CGACGGTCACTCCCGAAATGATCCAGGCCAGTCTGATTCGCGACTGGGGCGATGCGCTGGCGGCGCACGCCGCGCGCGGCGACGCGGACCCAAGCCATGGCGGTCTCGTGCGGCGCAGGACCGGGGCGGGAGGCGCGCGTGATGAGGCGGCCCGCGGATTCCCCGGCATCTTCCAGGTCGGCGTGCCGGCCTACCAACAGGCCGTGGGGGCGGGGCTCGAGGCAAACGCGGCCAGCGTGCACACGCTGTTCGCCCTCATGGCGGCGGTCGACGACACGACGGTGCTGTATCGCGGCGGAGCCGAGGCCGGCGGATACGTGCGCCGGACCGCGGCCGAGTTCCTCGCCGCCGGCGGATGCATGACGGAGGACTGGTTCGAGCGCGCCCAACGGCTGCATCGGGCCTTCGTCGACCGCAACCTCTCGCCCGGCGGCTGCGCCGATCTCCTCGCCGCGACCTTGCTGGTGGTGCGCTGCGCCGAGTAGAGGGCGTGCCGGCAAAAAAACGGCGGACCCGAAGATCCGCCGTTTCTTTCCCGATTGGTCGGAGCGAGAGGATTCGAACCTCCGGCCCCTAGCTCCCGAAGCTAGTGCTCTACCAGGCTGAGCTACGCTCCGTCAGGTGTTACGGACTCCGGCCCGCTCGGGAGGCGCGGTTATAGCCGCGCCCCCATGGGGTCGCAAGGGTCGTCCCGCCGCGCCAAAACCGCGCCCCATGACGGGTTGCCTCGCCCGCCGGCCTCCCCTAGGCTCGGAGGCAACAGGGAAGAAAACAAGCGTAACAGTCATCCGCGCGTACTGAACAAACCGGTCTGCCGTCCGCCAGTTGGCGGGCATGTCGGACAATAAATCGCGACGAGAGTGACATATCATGCCCGAGACGGTGCTCGAGCTGGACGACCTGACCGTGCGTTTTCGCCTGAAGCGGGGCGATCTCACGGCAGTCGACGGCGTGTCCTTTTCCATCGGCCGCGGCGAGACCTTCGGTCTGGTCGGCGAGTCCGGGTCGGGCAAGTCGGTGACCGCGCGGGCGATCATGCGGCTGATCCCCGATCCGCCCGGCGAGATCCAGCGCGGTCGCATCCTGTTCGGCGGCGACAATGTCCTCGACAAGAGCGATGCCGAGATGCGGGCGCTGCGCGGACGCCACATCGCGATGGTGTTCCAGGAGCCGATGAGTGCGCTCAACCCGGTGTTCACCGTCTGCGAGCAGATATCCGATGCGCTGCGCACGAACCTCGGACTTTCGCAGAAGGAGGCGCGCGAGCGCGTCGTCGAGCTGTTGGCCCTGGTGGGCATTCCATCGCCGCAAAAGCGGCTCGACAGCTACGTCCACGAGTTCTCCGGCGGCATGCGCCAGCGCGTGATGCTGGCGATGGCGCTCAGCTGCAGTCCGGGCTTCCTCATCGCCGACGAGCCGACCACGGCGCTCGACGTCACGATCCAGGCCACCATCCTCGAACTGATCACCGGCATGATCGAGCGGCTCGGCATGTCGTTGCTGTTCATCACCCACAATCTCGGCGTCGTCGCCCACTCCTGCGACAAGATCGGCGTGATGTACGCCTCGCACATGGTCGAACTCGGCGACAAACGCGAGATCTTCGCCAACCCGCAGCATCCCTACACGGTGGGCCTGCTGAATTCGATCCCGCGCCTCGACGCCCAGGCGAGACACCTCACCCCGATCGCCGGCTCGGTCTGCAACATGATGGAGCCGCCGTCGGGCTGCAAATTCCATCCGCGGTGCGCCCACGCAATGGACGTCTGCCGGCGAGAGATTCCTAGACTCAAGGAGGTAGCGCCCGGCCATCTTGCGGCGTGCCATCTGCATGATCGGGGGACCACCGCATGACGGTGCAAGGGGCGACTGGCGACATGCTGCTGGAGGTCAAGGGCCTCACCAAGCATTTCACGCTGCATGGCGACATCTACTCGAAGATGGCCGGCGAGAAGGCCCAGGTGCTGAAGGCGGTCGACGGCATCGATTTCCACATCCGCCGGGGCGAGACGCTGGGCCTGGTCGGAGAAAGCGGTTGCGGCAAGTCGACGACTGCGCGGCTGGTGACGCGGCTGATCGAGCCGACCGCCGGCGAGGTCAGGCTGAAGGACGAGGACCTTCTGGCGTTCTCGCCCGCGCGCATGAAGGAGACCCGCAAGGACGTCCAGCTGGTGTTCCAGGATCCCTACAGCTCGCTCAATCCACGCAAGACGGTCATGCACATCCTGAGCCGGCCGATGGAAATCCACGGATTGGCCAGGTCGTGGAGCGAGAAGCGCGACAGGGTGCTGGACCTGCTGCGCCGCGTCGGCCTTGGCGTCGAGCACATCGACCGCTATCCGCACGAGTTCTCCGGCGGGCAGCGGCAGCGGATCGCGATCGCCCGCGCCTTGTCCGTCGACCCCGAGCTGGTGATCGGCGACGAACCGGTCTCGGCGCTCGACGTCTCGATCCAGGCGCAGATCCTGAACCTGTTTCGCGACCTGCAGGATGAGTTCGGGCTGACCTATCTCTTCATCGCCCACGATCTCAGCGTGATCCGCCACATCAGCGACCGCGTGGCGGTGATGTATGTCGGCAAGATCGTGGAGACCGGGCCCGCCGCCACGCTGTTCGAGGATCCGCTTCATCCCTACACCAAGGCGCTGCTCGCAGCCGTGCCCGAGGCCGACCCCGACAAGCCGCCGCCGAGGCTGACTCTGCGGGGCGAGGTGTCGACGCCGATCGACCCGCCGCCGGGTTGCCGGTTGTGTGGGCGCTGCCCGCGGGAGACCGCGATCTGCGCCGAGGTCGCGCCACCGCTGATCGACGTCGGCGGCGACCG
>MEMN01000004.1:0-8181 GCA_001767945.1 Alphaproteobacteria bacterium RIFCSPHIGHO2_12_FULL_66_14 | reverse complement strand
CCAGCCGCGGATCGAGGATGTCGCGCAGACCGTCGCCGAACAGGTTGAAGGCGAGCACGGTGTAGCATATGGCCAAGCCTGGGAACGCCGCTATCAGCGGATGCGTCTCCATGTAGTCGCGCGCCGCGCTGAGATCGGAGCCCCAGTCGGGCGCCGGCGGGGGCGTGCCGAGGCCGAGGAACGACAGCGCCGCCACGATCAGAATGACATAGCCCAGCCGGACCGTGCCATTGACGATCAGCGGCGAGACGATGTTGGGCAGGATCTGGCGCAACGCGATGCTGAGACTGCCGTCACCGATGGCACGCGAGGCCTCGACGTATTCCTTCTGCTTCTCGGCCAGGACCGAGCCGCGCGCCAGCCGCGCGACCTCCGGCATGAAGGCGAATCCGAGGGCAAAGACCAGAATCAGATCGTTGTAGATTCCCTCCAATTTCCATTCGCGCGCCAAGGTGACGATCAGCAGGTAGAGAAGCAGTCCGGGAAACGCCAGCAGTCCGTCGACGACACGCATGGCGACCGTGTCGGCGGTGCCTCCGTAGTAGCCGGAGAGAACGCCGTAGGGGACGCCGATGGCTAGACCGAACGCGACCGCGAGCAGGGCGATTGTGACCAGCGTCCGGCCACCCCACAGAAGGCGCGAGTAGATGTCGCGTCCCAGCCGGTCGGTGCCTAGCAGGTGCTGTTCGCTCGGGGGCTGCAGCCGCTCGCGATAGTTCTGCTTGACCGGGCTCTGCGTCGCGATCCACGGCGTCGCCAGGCAGGCGCCGAACAGCAGCACCAGCATGACGAGCCCGATCGAGGCGGTCCGGCTCTTGCGCAGCTCGTACCAGGCATTCGACAGGGCGGCGCCGAAGCGCGCGAGGCGCTTGGTCATCGCCGGGGCGCGGCCTTCGTCGATCGTCGCCAGCTCCGGTGCGTCCAATTGAGTCATGGTCGTGCCGCCTAACCGAGTTTGACGCGTGGATTGAGGTATCTGTAGGTGAGGTCGACCAGCAGGTTCATGACCACGACGATCACGCCCAGCACCAGAACCCCGGCCTGGATCAGCGGGTAGTCGCGCTGGAGGATGGCCTCGAAGATGGCCCGCCCGATGCCGGGCCAGGCGAAGATCGATTCGAGCACGACGGTGCCGCCCAGCAGGTTGGCGAGCTGCAGGCCGCTGATCGTGATGGTCGGGATCATCGCGTTGCGCAGCGTGTACTTGAAGATCACCTTGCGCTCGCTCAAGCCCAGCGAGCGCGCGGTGTCGACGTACTCCTTGTTCATCTCGTCGAGCATGCTCGATCGCGTCAACCGCGTGGTATAGGCCGCCTGTCGGAAGCCGACCGCAGCCGCCGGCAGGATCAGGAACTGGAGACTGCCCCAGAAGTCTTCGAATGGGCTGATATAGCCCGAAGACGGCAGCCAGCCGAGATAGAGCGAGAAGAACAGGACGCAGAGGATCGCGAACCAGAATTCGGGGATCGAGATGCCGACCAGAGACGACACCTGGGCCGTGTAGTCGACCGGCGTGTTGCGCCGCACCGCCGCGATCGTGCCCAGCGGCACTGCGATCAGCATCGACAGCGTGATGCCGACGAGCGCGAGATAGACCGTCGCCGGAATTCCGGACAGGAGCTCGAGGGAGACCGGCCGCCGCGTGACCAGGGAATTGCCGAAGTCGCCCTGCACGGCGCGGTAGAGCCATTTGGCGTAGCGGACGTAGATCGGCTGGTCGAGCCCGTACTCCTTCTCGAGTATCTTGCGGACCTCGGGGTCGTCGTTTCCTTCGGTGCCGATCAGCGTGTCGATGATGTTGCCGGGCAATAGTTCGACGAACGTGAAGACAACCACCGTCAGGACCAGGAGGACGGGAATTAGATGGGCGATACGGCGGATGATGTAGGCAAGCATCGACGGGACCGTCGGTCGGAGGTGCGGTACCTTCCGGCCGCAGCCCGGGGGGCTGCGGCCGGCGGGTTTGCCGGGGACGCGGTTCGTTGCGGCTAGCTGTCGATCCAGGTCGTCCGTAGTCCGCCGCCGGCGTACTGAAACGGGCCGGTGAAGGCCGGCTTGTAGCCGTGGACCTTCTTGGTGCCGGCCTGCAGCAGCGGCACGAAGTGCGTGTAGAGCAGCGGCAGGTCCTTGTTGATCAGCGAATCCACGTCGGCATACATCTGGCGCCGTTTCGCCCGGTCGCGCTCGACTCTGGCCGCGAGGATGAGCTGGTCGACCTTCTCGTTCTTGTAGCCGTGGCGCCGCCGGGTTTCCGGAGCCGTCGACAGGAGGGAACGGGAGAACCAGCCGTCGGGATCGATTCGATAACTGTTGGCCGACGAATCGACGTCCCACTGGCCCGGCGTGGCGCCCTTGTTGTACTTGTCCTGGATCACCGGCGTCGGGTGGATCTCGAAGACGACGTTGAACCCGGCGTCCTTCAGCATGGCGTGCACCAGCTCGCCGGACTGGTGCATGTAGGGATAGCTGTCGTTGGCGATGATCAGGATCTTGGCGTCACCGTCCTTCGCCTTCTTGCGCATCGCCTTGGCCTTGTCGGGATCGTACTGCGGCCACGACACGATGTCCTTCGAGTACCACGGGCTCGACGGGCTGTAGAAGCCCTTGGCGATCTGGCCCTGGTTGTTGAAGATCGCCTCGTGGATGGCCTGATGGTCGATGGCGTGCGCCGCGGCGGTGCGCAGCATCAGGGCGTCGGGATTGTTCTTCTCGGAGAACGGTCCGCTCTTCAGGTTGAAGGAGACGAACGCAGTGCCGACCTGCGGCACCGGCCAAGTGTCGAAGGTCTTGCCGTAATCCTTGATGAAGCTCGGCGCGTCGGCATAGGCGACGTTGTCGATGAGATCGACCTCGCCGGTCCGCAGCGCCGTCAGGCGGACGCGATCCTCCTTCTTCGGCTTGCCGATCATGCCGTCGAGGTAGGGCAGCGTGTTGCCTTCCTTGTCGGTCTCCCAGAAGTTCTCGAAGCGCACCAGTTCGCAGGTGTCGAAGCGCTTCCACGACTTGAACTTGAACGGACCGCAGCCGACCGGGGCGGTATCCGCCTTGTCGACCGCGCCCGGCGCCATGAGATTGACCGGGTAGTAAATAACATTCGAGTCGAACGCGGCGCTTGGATCCTTGAGATGGCAGCGCACCGTATATTTGTCGTCCACCGTGACGCGTTCCAGGTC
The DNA here is from genome assembly GCA_001767945.1 of Alphaproteobacteria bacterium RIFCSPHIGHO2_12_FULL_66_14. Lineage (GTDB taxonomy): Bacteria > Pseudomonadota > Alphaproteobacteria > Reyranellales > Reyranellaceae > Reyranella. Next base: position 5,008 of record MEMN01000004.1, on the reverse strand, counting down.
GGACAGCGCCGAGCGTGTGAAGGAATGGCCGATCTTGGGATCCTTGATCCGCTCGAGGTTCCATTTGACCGCGTTCGCGTCGACCGTCTCGCCGTTGTGGAATTCCGCACCGCGGCGCAGCTTGAACGTCCAGGTCTTCAGGTCCTTGGACGAGTCCCACTCGCTGGCAATGCCGGGGACCACGTTCATTTCGGCGTCGAAGTCGAGCAGGCCGCCGACCAGGCCGGAGAGTGGGTGCGAGACGAAATAGATGAAGTTGCGATGGGTATCGAGCCCGACGGAATCGTCGCGGGTGCCGAAGCGCACCGTCCCGCCGCGCTTGGGATTGCGTTTGCGTGCGTCGGCCATTGCGGGCAGGCCGACCACTGCGGCCCCGGCCAATGCCGTGGTCGCGGTGAGAAAGTTACGCCGTGTGTGCTCGGGACCCTTCTTGATTGCTTCGTCGGTCATGGACGTCGCCTCCCAGATTTGTTGGTTTTGGGCCGAAGTTGGCTATGTGGATGAACGCTTACTCGATCAACGCCTCCTGAATGGCGCCGCCAATTCGGGCTCCCGAGGCAACGCTCGGCAGCCCGCGGTCTCGCGGCTCGGAACAGCCTGCCGTCATTCGATGTGAAGGTCAACGCCTCGGCCCGTGGTCTCGGGCGTGGTCGTAAGGCCTGGTCTGTCTCGCTATAGTTGCGGAGTGCCGAGACTTGGGGGGATCACATGGCGAAGAGCAAGAGACTGAAAATCGCGCTGATCGGCTATGGCGCCATCAGCCAGACGCTGTTCGACGTGTTCGCCGCCAAGAAGCCGCCGATCGACGTCGTCGGCGTCCTGGTGCGACCCGGCCGCCTCAAGGCGACGCAGAAGAAGGTCGGCAAGAAAGTCGCCGTGGTCGACTCCCTGAAGGCGCTGCTCAAGCTCAAGCCCGATGTCGTGGTCGAGGCGGCGAGTCAGCAGGCGGTGCGCGACTGGGGCGAGACGATCCTGAGGAAGGGCATCGATCTCATGGTCATCGCCACCGGCGCTTACGGCGATCCCAAGCTATGGAAGAAGCACATCAAGGCGGCGGAGAAGAGCGGCGCGCGGCTGCGCCTGCCGTCGGGCGCGATCGCCGGCCTCGACGGACTGCTGGCCATGCGGTTGGGCAAGCTGGAGCGCGTGAAATACGTGTCGATCAAGCCGCCACACGCCTGGACCGGCACGCCGGCGGAGACCGAGTTCGACCTGCCGTCGATCAAGGAACCGACCGTGATCTTCCGCGGCAAGCCGGCCGATGCCGGCCGCCTCTATCCCAAGAACGCCAATCTCGCGGTGACGGTGGCGCTGTGCGGCGCCGGGCTGGAGCACACCGAGATCGAGCTGGTGGCCGATCCCACCCTGCCGCCCGGCACCAACGCCAGCCGCCTGGAAGTGGTGGGCGACTCGGGTGAACTCTCTATGCAGCGCCTGGGCCGCGCCATGCCGGACAATCCGAAGACCGGCGTGCTGACGGCGCTCACCATGGCCGACGATCTGATGAAGATGGTGCGCGCCAGCGACTGGTAGGCGTCAGCGCGGACCCCGGCCGCGACCCATCGGACCACGCATCGGCCTGTCGAGCACGGCCTTCTGGTCCGGCGACAGGACGTTGTAGAGCGCCAGCAGCGTCGGCTTGACCGCCTCGATCGAGGCGAGCCGCGCCTTCATCATGTCTTCACGCATCGACAGGCGATCGACGTAGTTGGGCATCTCCTTCGTCTCCGCGGGCAGGGCGGCGCAGCGCGCACGCTCCTTGGCCGATGCATCGTCGGCCGCCTTCTCGAAGGCGTTCCAGGCCGCCATCTGGTCGGGCTTCAGCTCGAGCCGGGCCTTGATGTAGGCGCGGTTGCCGACGCGGCGGGCAAGCCCATCCTGACACATCGCCTTGGGTGCGAAAGCGCGGTCTGCCTTGGCGTGGATCATGCCGCCGGCCGGTGGCGACATCGGGCCGGCCTGAGCAAGTTCCAGCGGATCGCCGGGGCCGCCATCGAGCGCCGACGCCGGGCTCGCCACGCAAAGACCCACCGCCAGGGCGATGGCAGTCGGCACGGTCAGGACTTGGGAACGGAACAACATGTCGGACCTCGACGGAAGGTGAGGGAAGTTGTTTCGATGATACGGCCCGGCGGCGCCGACCGTGCCCCGGCGCCAAGGTAAATTTATGTAAAGTTGGGCCGTTGTGCGGCCATCCATCCTGCGAATGCGTCGCGCTGCTGTGGCGTCATGTGCAGGCCTTCCTTGGTCCGCCGCCATAGGATGTCGTCGGGCTCGACCGCCCATTCGTCGCGGATCAGGTAGCGGACTTCGACCTCGTAGAGATGGCCGCCGAACCATTGGCCGAGGTCGGCCACGATCTTCACTTTCTCCAGAAGTTCGCCCAACCCCGACCCGTGGCGACGCGCCAGCACGCGGACGAGTTCCCTGGGCAGGCCGGGCTTGGTCTGGGCGGCGCCGTCGACGAAGCGGTCGAAGGCCTCGTCGAAGGTCGGTGCATCGGCCAGCTCACCGTCGAACACCGGCCGCGTTGCCGTCCAGACATTGCCCATATGGGGGTAATAGCGGCTGAGGTCGGCCAGGGCGTGCTCGGCCAGGCGACGGTAGGTCGTGATCTTGCCGCCGAAAACCGAGAGCAGGGGCGCGGCGCCTTCAGGAGCATCGACCTCGAGATGATAGTCGCGCGTCACCGCCGAGGGATCGTCGTCGCCGTCGTCGAACAGCGGCCGCACGCCCGAATAGGTCCACACGACATCGGCCGGCGTCACCGGCTTCTGCATGTAGTGGCCGGCGATCTCGCAGAGATAGACGATCTCCTCCGGCGTGCAAACCGGCTTCTCGCCGAACTCGGACGGGATGTCGGTGGTGCCGATCACCGAGAAATCGCGCTCGTAGGGAATGACGAAGACGATGCGATTGTCGCTGTTCTGCAGGATGAAGGCGTGGTTGCCCTCGTAGAGGCGCGGCACCACGATGTGGCTGCCTTTGATCAGGCGCACGCGCTTGTTGGTGCGGATGGGCGTCTGCTCGTCGAGGAAGTGTTTCACCCAGGGGCCCGCGGCGTTGACCAGGCCGTGTGCCTTGAGATGTACCGTGGCGCCGTTCGGGCCGGCCAGTTCGATGTGCCACAGCTTGCCGTCGTCGCTGCGCCGGGCCGAGATGCAGCGGTGGCGCGAGAAGATGCGGGCGCCCATCTCGCGCGCCGACTTCAGGTTGGAGATCACCAGGCGGGCGTCGTCGACCCAGGCGTCGGAATAGACGAAGCCCTTCTTGAACGACGGCTTTAGCCCCTCGCCGTACTTCGAGGCCGGCAGGTCGACGGCCTGGGACTTGGGCAGGGTCATGTGCCAGTCGAGATGGTCGTAGAGGAAGAGGCCGAGGCGGAGCATCCAGCGCGGCCTGAGATGCGGCTCGTGCGGCAGCACGAAGCGCAGCGGGAAGGCGAGGTGCGGCGCCTTGGCCAGCAGCACCTCGCGCTCCATCAGCGCCTCGCGCACCAGCCGGAACTCGTAATGCTCGAGGTAGCGCAGGCCGCCATGAATCAGCTTGCTCGAGGCGGAGGAGGTGGCGCTGGCGAAATCGTTCATTTCGCAAAGCCCGACCGTGAGCGTCCGTCCTACCGCGTCGCAGGCGATTCCCGCCCCGTTAATCCCGCCGCCGACCACGAACAGGTCGAGCGGGGCGTCCTCCGCACCATTCATGCCCGTTCGTATAGCGGGGGGCCGCTCCGGAGGCGAGGCGGCTGCTTGTCCCGCCTCCGCTTGCCCAGCCCCAGCTTGACCGGGGTGCAGGGTGTGCGCACAAGCAACGCATGGGTCTGTTGCTGAAGCTCGCGCTGCTGGGGGTCGCCCTCTATGCCGCGTACAAAACCTTCTCGCGCTGGAAGGGCCTGTACGACCGTTTTGTCGGCCCGCCACCGGTTCCCCAGAAGCCGGAGCCGCCGCGCGCGCCCGAGCCCGCTCCCACGACCCAAACAGCCCAGGCCCGGCCCAAGGTGATCGAGGAAACCGTCCAATGTGCGGGCTGTGGTGCCTATGTTTCGACCGCTGCCGAAAAATGCGGCCATTGCGGTCGTCCCCTGCCATAAGGCCGCAGCCGCCTGCCAGCGTGCTTGACCGGGGTGGGGGCCGCACCTATTTTGCCGCACCGCAAAAACGGCCTTAAGTGGCGGAAACAAAAGGCCTTCTTGAGCTTCGGGGAATACCGGTGTCCGCACCTGCCAGGCCGACCTGCTTCCAGGAATTGATCCTCACCCTGCAGGACTATTGGGCACGCCAAGGCTGCCTGATCCTGCAGCCGTTCGATATGGAAATGGGCGCCGGCACCTTCCATACGGCGACGACGCTGCGCGCGCTGGGACCGAAACCCTGGAACGCGGCTTACGTGCAGCCGTGCCGGCGGCCTTCGGACGGCCGTTATGGCGAGAATCCCAACCGGCTGCAGCACTACTATCAATTCCAGGCGATCCTGAAGCCGTCGCCACCCGACATCCTCGAGCGCTATCTCGGCTCGCTGGAGGCGATTGGCATCGACACCGGGCTGCACGACATCCGCTTCGTCGAGGACGACTGGGAGAGCCCGACGCTCGGCGCCTGGGGTCTGGGCTGGGAAGTCTGGTGTGACGGCATGGAGATCACCCAGTTCACCTATTTCCAGCAAGTGGGTGGCATCGAGGTCGATCTGGTGGCAGGCGAAATCACCTACGGGCTTGAGCGGCTGGCCATGTATCTCTTCGACAAGAAGACGGTCTACGAGCTGCCGTACAACCGTGCCGACTCCGAGGTGCCGCTGACCTATGGCGACGTCTTCCTGCAGAACGAGCAGGAGCAGTCGGCCTATAATTTCGAGCACGCTGACACCGAGATGCTGTTCCGCCATTTCGCCGACGCCGAGAAGGAATGTGGCCGGCTGATCGAAATGAAGCTGCCGCTGCCGGCCTACGACCAGTGCATCAAGGCGAGCCATGCCTTCAACATGCTCGACGCGCGTGGCGTGATCAGCGTGACCG
>MEMN01000003.1:11729-11871 GCA_001767945.1 Alphaproteobacteria bacterium RIFCSPHIGHO2_12_FULL_66_14 | reverse complement strand
AACCATGACGTGGCCGCGATCCTCGACGTCTCGACGCGCTGGGTCGGCGGCGAAAAGCTCTACGTCGAGGTCGTCGACGAGAACCTGCCACTTACATTCGTCGTTCATTCGCTGCCGGTCCTGACCGCGCGATTGTTGCCGG
>MEMN01000003.1:0-11690 GCA_001767945.1 Alphaproteobacteria bacterium RIFCSPHIGHO2_12_FULL_66_14 | reverse complement strand
GCATATTCGCCTCGTTCTTGGCCTGCCGGCGGCTGGTCCGCCTGGTTCCATCGGCCGATCATGCGCTCACCGCCGCGCTCCTGCCGCCGGTCCTGCTGTTCCTGTTCTCGGTGCTGCCCAACGAACACTTCGGGCAGCGCGAACACATCATGTTCGTGGCCTCTGCGCCCTACCTGATCGCCTCGATGGCCCGCGCCGAAGGGGTGATCCTGACCCGTGGCGCCGCCATCGCGATCGGACTCGTGGCCGGCGTGGCGCTTGCAATGAAACCCCACTATCTCGCCATTCCCGCCGCGATCGAGCTCTATCTGCTGATCCGCAGGGGGTGGCGCACGACGCTCACGGACCTCATCCCCTGGTCGATCGGCCTGATGGCGGTCGCGCATCTGGTTTCGATGTACACGATTTTCTCCGACTTCGGCCTGATCATCATGCCGCTGGCCGTCGAAACCTACGCGCCGATCGGCGATGCAAGCTGGCGCGACGTGCTCACCAGCAACGTCCTCGGACCGACCCTGCTCGCGCTGCTGATCTTCGGCATCATCGCCATCATCTTCACGAAGACCATTTCGGCCCGTGTCCTTGTCATGTTCGGCATCGGCGCGGCGTTCTCGGCCATCGCCCAGGCGAAGGGCTGGCCCTATCATGTGCTGCCCGCGCTCTCCGTCGCGATCTTGCTGGCCGCCCTCACCGTCTCCCAGACCGTCGACCGCTACCTGCCGATCAGCCGGAGCGGACATCACCTGCCGGTGGCGGTGATCTCGGCGACCCTGATGGTGCTGCTCTATTTCCAGGCCGCGCTCTACACGCCGCCGTTCTACAAGCAGCGCCAGTTCGACGATTCGATCGGCGGACGGCTGCAGCACGTGCTCGAGCAGAACGCCCCCAACCGCACCTTCCTGGTGCTGTCGCCCGGCATCTATCCGATCTGGCCGATGGTCAACTATCTCGGGGGTCGCATGACCATGCGGTTCCTGAGCCTGTGGGTGCTGCAGGGCGTCTACGCGACCTGCGACGATTTCCCGGCACTCTACAATCCGCCCGACACGATGGGCGACGCCGAGAAATACGTCTTCGACGCCGTCAGCGACGACTTCGCCCGCGAGCACCCCGACCTGCTGCTGGTCGACCGCATCGCCGGCGTCCCGCGCTGCCAGGGCAAGGAATTCGACTACCTGGAATATTTCCTGCAGAACCGCGTCTTCGCTGATGCCTTCGAGGGCTACGAGCACCTCATGGACTTCGACCGCTACCAGATCTATCGGCGAAAGAAGAAATAGCCGCGGTTCAAGCGCCCCACTTGCCCATCACCTTGGCGCGCAGCGCCTCGGGGATCCTTTCGATGTCGGGCACCTTGAACACCCCCGAGGCCAACAGGACGATCTCGCCGCCGCAGACGAGGTCGCAGCTCACGAAACAGAAATTGACGGTGCGGCGGGCAATGCGCGCCGTCCCCTCCAGCCACTGCCCGAGCCTGGCGCCGCGCACGAACTCGGTGCTGAGCGAAACCGTGGGATGCGGCCAGCGGATGCCGGTGGCGTGGCCGGAACCGGTACCCATCACCATGTCGGCGACGGTCACCAGCAGACCACCATGGGCCCAGCCCATCGGATTGCCGTGGCGCTCCTCGAGCGGCAGGCCGATTCGGAGCCTTTCCTCCTCGACCTTGAACCAGAGCGGCCCGATCAGGCCGACGAAATCGTCGGTGACATCGAGGACGCGAAAACCTTCGGGAATGAGCGCATCGGTCATGTCGGCAATCCGTCGTGGGAGGCGGCGAGGCGATCGAGCAGGATGCGCACGGCCGAGTCGAACGGCGTGCTGCGATGGGTCTCCTCGTTCAGGGACACCATGATGACCCGCTGGACGGCGGTGCAGTTGCCGTCGCCATCGAACAGGCCCTGGCCAATGACACACTTGCGCTCGTGCACCTCGATCAGCCGCGCGCAGGCCGTGGCGGTGCCGGGATAGAACATCTGGCGCTTGAAATCGGCCTCGATGCGGCCAATGACCAGGCGAAACCGCGGCAGTCCGGACCGCACGATCCGGCGCAGGTAGGAAACGCGCGCATTCTCCAGGAGCTCGAGGAACGCGCCATTGTTGACATGGCCGTTGGCATCGACGTCGGCGAACCGGACATTCTCGGAGGTTGAAAAACCGTAGATGCCGCGATCGGCGAGATCGAACGCCATGAAGACTAACGCTCCGCAAATTCCAGGGTGAGGTGGGCGGCCTCGGTGGGCGGCACGACCAGGCGGCCGGCGTCGGGCTTCAGGACCTTCACGTCGCTCTTTGCGAGCAGCGCCTCGCAGGCCGCGAGGCTGTCGACGCGCACCGAGAGCAGCGCCGGATGGTCGCTCGGCCGCACTGGCGTGACGCCAGGATAGCGCGCCGCGTAGTCCCGGCGGGTGAGGTAGTGGATCGGCTGCGTGCCGGTGTTCACCGTTAACCCCTCGCCATCGCGCCGGACCGAGCCCGCGCCGAAGTACTTCTCGAGTTCGGCAATCCATTTCGCCGGCTGCTCGGCGATCACGGTGACGCCCAGGATGCCGCGCGCGCCGTTGGGGTGTCGCGCCCACTCCCCGCGATAGACGAATTCGGGTGTCAGGTGCTCGCAGACGAAGAAGCCGACCACCGGCATGTGCGTCTTGGGGATACGCACGGTGCGGAACTTGGCATGCTCGGTCCTGCCCGCGATCTCGACGGCCCGATCGAAGAACAGCGGCGCATCGGGTTGCAGCCCTGCCTGCTTGAACGCCTCGAAGGCCAGATCGGCGCCGTCGGTGGCGAGCGCTACATTGGCGAGCCCTCCGCCGTCCTTCAGCCATTCCCGCCGCTCGGCATTGAACTCGGTGTCCTCGACGATGCCCAGGATCTCGAAATAGTCCTTGTCGAAGATCATGAGGTGATTGGCGGTCCCGAGCTTCTTGTGGAAGCCGCGCGGCTGGACCTGGAATCCGAGGCGCCGATAGGCCGCCTCGGCCGCGTCGATGCCGTCGACCATGACCACTACATGGTCGAGACCCTTCACCGCCCGCTTCATGCCGGCCTCCGCCGCACCATGTTGATCCCCTTGACCGTCACCACCAGTTCGCCCTTCTGGTTGGTGGCACCCCAATGCTCGTGGATGATGCCGAGTTCCGACCTGCTCTTGGACGGCACCTTGGACGCGCACTCGACCCACGCGGTGAGCGTGTCGCCCGGCCGTACCGGCTTCAGCCAGCGAATCTCGTCGAGGCCGGGCGAGCCCAGCGCCGTGCGCCTGTCGATGTAGTTGTCGACGAACAGCCGCATCAGTTTGGACGTGACCTGCCAGCCCGAGGCGATCAGACCACCGAACATCGAGGCGCGGGCCGCCTCGGTATCGACGTGGAAGCTCTGCGGATCGTAAAGCCGGGCAAACTCGACGATCTCCTGCTCGGTGAAGCTCGTCGACCCCAGCGGGTACTTCTTCCCCAGTTCGTAGTCTTCCCAGTAGCGCGGCGAATCGGACTGCATGCGATCGGTCTTCGCAGAGGGAGGCCGGGCCCGTCAATCCACGACGGCCTGGCCGAACCGTTTGGCGATTTCCTCCAGCATGACCTCCGATGCGCCGCCGCCAATCGCCTGGACCCTGGCGTCGCGCGACATGCGCTCTACCGCGGTCTCGCGCACGAAACCGGCGCCGCCGTGGAACTGCACACAGTCGTAGAGGACCTCGTTCACGAGGTCGCCGGCCAGTGCCTTGACCATCGATACCTGGGCCACGCAGTCCGCGCCCTGGGCATCGAGCCAGGCCGTGTGATGGACAAGCTGGCGGGCCGCCTCGACCTCAGCCAGTCGCTTCGACAGGCGCTGCCGGATCGTCTGCTTGTCCCATAGCGGCGCACCGAACGCAGTCCGCTGATTCACATAGTCGAAGGTAAGCCGGAGCGCCTCGCGCGCCTCGGCCATGGCCATGGCGCCGATCACCAGCCGCTCGGTCTGGAAGTTGGCCATGATCGAATAGAAGCCGCGGTTCTCCTCGCCGAGGACATTCCCCGCCGGCACGCGGCAATCCTCGAAGACGAGTTCGGCGGTATCCGACGAGCGCCAGCCGGTCTTGTCGAGGGCGCGGCCGACACGGAAGCCGGGCGTTCCCTTCTCGACGATGAACATGGTGATGGCGCGGCTGCCCTTGGCCTCGGGATCGGTGCGGGCGGCGACGAAATAGAGATCGCCGTGCACGCCGTTGGTGATGAACATCTTGGCGCCGTTCAGGACGTACGAATTGCCGTCGCGCACGGCGCGGGTCCGGATGCCGGCGACATCGGAGCCGGCGCCGGGCTCGGTGACGCCGACCGCCGTGATGGTCCTGCCGGCCATGACACCGGGAAGGTATTTCTCGAGCTGGCGCTTGTTGCCGAAGCGCACCAGGTGCGGGCTCGCCATGTCGGTGTGCACCAGCACGGTGATGGCGAAGCCCCCGTGGGTCGAGCGGCCCACCTCCTCGGCCAGGACGACCGAGGCGCGGGCATCGAGGCCGGCGCCGCCCAGCGCCTCGGGCACGCGCAGCGAGAAGAAGCCGAGTTCGCCCATCTCGCGCAGGATCTCGCGCGGCACGAAGCCGGCCTCCTCCCATTTCGGGCCGTGTGGGCGCGCCCGCTCGTCAACGAAGCGGCGGAGCTGGGCGCGGATGAGGTCGTGGTCTTCGCTGAAGATGGGATGTGCCATGGCGCCGGAATGCTACACTCGCGCCCCATGTCGCGCGACAAACGCCTGCAGGACCGTTCGATCTATCCGCACTGGTGCACCGACACGGTGCGCTTTTCCGACCAGGATGCGGCCGGCCACGTCAACAACGTGGCGCTCTGCGCCTATCTCGAGACTGCCCGCCTCACCTTCATCCGCGATCTGGGAATGATGGCCCGCGGCGAGGACGGCGTGCGCGGCATCTCGGCCGGCATGAACGTGAGTTTCCTGGCCGAATCCCATTGGCCGGGTCAGGTCGAGCTCGGGACCGGGGTGATCAGCATCGGTTCCAGTTCGATCACCGTCGGCTCGGCGGCCTTCAAGGACGGCGCCTGCATCGCGGCCGCAGAAATGGCCGTGGTCCGCCTCAAGGGCAAGACACCCCACCCGATCGACCCGGAACTGAGGGTGGCCCTGGAGAAATACCGCCTGAAGGGCTTTTAGGCCGCTTGACCCGGGCAGGGTCGATCCCTATCTTGCGCCTGCGAGTAATTCGCAACTGCACGGAAGCGGTCAAACATCCATGTATCTCTGCATCTGTCGGGCCATTCGAGAACGTGATGTCGACGCCGCCGTCCGGGCCGGCGCCCGCAAGCCGTCCGACGTATTCCGGGCCTGCGGCAAGAGCCCGCAATGCGGCGGCTGCGCCTGCGACCTGCGCGAACGCATTGCTCACACCGTCCGTGAAGAGGCCAGCCGGCCCGCGTTGATGGCGGCCGACTAGCTTGAGGCTTCGCCCTCACCGATCTGGCTCTGCAGGTAGTTCTGCAAGCCGACCTTCTCCAGCAGACCGATCTCCGTTTCGAGAAAATCGATGTGCTCCTCGGCATCCTCGAGGATGTCGACCGCGATCTCGCGGCTGACGTAATCCTTCGCCGTCTCGCAATGCGTCACCGCGGCCACCAGAGCGGTGCGCGCGGCGGTCTCCAGCTTGAGATCAGCGGCGAGACATTCCGGCACCGTCTCGCCGATCGTCAGCTTGCCGAGGTCCTGTAGGTTGGGCAGACCATCCAGAATGAGGATGCGCTTGATCAGCTTATCGGCGTGCTTCATCTCGCCGATCGATTCCTCGTAGATCTTCTTGCCCAGCCGCTCGAAGCCCCAGTGAGTCATCATCCGGGCATGCAGGAAGTACTGATTGATGGCCGTGAGCTCGTTCTTCAGGAGCTTGTTCAGCTCGGCGATGATCTGCGGATTGCCCTTCACGTCGCACCTCCCGAGTAAACCAGTGTAATTTAGAAATACGCGACGAGCCGCTAGGCGCAACTACAGAGTGCGCGACTAAGAACCGTTCGCTCAAAAAAAAATAGGCCCGGAATGTGCGAGACCGCGCGTATCGGCCTGTGAAGATGCGACGCAACAAAAGCCCCACGCACGCGTTGCATACTACCGGTGAACGTCAACACCTGGAGTATGGAGTACCGATCATGCCGTTGGACAAAGCGAAGGCCCCCTTTACTCTCCCCAAGCTGCCTTATGCCGAGGATGCGCTGGCGCCGGTGATCTCGGCCAAGACCATTTCCTTCCACTATGGCAAGCACCACGCCACCTACATCAAGACACTGAACGAATTGATTGCGGGCACGGCCTACGAAGACCTGTCGCTGGACGAGATCGTCGTGCGCGCCGTCACGGATAAGGACGCGGCGGCCAAGAAGATCTTCAACAACGCCGCCCAGTCGTGGAACCATGACTTCTACTGGCACAGCATGACGCCGAAGGGCGGGGCCCCAACGGGCAAGATCAAGGACGCCCTGGAGAAGAGCTTCGGCGATCTCGATGCCTTCAAGAAGGCGTTCAGCCAGGCCGCGGTCGGCCAGTTCGGCAGCGGTTGGGCCTGGCTGGTCAAGGGTAGGGACGGCGCACTCAAGATCGAGACGACGTCCAATGCCGACACGCCGATCGCCCATGACGGCACGCCGCTCCTGGTCGCCGATGTGTGGGAGCATGCCTACTATCTCGATTACCAGAACCGCCGGCCCGACCACATCGCGGCGTGGCTGGACAAGCTCGTCAACTGGTCGTTCGCCGAAGAGAATCTCGGTTAGTAGCGGAACGTCAGGTTCACCGAGCCGAACTGGGTGAATCGATCCTGCTGGTAGAACTCGGGCGTGCGCAGCACCTGCGTGTAGGTGAAGCGCACGCCGCCATAGAGCAGAGCAAAGCCGACCTGGGCCTCTCCGACGAAGGGACGATGTCCCACGCTCAGGCTGTCGCCGTCGGTGTTGCCGTCGAGGAAGATGTTGCGCGCAACCGCCTGGGCGTCGATGCCGGCGAAAAGATACCAGCCGAAGCTGCCATCGCCGATGAACGCCTCCGAGCCGGGCAAAGCCGGCCGGGCGCGCGTCGGACCGAAGTCGTCGCGCAGATTCTTGCCGATGCGCGCCGTGCCGCCCGCACTGGCGTAGGTGGCGACGTTGCCCAGCGCGGCGCCGATGCGCGGGATGAAGTCGACCTCGAGCTTCGGGTCCTCGATCAGCACGGACCGGCCGGTGCGCCATCGTCGTTCGAAGGCGAGCCCGATGGTCGGTTCGTTGTGTAGCTGGTTCGCCCAGCCGTAAGTCGGCGCGACGCCGATCAGGGTGTGCCAGTTGTTCTGCACGAAATCGCCACCGGCCGCCGGGCCGATCACGCCAACGTCGAGCTGGAGGGTGTCGAGCCTCATCGGCTCGTCCTTGCCGGTCTTCTCGTCGGCGCGCTTGTAGGTGTACTGCAGCGCAAAGCTTCCGTAGAGCCATGCCGCATAGGGCCGATCGTTGTAGATCGGCTGGGCCACCCAGGTATCCGCCGGCGTATATATGTTCTGGCCGAACGACACGGCGACGCGGCGGATGACCGAATCCGCGGGCCTTTCGCCGAAGAAGGTGGGCACGGTGGTCGCCGCCACGACGCCGTCCGGCAACTCCGTCAACGCCGGTGACAGCCACCCCACGCGAATGCCGCTGGTATAATCGCGATCAGAGCGCGCGATGCGGTTAAAGACGTCGTTCTCGACTTGAAAGGTATAGATGCTGCGCTGCTCGTCCTCGGTCGCGGAGGCACGCGGCGGCGCCGTCTGCGCGCAAAGCAAGGACGTGGTCGAGAGAATTGCAGCCGTTGCCAAGGCGACGGTCTTGGCGACTTTGGCTTCCATGCAACAGCAACGTCTAAAAGGCGCTGCGGTTGCGCGTTATCTCACATTGGCAGGCGCCACCGAATGCCAGAGCTGCGCCCGCCAGCGCACGGCAACCAGCAACGTGAATCCGCTTCCCAGCAGGCTGTAGAGCGAACCGGTCACAGCGAAGCCGGCATGCTCGACCAGCGGACCCGACAGCAGCAGGCCGACTGGCAAACCGTAGACGGCCAGCATGCGCACGCCCATCACGCGACCGCGGAAGGCGGGCTCGGTGACGCGCAGGAGGATGACGGCCATCGGCACCATGCAGAAGCTTTGCACGAAGCCCGCCGCGAACAGGATCGCTTCGCCCAGCAAAGCCTGCTCCACCCAGGAAAAGGCGAGATTGAAGGCAAACCATGCGAACGTGCAGGCGATCATGGTGCGGGCCGGCCGGATCCTCGCGCCATGCGTGGACACCACGATCGAGCCCAGCAAGGCGCCGCCCGCGAAGCTTGCGATCAGCCATCCCAGCCCGGTCTGGCCGAGGCCATAGATGTCTCGCGCGACATAGGCGAGGAGCGAGCCCACCAGCGGGTAGGCCGCGAAGTTCACGAGGAAAGCCAGCAGCATCACCGCGCGCACGACGGGTGTCGACCAGACATAGGCGAACCCTTCCTTGAGCGACTGCAGCGGCGAGCCGTGCCTCGTGGCCTCGCCGAGCACCCTCAAACGCTTGATGCCGACACCGAACGTGAGCGCGAGGCTCGTGGCGTACACGGCGCAAACCGCGACGTAGGCGAGACCCGATCCCAGGGCGGCCACCAGCGCCGCGCCCGAGAGGGCGCCGACGACGCGTGCCGAATCGGCCGTGGTGCGCGACACGCCCATCGCCCGCATCAGATAGTCGGCCGGCATGGTCTCGCCGACCAGTAGGTTGCGCAGCGTGATGTCGGAAGGACGCACCAGCCCGATCACCGTGGCAAGCACGAAGACCGACGCCGGTGCGGCGAGGCCGGTCAGGAACAGCGCCATCAGTGCCAGTGCGACCGTGACGTAGGTGGCTCGCATCAGGCAGAGCAGGTTGCGGTTGCCGAAGCGGTCGCCCGCCATGCCGAAAAGCGGTGAAATCAGCGTGCCCAGGAACTGCAGCGATCCGAACACCGCCAGGGCCAGAACCGACTCGGTCGCGACCAGCACGAACCAGCCCAGGATCACGCCTTCCATCTCGAAGGCCCAGGACGCAAGCAGGTCGGCCGGCCACTGGAACCGGAAGCTCCTGATGCGAAACGGCGCCAGTGCGGGCACGCGCGCGATGAAACTCACGTCTTGGTCGTTCCCCTCCCCGTCCGGCGTCTTGTGATGCGCCTGCGGGGACGAGCAACCTGCCTGCTCGGGACAGGAGCGGCAATGAACTCCTGTTCATAGCGCTCCCCAACTAAAGGCGGGGCTCGGTCGTGGAAGCCCCTACAATTGATGGCCTTTTTGACATTCCTGTCTTGTGAATATACCTCTCCCGCACTTGCGTTGCCGGGCGGCTCAGAGCAGTGTGGATCAGGAATGCCTTCTGGCGGTGGAAAGAGAAAATTGGGACCGCACGCGGGTTTATTGTGTTGGAGAAATCCGTGATGGCCAGTGCGGCAAAGCGAACGACATTCCACTTGGTGCTGATCAAGCCGACGCATTATGACGACGACGGCTATCCCATCACTTGGCTGCGGTCTCACATTCCGTCCAATACCTTGGCCGCCCTCTATGGCTTGGGCGCCGATTGCCGGCAGCGCGAGGTGCTCGGCCAGGATGTGGACATCCTCATCAAGCCGTTCGACGAGACCAATACGCGGGTCCGCCCCGACCGCATCATCGCCGATATTCGCCGCACCGGCGGCAAGGCCCTGATCTGCCTGGTCGGCGTCCAGTCGAACCAGTTTCCGCACGCCGTCGATCTGGCCCGTCACTTCCTCAAGGCCGGCCTGCCGGTCGCTATGGGCGGCTTCCATGCCGCAGGCTGCCTGTCGATGCTGCCGGTCGTGCCGCCTGAGATCCAGGCGGCCATGGACATGGGCATCTCGATCTACGCCGGCGAGGCCGAGGAAGGCCGGCTCGACGAGGTGCTGCTCGACGCCTGGCACCAGAGGCTGAAGCCGCTCTACAACTACATGGACGATCTGCCGGGCATCGAGGGTGCGCCGACGCCGCATCTGCCGCCGGCGGCGCTCGCCCGCAACGAGGGCCGCAAGTCGAGCTTCGACCTTGGTCGCGGCTGTCCATTCCAGTGCTCGTTCTGCACCATCATCAACGTGCAGGGCCGCAAGAGCCGCTTCCGCAGTACTGACGATCTCGAAGCGATCATCCGCGAGAATCACAAACAGGGCATCACGTCGTTCTTCATCACCGACGACAACATGGCCCGCAACAAGCACTGGGAAGAATTCTTCGACCGATTGATCGAACTCAAGGAGAACGAAGGCATAGAGGTGTCGCTGATCATCCAGGTCGACACCCAGTGCCACCGCATCCCGAACTTCATCCAGAAGGCGCGTTGGGCCGGTGTTTATCGCGTGTTCATCGGACTCGAAAACGTCAACCCGGACAATCTCCTGGCGGCCAAGAAGCGCCAGAACAAGATCACCGAATACCGCAAGATGCTGCAGGCGTGGCACATCAGCGGCGCCTCGACCTGGGCCGGCTACATCCTGGGCTTCCCCGGCGACACGCGTGAGTCGATCCTGCGCGACCTCGAGATCATCAAGAAGGAACTCCCGCTCGACATCCTCGAGTTCTTCATGCTGACGCCCCTGCCGGGCTCGGAAGACCACCAGACGCTCTGGAAGCAGGGCGTGTGGATGGACCCTGATCTCAACAAGTACGATCTCAATCATCGCGTCGTCCATCATCCCAAGATGAGCGACGCCGAGTACGAACAGACATATCGCGACGCCTGGCGCATCTATTACACGCCCGAGCACATCGAGACGGTGGCGCGCCGCCACGGCTCCATTCCTGGGCGCAACCCGGCCGAGCCGGCCCAGTTCATGACCATGTTCAAGATCATGTTCGAGGCCGAGAACATCCATCCGCTGGAAGGCGGCATCGTGCGCCTGAAATACCGCCGCGACCGGCGCTACGGAATGCCGATCGAGCCGATCGGCGTGTTCCACTGGAAGCTGGCGGTCGAGACCGTCCGCAAGCTCAAGATCTACGGGCGTCTCGCCTGGCAGGGCTGGCGGATTGGCCAGAAAGTCAGGTTCGATCCCAAGCGCCATGAGTACACCGACCTGGCGCTGGAGCCCGTGCGCGACGACGATATGGAGAAGCTGTCGTTGTTCGTCGACACCGCCGGCGGCGGTGCGGCCGTCACCAAGAAGCGCGGCGAGGACGTCGCCCGCGCCAAGGTCGCGGCGGCCCACAACCTGCAGCGTCTCGAAGCGGCGGAATAGCCCGCCGCTCCTGCGTCTGTCAGTGCAGGACGGGCGGCTTCACCTCGTTAAGACCGTCGGCCACGGTGGCGGAAATCGTCGTCCGCACCATCGAGCGCTCCTTCGCATAGTCCCACGGCCGGCCGCGATGGAGCATGGCGCGGTTGTCCCACATCACGGCGTCGCCCGGGCGCCACTTGTGGGTATAGACGAACTTGCGCCGCGTCGCCTCGTCGAGCAGTTGCGCCAGCATCTGGCGCGCGTCGCGATCGTCCATGCCGTCGATCGCGTAGGCATGGCTCGCGACATAGAGCGCGCGGCGGTCGTTGGCCGGATTGCGCCAGTTGAGCCGCCAGCGCACCGGCGGCAGCGCCTTGCGCTCCTCGGCATTGGCCAGGTCGGGATGGATCTGGTCGCGGCTGTTGGCGTAGGAATGGGTCGCCACCGCATCCTTCAGACGGGCCTGC
>MEMN01000002.1:26558-29856 GCA_001767945.1 Alphaproteobacteria bacterium RIFCSPHIGHO2_12_FULL_66_14 | reverse complement strand
CGATTCATCCGTGTCCTCAAGAGCTTGGCTACGTTCCGTGGCACAGGCAGCGGCACAACCCGTGGCACGACGAGGTGTGTCACGAAATGGTCCACTGGAACGCGTTCAATCCAGGCGCAGCGGCAGGCTGCGCAGCCGCTTGCCCGTCGCCGCGAAGATCGCGTTGGCCACCGCCGGCGCGATCGGCGGCGTGCCGGGTTCGCCGACGCCGCCGAGGGCGGACGCCCCGCTGTCGACGAGATGGACCGTCATCGCCGGGGCGTCGGCCAGGCGCACCACGTCGTAGTCGGGGAAATTGCCCTGCTCGACCGCGCCGTCGGCCAGGGTGATCTCGCCGTAGAGCGCGGCCGACAGGCCGTAGATGATGCCGCTTTCCATCTGCGCCCGCACGATCGCCGGATTGACGACGGGACCGCAATCGACGGCGCAGGTGACCTGCTTCACCTGCAGGGTCTTGCCGTCGGCCACGGCGACCTCGGCGACCTGCGCCACGATCGACCCGAAGGATGCCCGCAGGGCAATGCCGCGCCCGGATCCCGCCGGCAGCGGCGTTCCCCAGCCCGCTTCCTTCGCCGCCGTGTCCAGCACCTTGAGGTGACGCGGCTTGCCGGTCAGCAGCTCGCGGCGGAACGCCAGCGGATCCTTCGCCAGCACGTGCGCGAGTTCGTCGATGAAGCTCTCGTCGAAGAACGCGGTATGCGAATGGCCGACCGAGCGCCAGAAGCCGACCGGGACCGAACCGTCGGCCACGATCGCATCGAGCCGGTAGAAGGGAAAGGCATAGGGTGGATTCTCGACCGCGTTGCCTTCCGGCTTTCCCTGCGCCGGCAGCCCGAGGACCCGGGCGGGAAACTGGTCGGTCGGCGACTGCGCGACCTGGCGCTTGGCGACGCCGGCCAGCCTCGGCACCGGCCCCGCGACATCGAGATCGGCCCGCCATCGCGCCAAGGCCATCGGCCGATAGACGTCATGGCGGACATCTTCCTCGCGCGACCACAGCACCTGGACCGGTCGCTCCGGCATCGCCAGCGCACAGGTGACGGCCTGGCGCACCAGATCGACTTCGGCGCGCCGGCCGAAGCCGCCGCCCAGGAAGGTCGTGTGCACGGTCACCTCGGATTGCGACACGCCGGCCGTCCTGGCCGCCGCGAGCCGCATCAGGGTCGGCGACTGATTGGGCATCCAGACCTCGACCCCTTGCATGCCGACGCCCCGCTCCCTGACCTGTGCCGTGCAGTTCATCGGCTCCATGGGCGTATGCGCGAGGTAGGGGGCCCGGTACGTCGCCGTGAGCACCCGGACCTTCGCCGGCGTGTTCTCGCTGCCGGCCGTGCGCGTCAACGCCGGCTCGCCGCTCTCGAGCAACTGTTCGTAGCGCTTCCAGAGAGTCGCGCTGTCGAGCTCGGGTTCCGGCCCGGCCTGCCACTGGACCTCGACCTCCTCGTCGAGGAACTTGTTGGCGCGCCACCAGCTCCGGCCGATGGCGGCGATTCCGCCCGGCACGATGACGACCTTGTCGACGCCCTCGGGCAGGCCGCCCTGCTTCAGCGTGAAGGCGGTGGCCGAGCCGCCGAAGGTCGGCGCGTTGCGCACCGCGGCGTAGAGCATCCCGGGCAGGCGCACGTCGATGCCGAACGTCGCGGTGCCCGTCACCTTCGCGGGCACGTCGGTACGCGGCGGCGACGTGCCGATCAGCTTGAAGTCCGAGGGTTTCTTCAGCGGCGGCGGTGGCTGCGCGGCGAGATCGCCCACCGAGGCGACCAGGTCGCCGAACGTCGCCACCTTGCCGCCGCCCTGCCGGCGGATCTCGCCGTCGACGGCGACCAGGTCGGCGACGGGGATCGATGCCTTGCGGCTGGCGGCCCGCAGCAGCAGGTCGCGCGCCACCGCGCCCGCGGTCCGCATCGGCAGCCACGCATCGCGCACCGACGTCGAGCCGCCGGTCGCGCTGACGCCCAGCACGCCGCCCAGCTTGCCCGCCATCCAATGGGCGACATCGACCACGGTGCCCGTTTCCTCCGGCGAGAACGGCAGGCCATCGATCAGGATATCGACATTGCGGTAGACGCTGTCTTCGGGCGGATCCTCGACGCGAACCTGGTCCCAGCGTGCGTCCATCTCCTCGGCCACCAGCATGGCGAGCGCCGTCTGCACCCCTTGTCCCATCTCCGCCCGCGGCACGGCCACGACCACGGCGTTGTCGCGGGTGATCTTCACCCAGCCGCTGAGCCCCGCCTCGCCGGTCTTGACGTTGAACAGCGTGCGGCTGCCCAGACGGTCGCGCTCGCGGGCGAACCAGAAGCCGACGCCCAGGAGTCCGCCGCCGACGATGCCGCCGATGATCGCCTTGCGCCGGGTGAATTTCACGGCGCGCCGCCCAGGATCGCGGCCGCGCGATGTACGGCGCGGCGAATGGCACTGTAGGTACCGCAGCGGCAGATATTGCTCAGCGCGTCGTCGATGTCGCGGTCGCTGGGTTTCGGGTTGGCCTTGAGAAGCGCCACCGCAGCCATGATGAAGCCGGGCTGGCAATACCCGCATTGCGGCACCTGGCTCTCGATCCAGGCGCGCTGCACGACATGCAGCCCGCCATCGCCCCCACTCCCGCTGAGGCCCTCGATGGTGATCACCGATTTGCCGGCGACATCGCCCACCGCCATCGAGCAGGATCGCACCGGCTGGTCCTCGACATGCACCGTGCAGGCGCCGCAGGCGGCGACTCCGCAGCCGAACTTCGGTCCAACGATGTTCAGGTCCTCGCGCAGGACCCAGAGCAATGGCTTGTCAGGTTCCGCATCGACCTGACGCACCCGGCCGTTCAGGGTGAAGGAGATCATCGTTCGATAAAGGTATCACCCAGGACGAGGACGTCCATCTTGGTGCGCAGGAAACAGTCGATCGCCTCTTCGGCCCTGCAAACGACCGGTTCGTTCTCGTTGAAGCTGGTGTTGAGCACGATGGGGACGCCGGTGAGATCGCGGAAGGCCTGTATCAGTCGGGCATAGCGTGGATTGCCGGCCCAGGTGACGGTTTGCAGCCGCCCTGTCCCGTCGACATGGGTGACGGCCGGAATTTCCGCCCGCTTCTCGGCGCGGATCGGAAAGACCTGCATCATGAACGGCACGTCGCCGTCGATCTCGAACCACTCGGGCACGGCATCGCGCAGGATCGAGGGCGCGAACGGCCGGAATGATTCGCGGCGCTTGATCTTGAGATTGAGGATGTCCTTCATGTCGGCGCGGCGCGGGTCACCCAGGATCGACCGGTTGCCCAGCGCGCGCGGCCCCCATTCCAGCCG
>MEMN01000002.1:21762-26533 GCA_001767945.1 Alphaproteobacteria bacterium RIFCSPHIGHO2_12_FULL_66_14 | reverse complement strand
GCGCCGCCTCGTCACCGATGCGCTCGATGGTGCAACCCGCCGCATCGAAATCGGTGCGGCGCGCAGCGATCGCCGAAGCGATCTCGTCCGGCGTGGCCGACGGGCCCCAATAGGCGTGGTCCATCACGAAGTGGCGTTTCGCCGCCGGACCAGCGAGCTTGTGCCAGGTGGCGAAAGCCGCACCGATCGCGCCGCCGGCGTCGCCGCCGGCCGACTGGACATAGAGCCTCTTGAACGGCGAACGTTCGAGAACCTTGCCGTTGGCGACGGAGTTATAGGCGCAACCGCCCGCCAGCACGACGGCATCGGTATCGTAGCGCCGATGCAGAGCCCCGAGCAGGTTGAAGAAGGCGTTTTCGTAGGTCACCTGCGCCGACCGCGCGATATCACGATGACGATCCTCCAACGGCACCGCAGGATCGCGCGCCGGCCCGAGCAGGCCCGTCAGCGCGTCGCTCCACAGTCGCCCGCCCGACGGAATGCCTTCCTTCACCGAGTAGCTGGCGCCCTCGCCGGAGGCGTGGCGGAAATAACGCAGATCGAGGGCGAAGCTGCCGTCGTCCTTGAGCCGGAGGATCTGCTTCATCTGCTCGACGTAGCGCGGCTCGCCATACGGCGCGAGGCCCATCACCTTGTACTCGTCGCCGTAGTGCGGGAAGCCGATGAACTGGGTCATCGCCTCATAGAAGACGCCCAGCGAATGCGGGAAGAAGACGCGCCCATCGACCTGCAGGGCACCGCCCTGGCCGAGACCCCAGGCCGCCGAGGAAAAATCGCCGAAGCCGTCGACCGACACCGCGACCGCCTTGTCATGGGGCGACACCAGAAAAGCCGACGCGAGATGGCAGAGATGATGCTCGACCGCATGTACGGTGCCGCGGAACGCGTGCTCCGGCAGATGTTGCTTGAGGTTGCCCGCAATATCGGCGCGTTCACCGCGCTGACGCAGCCGGCTCAGCACGTAGCCGGGGCTGACGCCCGAGGTCAGAACATAGGCGAGCTTGCGCCAGCGGTTCGCCCGATTGTCGCTGTTGACCGCGACATGATCGACGTCGCCCAGCGACAGACCGGCCTCGGCCAAACAATAGCGGATCGATTCGCTGGGAAAGCCGCCCCAGTGCTTGATCCTGCGGAATCTCTCCTCTTCGACGGCGGCAATCAGTTCGCCGTCCTTCACCAGACAGGCGGCGGCGTCGGCATGAAAGGCGTTGAGGCCGAGAATATACGTCATCCGGAGGGCTTTCTGACTCCGGCACGCTCGAGGTCGCGATGCAACAAGTGCATGGACAGGATCAGATCGGCAGTGACACGCTGAGCCGTATAGATAAGTCCCGCCTTGCCGTCGAACATCAGTCCCTTGAGCAGCAGGCAATGCAACGCCACCGCGGGCGGTCCGAGCACGCGCGTGCAGCGGAGGCGGTCGGCCCAGCCGAGTTCGGACCAGCGTCGCGTGGTGAGCTTGTCTGCTTCGTGGGCCTGGTAGCGCACCTGCGACTGCAGCCAGCGGTCGAGGCTCTTGCGATCGTCGTGCAGCAGGCGACTGCCCAGCCGGCCGACCGGGCCGTCGATGCGCAGCTTCTCGGTGTGGCCATCCTGCTCGAAGCGCGCGCGCCCCCGCCGGAACAGAACCGGCAAGGGTGGGTACAGGGACGCCCGCAGCGGACGCCCATCGATGCAATACGAAAAAGCGATTTCGTAGGCCGCCAGCGCTGCCGCCGGGACGAGCGCTGCGATCTCGTCGCGCAGCGCAGGCTCAAGCATGTAGTCGGCATCCAAGCGGAGAACCCAGTCCGTTGCCACCCTGGTCTCGCCGACGGCGAAACGCCACTGCTGGGCATGGGTGTCGAACAGCCGGTGAACGGTCCGGACATTGGGAAACCGGGCAGCAATCGCCAGCGTCTCGTCGGTCGAGCCGCTGTCGACGATCACGACCTCGCGGGCCCAGGACAGCCGCTCCAGCGACCGGCCAATGTTCGCCGCTTCGTTGTAGGTCAGGATGACGGGGGTGATGTCGGCCAGCACGGCGCACAGGCGATAAGGGAAGCAGCTATGTGTTTGGTATAAATGAATTTTTTCCGAGAGACCATCGCTATTGGCTCCCGATCGACGCGCCGACCGGGCGCCATCTGCACGGCGACTGCGGCGCGGCGGTGGCTTGACGGCGAAGCTTCAGGCGAGCAAACGCTGCCTTGCGCGCCAATCCCGGCCCGCCTCGATCACGGGGCAGTGGCGACGGGGTCGAGCCGCCGGATGCGCGCGACGAGGAGAACGAGCAACCCGTCTCGCAAGTCTTTGAAAAGTCGGTTAAAACGCCCCCTCGCGTCGATTGAAAGGCTCTTTCATGTCCAAGAATGATCTCGTGGTCGTCACCGGTGCCGGTGGTTTCATCGGCGGCCATCTGGTCCGCGTCCTGCAGCAGCGAGGCCACACCAAGATCCGTGCCGTCGACGTCAAGCCGCTCGGCGAATGGTATCAGAAGACCCCGGGTGTGGAGAATCAGGTCGGTGATCTCGCGTTGCTCGAGCCTTGCCGCGCCGCCGCCAAGGGCGCCAAGATGATCTACAATCTCGCGGCCGACATGGGCGGCATGGGCTTCATCGAGACCCACAAGGCCGAGTGCATGCTGTCGGTGCTCGTGAGCACCCATATGCTGGTCGCCGCCAAGGAAGCCGGCGTGCCGCGCTTCTTCTATTCGTCGTCGGCCTGCGTCTACAACGGCGACAAGCAGACCGATGCCAATGTCACGGCGCTCAAGGAAGAAGACGCCTATCCGGCATTGCCCGAGGACGGCTACGGCTGGGAAAAGCTGTTCAGCGAGCGCATGGCCCGCCACTATCGTGAGGACTACGGCATCGCCACCCGCGTCGCGCGCTACCACAACGTCTACGGGCCGGAAGGCACCTACGACGGCGGCCGCGAGAAGGCCCCGGCCGCGATCTGCCGCAAGGTCATCGAGGCCAAGATGTCGGGCAAACACCAGATCGAGATCTGGGGCGACGGCGAGCAGACGCGCTCGTTTATGTACATCGACGACTGCACCGAAGGCACGATCAAACTTGCCGAGAGCGGCATCATCGAGCCGCTGAACATCGGCAGCGACGAACTGGTCAGCATCAACCGCCTTGTCGACATCGTCGAAAAGATCGCCGGCGTGAAGCTCAAGCGCAGCTACAAGCTCGACGCCCCCAAGGGCGTGCGCGGTCGCAACAGCGACAACACGCTGATCAAGAAGCTGATGAACTGGGCCCCGTCCATCCGCTTGGAAGACGGCATGGAGAAGACCTACAAGTGGATCCACGACGAGATGACCTCGGGCAAAGCCTCGGTCGTCAACGCCCTGCCGCGCGCCGTCGCCGCCCAGTAAGCTCGTGCTTCCGTCGCGTCGGTCCTAGCGGCCGACGCGGCTCATGGCCTTGTTGCTCTTCAGCAGGCCGTCGAAGTAAGCGATCGTCTTCGCGAGGCCCTGCTCGAGTGGGACCCTTGGCTCCCACTTCAGCTTCTCTCGCGCCAGCGTGATGTCGGGGCAGCGCTGCATCGGATCGTCGACGGGCAGCGGTTGGAAGATGAGTTTCGACTTTCCGCCGACTTTCTCCAGAATCTTCTCGGCGAGATGCCGGATCGGCATTTCGACCGGATTGCCGATGTTGACCGGGCCGGTAAAGTCGTCCGACGTGTGATCCATCAGGCGCAGCCAGCCGTCGAGCAGGTCGTCGACGTAGCAGAAGGC
The DNA here is from genome assembly GCA_001767945.1 of Alphaproteobacteria bacterium RIFCSPHIGHO2_12_FULL_66_14. Classification (GTDB taxonomy): domain Bacteria; phylum Pseudomonadota; class Alphaproteobacteria; order Reyranellales; family Reyranellaceae; genus Reyranella. The sequence goes on along the minus strand of MEMN01000002.1, from coordinate 22,806 downwards.
GCGGGTCTGCATGCCATCACCGTAGATGGTGATGTCCTCGCCTTTCAGCGCCTGGACGATGAAGTTCGACACCACGCGGCCGTCGTTGGGATGCATGCGCGGACCGTAGGTGTTGAAGATGCGCGCCACCTTGATGCGCAGCTTGTGCTGACGATGATAGTCGAAGAACAGGGTCTCGGCGCAGCGCTTGCCTTCATCATAGCAAGCCCGCGGACCGATCGGATTGACGCTGCCGCGATAGTCTTCGACTTGCGGGTGGACCGTCGGGTCGCCATAGACCTCGCTGGTCGAGGCCTGGAAGATCTTGGCCCGCACACGCTTGGCCAGGCCCAGCATGTTGATGGCGCCATGCACGCTGGTCTTGGTCGTCTGCACCGGATCGTGCTGGTAGTGCACCGGCGATGCCGGGCAGGCAAGGTTGTAGATCTCGTCGACCTCGACATAGAGCGGGAACGTCACGTCGTGCCGCATCAGCTCGAATCGCGGATTGCCGAGGCAGCCCATGATGTTGTGCTTGGACCCGGTAAAGTAGTTGTCGACGCACAGCACGTCGTTGCCGGCATCCAGTAACCGTTCGCAGAGGTGCGAGCCGAGGAAGCCTGCGCCGCCGGTGACCAAGATACGCTTGCTCATGATGCCCCTGAAATACCGTCTCGCCGTCGTGCGTGACAGTAGGCGATCAAGCTCTTGAAATCACTCCCAAATAGCCGAAGGATGCCGCCGCCACACACAATCGGCGCGGCCAAGACTGCAGGGGAAACGTCAAATGGACATCGAGATCGGGGGTCTCGCCGACATCGTCCGCACTCACGCCGTGGAGCGGCCTCAGGCGGCCGCTATCGTTTACGAAGGGCGCACCACGACCTACGCCGCCCTCGATCGTGCGGCAAGCCAGGTGGCCAACGGCCTGATCGCCAAAGGCCTCAAGCCCCAGGCGCGGGTCGCCCATCTCGACAAGAGCAGCGATCTCTTCTTCGAACTACTGTTCGGCGTGGCCAAGGCCAATGCGGTGATGGTTTCGGTCAACTGGCGGCTCGCCCCGCC
>MEMN01000002.1:11685-21743 GCA_001767945.1 Alphaproteobacteria bacterium RIFCSPHIGHO2_12_FULL_66_14 | reverse complement strand
CCTGGCGCGACCGGCAACTCGCGACTGATCCGCTGATGCCTGCCAGGCCGCAGGACACGGCGGTCCAGTTCTACACCAGCGGCACGACGGGACTACCCAAGGGCGCAGAACTCACCAACGCCAACTTCGCCTGGATGTTTCCGCTGTGGACGAAGACCTGGCTGCTGGCGCCCGGCGTGCCCAATCTCGTGTGCCTGCCGATGTTTCACATCGGCGGTGCCGGCTGGGGCATCGCCGGTCTGTTCGCCGGCGCCACCAATCATGTCGTGCGCGAATTCGTGCCGACGGTGATCCTCGAGACCATTCAGCGCGAGCGGCTGCAGGTGATGCTGCTGGTGCCGGCGATGGTCCTCTTTCTGGTGCAGGCTCCGCAGATCCGCGAGACCGACCTGTCGAGCCTGCGTCTGATCGTCTACGGCGCGGCTCCCATCCCCGCCGACCTGCTGAAGCAGGCGATGGCCATCTTCAAGTGCGGCTTCCAGCAGGTCTATGGCCTCACCGAGACGACCGGCGCGATCACCCTGCTGCCGCCGGAAGATCACGATCCGGCCGATGCCCACAAGCTCCTGTCCTGCGGCTATGCCCAGACCGGAGTCGACCTTCGCATTGTCGGCGACGACGGCACCGACCTGGCGCCCGGCCAGGTCGGCGAAATTGCCGTGCGCTCGCCCCAGGTCATGCATGGCTACTGGAAACTGCCCGATGCCACCAAACGCGCCATCGACGGCGACTGGTTCATGACCGGAGACGCGGGTTATCTCGACGACAAGGGCTACCTCTACATCTACGACCGCGTGAAGGACATGATCGTCTCGGGCGGCGAGAACATCTATCCGGCCGAGGTCGAGAGCGCGCTGTTCGGCCATCCCGCCGTGGCCGACGTGGCGGTGATCGGCGTGCCCGACGAGCGTTGGGGCGAAGCGGTGAAGGCCGTGGTGGTGAAGAAAGCCGGCGCCAGCGTGACGGCTGGCGAACTGATCACCTGGGCGCGCGAACGCATCGCGGGCTACAAGCTGCCGAAGACCGTCGACTTCATCGAGGCCCTGCCGCGCAATCCGACTGGCAAGATATTGAAGCGCGAGCTGCGCCTGCCGTACTGGGGAAACAAGCAGCGACAAGTCAACTGACCGCCATGCGGCTTCTTTCGCAAACGTGCCTCGAAAATCCAGCGACACGGTTCTAGAAACATCCCATGTCCGACCTCCCCGAAAACCTCACGCCCGTCCGCGAAGCCCACGCTTTCAACCAGGCGCGTCTCACCGACTTCATGAAGGCGAACGTCGACGGCTTTCGCGGGCCGCTGAGCGTGCTGCAGTTCGAGGGTGGGCAGAGCAACCCAACCTTTCATCTGACCGACGGCGGCAGTCGCATGTACGTCCTGCGCAAGAAGCCACCGGGCAAACTGCTGCCCTCGGCGCACCAGGTCGACCGCGAATACCGGGTGATCAAGGCGCTGTCGGACCACACCGACGTGCCGGTCCCCAAGCCCTATGCACTCTGCCAGGACGATTCGGTGATCGGCACCGCCTTTTACCTCATGGAGTTCCTCCCCGGCCGCATTCTGGCCGACCCCAAGATGCCGGGTATCTCGCCGGCCGACCGGGGCAAGATCTTCGATTCGATGAACGACGTCCTCGCACGTATCCACAATGTCGACCATCGCGCGGTCGGGCTCGGCGACTTCGGCCGCGAAGGCCAGTACATCCAGCGCCAGATCGCCCGATGGACCAGCCAATACGACCTCGCCCGAACCGACGACGTCGAGTCGATGGAACTGCTGAAGAAGTGGCTGCCGGCCAACCTCCCGCCGGGCGACGAGACGCGGATCAACCACGGCGACTACCGGCTGGGCAATACCATCGTCCACCCGACCGAGCCACGCATCATCGCCGTGCTCGACTGGGAATTGTCGACGCTCGGACATCCGCTGGCCGACCTCGGTTACAACTGCATGATGTATCATTTCGGCGAAGGATTCGGCGCCTCCGCAGGCTATGCCGGGATGGATCTCAAGGCTTTCGGTATTCCAACCGAGCAGGATTACCTTGCCGCCTATGCGCGCCGTACCGGCCGCACGGAAATTCCCAACTGGAACTTCTTCCTGGCGTTCTCACTGTTCCGGCTCGCGGCCATCGTTCAGGGTGTCTACAAGCGCGGCCTCGACGGCAACGCCTCGTCGGAGACCGCAAAGCAGTATGGCAATCGCGCCCGCGTGCTGGCTGATCTCGCCTGGACGCTGGTCAAGAACCGCGCCTGAGGGTCAGACATCTACTCGTCGGTGTAGGGCACCATAGAGGCGTCATCGCCTTTGGGACAACCTTCGCTCTCGACGATGGCGTTGGCCGGATTGCGGTAACGCCCGATGTCGTAAGGCGCGGTGTCGCTCGGCGGGCGTGGCGGCGGTGTGCGGAGCGTCCACGAAACAAGCTGCTTGATAACGCTGCCAAGGGCCTGATCGAACGCTTCCACGACTTTCGGCACCTTGTCGGCGCGGGCGCGGACGCAACGCTCGAACGACGCCACACCGATGATCTGACGATCGGGCATGCGCACCAGCTTGGCGATGATGCGCACACGCACGATCGGCGGCTGGCCGTAGTAGTACATCGCCTCGAAATTGCGCAGGTCGGGCTGCAGCAGATAATTGGCGCGCAGGGCGATCGACTCACGTGCCACGGCCACGATCTTGCGCGTGTTTTCGAAGGAATCGACGATCCGCGTCTGCACCATGAGCGGCGCCCGATCCGTCCACGCCACCTTGGCATAGTAATCGATCGAGGTGTGCGTCATGGCGATCGCAATACGGCCAGTGTTGAGGCTGGCCGCCGCGACCGGTGCCTCGACGGCGAGCTGCCAGTACACCGGCGGCAGGTTGGGATCGAAAGTGCTCTTCGGGGAAACCGTGTAAAGGTCGGTCTGTTCCGTCGCAGCGTCGATGAGCTGGCAACCGGCGAGCAAGGCGGCGGCGGCCGCACAGGCGGCCAAACGAGCAATCATTTCGGCGTGTATCCCTGCTTGCCGCTGAACACGAAGGCGGCTGGGTCGCGTTCGACCTTGGTGATGATGATGTTGAGGTTTGCGGTGAGCTGACGCAGTTCGCGGACGGCCAGCGAAAGCTCTGTCAGACCCGTCTCGGCGAAACTCTTGATCGGCCCCTTGCTGTCAACCACAAGCTTGTTGAGTTGGACAGCCGCTGCATCGATGTTGGAAAGCGCCGTTCGTGCCTCGGTAATGGTCTTGCCCAATTCGCCGGGGTCCTTGCCAGCCAAGGCCTTGCGGCTTGCGGCATCCTGCGGGCCAAGCTCGAGCGCCATCAGATTGAGCGAGTCCGCCAGCCCGTTCAGCTTGCTGAATGTCTGGCGGATTTCAATGATGGCTCCCGGCAGTTCGGCCAGCGTCGTCTGGATTGCCGCATCCTGTTTGGCGAACGCAGCCGTTGCCGTCGACAGATCGCGTAGTGTGTCGCTGACGGCGCCGATATTGTCGGGGCTGAGAAGGTCGTTGAGCCGGTCGACCGTGGTGCTTGCCTTCGATAGCAGCTCTTGGGCCGACGTCGACGTTGCCTGGAGGAAGGACGCGCCCTCGCGGATTTCCGGGTAGGGCTTCTCACCAAGCTTCTTCTTCGGCTTGATCCGGTCGACGTCGAGGCGGCCGACGATCTGGATGAACGGCGCGCCGGCTATGAACGGCTTTTCAAAGACGGCGTAGGAGCGTTCCCGGATGTCGATGTTCCAGTCGACGGCGACGGTCACCTCGATCTTTTCCGTCAGGCGCTCGCGCCCGGTGGTCCGTTGAGTGTCGACCCGTGAGGTAAGCTGGATGTTCTGAACCCGGCCGACACGCAAGCCCCGGTAGAACACCGGCGAATCCAGCGTCAGCCCCTGCACTTCGCCGGAAAAGAGAATGTCATAGTAAGCATAGGCCGTCCGGTCGCCCGCCCGCAGCTTCCAGACGACAAACCCCGCGACAGCGACAATGAACGCGATCATCGCCGCGCCGATCAGCACGTAAGGCGACTTTCTTTCCATCCGACGTTACTTCTGCTCCTGTCGAGCCGCCCGCCCGCGCGGACCGTGAAAATATTCCCGGACCCATGGATGATCGTATGCCAGCAATTCCTCCATCGTACCTACCACCACGCGCTTGTCGAGCAGGACGGCGATGCGGTCGCATATGGCGTTCAGGCTGTCCAGATCATGAGTCACCATCAGAATCGTCAGCCCAAGGCTCCGGCAAAGGCCCTTGACGAGTTCGTCGTAGTGGGCCGCACCGATCGGGTCCAGACCAGCGGTCGGCTCGTCCAAAAACAGCAACTCGGCATCAAGGGCAAGTGCACGCGCGAGGCTCGCTCGCTTGCGCATGCCGCCCGACAATTCCGATGGCTTCTTGTCGCCGGTGTCCGGCGGCAGGCCGACCAGGGCGATCTTGAGGGCGGCGATGTCACGCATAGTCTCCTCGTCCAGGCCCGCATGTTCACGGATCGGCACGATGATGTTCTCCGAAACCGTGAGCGAGGAGAACAGAGCGCCATCCTGGAACTGGACGCCGGTACGAGCCTGCATCGCGCGCTCCGCCTTGCCGTGAAGGGTACGGGTGTCAACGCCCAGAATCTCGATGGTGCCGCTCGTCGCCCCATTGAGACCGATGATGGTGCGCAACAACACCGACTTGCCGGTTCCCGAGCCGCCGACGAGCCCCACGATCTCGCCGCGGAAGACGTCGAAATCGAGCTTGTTGTGAATGACGTGATCGCCGAACTGTGTCCGCACCCCGCGCAGACGCAGCACGACCTCCCGGCCGTCGCTGTGGTCGACGAGCTGGCCTCCCTCCGCCATCACACGTCAGCCAGCAGGAAGATGATCGAGAACACGGCGTCGAGCACGATGACGCAGAAGATCGATTCGACGACCGAGCGGGTCGTGAGTTGGCCGACGCTCTCGGCGCTGCCACGGACCTGCAGCCCTTCGAAGCAGCCGATCACAGCGATGACCAAGCCAAAGACTGGCGCCTTGATCATACCTGTATAGAAGTGCCAGGCACCGACGGTATCACGCAGGCGCTCGAAGAACTGCACGAACGTAAAATCGAGGTAAATCGTACAGGCAACGGCGCCCCCAAGCAGGCCTGTCATGTCACCCCAGAACGCCAGCAACGGCATCGACACCGCCAGCGCCACGATGCGTGGCATGACCAGCCACTCGATCGGATTGAGACCGATGGTACGCATGGCGTCGACTTCCTGGTTGACTTGCATGGTGCCGATCTGGGCCGTGAAGGCGCTGCCGGAGCGGCCGGCGACAATGATGGCGGTGAGCAGCACGCCCAGTTCGCGAAACATACTGATGCCGACAGCCTCCACTGCGAAGGTCTCGGCGCCGAACTGGCGCAGTTGCTGTATGCCCTGGTAGGCGATCACCACGCCGATCAGGAAGCAAAGGACACCGACGATCACCAGCGCCCTGACCCAAACCTCGTACATCTGGCGCACCACCGCATTGATGCGGAACCGCCGCGGCTGCAGGCAGGCCTCGAGGAAGACCACGAGGATCTCACCAAAAAAGGCGCAAAGATTGACGACCTGATGGTACACTTCGACTGTGTTGTGACCGACTTCTTCCAGCCAGTGGGCGATCCAGTTGACGTGCCGCTCGGGCATCGCATCGCACATATTCTTCCGGACGACCTCGAACAGGTCGGCGTGGCCCTTCTCCCGGGTCGTCACCTCAGCGTCCGGTCCACCGCCCGCAAGGAGCAGGATTTCCAGAGCGCCGGCCGTATCGAGCCGGCCGACGCCGCTTGCATCCACCGTGCGGGCCGCGCGGTTGGTCCCGGCGGCAGCGAGGGCGCGGGCGGCCTTCTGCCGAATGCCACGGAGGTCGAGAACCGTCCAGTCGCCACCGATTTCGACGATTGGTTTCCCGGCGTGCATCGTGTAGCGGATGGTTGGTTCGACGCTGGACATTTGCGAGATTAGTCGCGGGCGCGGTTCGTGCTGTCAATGTCCTCGCAATGGCGCGGTGCTCATTGCCCCGCCTCCCGACCGCTGCCACGATCCACGGCGGGAGGAATCTAATGGGTAAATGGCCGGTCCTGGACAAGGTCGAGATGATCGACGGTCCGATCGACGAAGCGGAATACGAACGCGAGCTGAAACGGCTGCAAAACAAGCTTCTCGACCTCAAGAATCATCATCGGCGTACCGGGACGCGGGTCGTCATCGGCATCGAGGGCTGGGACGCCGCCGGCAAGAGTGGCCTCATCTCGCGCCTGGTTACCGGCCTCGAGCCGAAGTCGGTCCATGTCTGGCGGATCGGCGCGCCGACGCCCGACGAGCAGGGACGCCACTATCTGTGGCGCTTCTGGCAGCGCCTGCCGGCACGGGGCGACTGGGCGATCTTCGATCGTACCTGGTACGGCCGCGTCCTTGTCGAACGCATCGAATGTTTCTGCAACGACGATGCCTGGAAGCGCGCCTATCGCGAGATCAACGAGTTCGAACGCCAGCTCACCGACGATGGCGTCCGTGTCGTCAAGCTGCTCGTCCACATCAGCGCGGAGGAGCAGAAACGCCGGATGATCGATCGGCTGAGCAAACCCTACAAGCGCTACAAGATCTCCCTGGAGGACTTCCGCAACATCGAAAAGCGCAAGGAGTATCTCGAAGCCTTCGACGACATGCTGGAGAGGACGGACACCGATCACGCGCCCTGGCACGTCGTTGCCAGCGACGACAAGATGCACGCCCGGCTCAAGGCGCTGGAGATCATCGCCGACGAGCTCGGACGCGGGGTCAAGCTCACCGAACACGAGCTCGATCCCGCCATTGCCGAAGCCGCCTACAAGGCCTGGGGCTGGCGACTGAGCGACGACAAAAAGAAGAACAACAACAAGAAAGACAGCGACAAGAAATAATGCTTCGGGATCGACCGAACGATTGAGCATGGTGCGCGGCATCGCCCCGTCCTAGCTTTCCGTCATGATCGAGAGCGAGAAATGAGTTCCACGCGTCCGTTCGCCGGCTGGTGGGTCGTCGCAGGCGCCTTCCTGTGCATGATGACCGGCTATGCCGTGGCCTACTCCTTTGCCGCGTTCTTCGGTGCCCTCGAAACGGAGTTCGGCGCCCGCCGTGGCGAGACGGCGCTGGTCTTCTCGATTGCCGCGTTCCTCTATTTCCAGCTGGGCTTCCCCGCCGGGCTGATCGCCGATCGCATCGGACCGCGCCCGCTCGTCGTCGGTGGCCTGCTGCTGGTGGCTGCGGGCCTGCTGGTCGCCGCGCAGGCGACCAGCCTGTGGCAGATCTATCTCGGCTATGGTCTTGGCGTCGGCGTCGGCGTCGGGCTGTCCTATGTGCCGAGCATCGCCGCGGTCCAGCGCTGGTTCATCCGCCGCCGCGGTACCGCAAGCGGCATTGCCGTGGCCGGGATAGGCGTCGGCACGCTGATCGGCGCGCCGCTCGCCCATACGCTGATCGCCGCCGTGGGCTGGCGCCAGACCTATCTCGTGCTAGCCGCGCTGACGGTGGTCGGCGCCATCGTGAGCGGCCTCCTGGTCCGCTCGGCGCCGGAGCATTACGGCCTCGCCCCTGACGGCGATGCGCCCTCGCCCGGTGGAGTGTCGGCGATCCCCGCCGGCCTCACCCTGGGTGGGGCGATGCGCACGGGGCCGTTCTGGACGATCTATATCGGCGCCCTGCTGATGTCGTTCGGCCTGTTCGTGCCATTCGTGCATCTGGCGCCCTACGCCAAGGATCTCGGGCTGGGCGAGGGCTTCGGCGTTCTGCTGATCGTTCTCCTGGGCGTCGGCAGCACGGTGGGACGGTTCCTGTTCGCGAGCGTCACCAACTGGCTCGGCCGCCGCCTGTCCTTTGCCCTGATGTATATCGGCGCCGGCCTCATGCTGGTGATGTGGTCGGTTTCCACCGGCGGGCCCGCGCTCATCGTCTTCGCCCTCGTGTTCGGCGCCTTCTACGGTGGCTTCGTGGCCATCGCACCCTCCCTCGCCGCGGACTATTTCGGCGGCCGGGCGCTGGGCTCGATCATCGGTGCGCTCTACAGCGGCGTGGCGTTCGGTGCCCTGCTCGGCGCGCCCGTCGCCGGCTACGCCTATGATTTCTTCGGCTCCTACGCGGGCGCGATCCTGGCCGGGGCAGCGCTCTGCCTGGTGTCGTTTGCGATCACGGTGGCGATGCCGGAGCCGGCGCGCTGGCTGGCGGGGCGGGCCCGAACTCCCTCCTGAACGCCCCCGCCGAATTTCGGCTCTCCGCACGCCGGAAAGCCATTAATTCCGGGCTTTTCGCCCGATCAAAGTGGACGCCTGAATGTAACGCGTGTTGTCCGGAACGGTGTCCACTATTCCAGGAAAAGCCTTATTCCATGGGCTTTTATGCGATTCCCGGACTCTTCTTCTGCACGAACCCCGGCGCGCCGTGTTTCTCAGGCGTCGTTAAGTGTCTGTTCCCACGTCGTTATTCGGCGTGTGGTGGAGACGGAGTTGTTCTTGGGACTGTCCACGGGTCAGGACCCGCGGCGGCTGCACCAGGCGCATTGCGCGAACCCGCGGGCGGCCGCGGGCAGGTCGTGCCGGAAATGGAAAAGGCCGGCGCAGTCCAAGCGCCAGCCTATCAAAATTAGTAGCATTTTCCTGCTGAACTTGCAACTTTATCTTACGCCTTCATTTCGGCCTTCCCGCCCAGCACGCCCGCGATGAAGGGCAGTGCCTCGGCCATCGCCTCGTCGAAGCGCCACGGCGGGTTGATCACGGCCAGGCCGCAGGCGGCGAGCTTGCCGGCGCCGACCTCGCCACCGAGCCGCAGCTCCAGGACCAGGCGTTTGGGAGCATCCAGCCCCGCCACGAAGCCAGCGGCGGCGGCCTCGTCCTTGATCGGATACCAGATCGCATAGCAGCCGGTGGCGAAGCGGCGCAGGCCCTGGCGCACGGCGCGCGCGAGGCGCTCGAACTCGTCCGCCACCTCGAAGGGCGGATCGATCAGCACCAGTCCCCGCCGCTCGGGCGGCGGCAGCATCGCCTTCAGCACCTTGTAGCCGTCGGCCTGCCGCACCTCGACCGCGCGGTCGCCGGCGAACTCGCGCTTCAGCGCCAGCGCGTCTTCGCCATGCAGCTCGCAGGCGACAAACCGGTCCCCCGGACGCAGCGCCGCGCGAACCAGGCGCGGCGAGCCGGGATAGCGTCGCGGCCCTCCTCCGGCGGGGCCGAACTTCCGGTCGTAAGCGGCCACGGCGGCGAGGTAGCGCGCCACGGCGGCCGGCATGCCTTCGCGCGGCGCCGCGGCGAGACGCACAATGCCGGCCGCCGCCTCGCCGGTGCGCACCGACAACTGGCCGCCGAGGTCATAGCCACCCGCGCCGGCATGGGTGTCGAGCACGAACAGCTTCTTGTCCTTGGACAGCAGCAGCCTCAACAGCTCGCACAATGCCGTGTGCTTGAGAACGTCGGCGAAATTGCCGGCATGGTAGCCGTGGCGGTAGTTCATGCTCTGGCTATAGCATCGCTCATGGATTTGGGGGCACGGTATGTGCTTCAACCGTTGCGTCAGAATGGGAGACCGCATGGCCACGCACGAACTTCATTCCTCGCCCGAGACCTGCCACTGGGGCTATTTCGACAGCCAGCTGAAGCCGCAGCTCAGCATCAAGTCGGGCGACATTGCCACCATCCACTGCGTGTCCGGTGCCGCCGAGATTCTGCCTGAGCCGCCACTGAACGTGCTGCCCGAGCATCGCGAGATCCTGGCCAAGCTGAAGCCGCATCTCGGCCGCCACATCCTCACCGGACCGGTCCATGTCGAGGGCGCCGAGCGCGGCGACACACTGGCGGTCGAGGTGCTCGACATCAAGTTCCGCACCAACTGGGGCTGGAACGTGCAGCGACCGCTGATGGGCACCCTGCCCGAGGACTTCCCCTTCTATCGCCTGACGCACATTCCGATCGATTCCAACCGCGGCGTCTGCACCATGCCGTGGGGCCTGGAAGTCCAGCTAAAACCGTTCTTCGGCATCATGGGCGTGGCGCCGCCGCCGGAATGGGGTCAGTGCAGCTCG
>MEMN01000002.1:11548-11660 GCA_001767945.1 Alphaproteobacteria bacterium RIFCSPHIGHO2_12_FULL_66_14 | reverse complement strand
CAGCTCGGTCGAGCCGCGCGCCTTCGGCGGCAACATCGACAACAAGCACTTCAACGTCGGCACCACGGTCTACCTGCCGGTGTTCGCTCCGGGCGGCCTGTTTTCAACGGGC
>MEMN01000002.1:11215-11508 GCA_001767945.1 Alphaproteobacteria bacterium RIFCSPHIGHO2_12_FULL_66_14 | reverse complement strand
CAGCGCTCGAAACCTCGCTCTCCGGCACCTTCCGCTTCACCGTGCGCAAGGACATGAAACTCAACAACCCGCGCGCCGAGACCGCGACGCACTGGATCACCCACGGCTTCGACCCCGACCTCGACGACGCCGCCAAGGAGGCGCTGCGCGACATGATCCGGCTGATCACCGCCAAGACCGGCCTCTCGGCCGCCGACGCCTACATGCTGTGCAGCCTGCAGGCCGACCTGCATGTGACCCAGACAGTGGACGGCAACAAGGGCATCCACTGCATGATCGCCAAGAGCCTGATC
>MEMN01000002.1:0-11200 GCA_001767945.1 Alphaproteobacteria bacterium RIFCSPHIGHO2_12_FULL_66_14 | reverse complement strand
CCACGGCGGCGAGGCCGACGCCGAACGACCCGATATAGAGGAAGCCGTAGCCGCCGGACGTGTCGAAAATCCAGCCGCCGACGGCCGGCCCCAGCGCCATGCCGAGGCTCGAGATCATCGCGGCGCCGCCGAACACGGTGCCCATGATGCGCATCGGAAAATATTCGCGCGCGATCACCGCGTAGAGCGGCATCACCCCGCCATAGGCCATGCCGAACAGGATGGCGACGGCGTAGAACTCCGCCACGTCGCGCGTGAAGTAGTAGGCGCCGGCGCCCAGTGCCTGGACCATGAGCCCGAGCACGACGATGCGACGGGCGCCGAACCTGTCGCCGAGCAAGCCGAACAGGATGCGGCCACCCAGCCCTGCGAGACCCTCGGCGCTGTAGATCGTGACAGCCGTCATGGCGGGCAAGCCACAGGCCATAGCGTAGCTCACCACGTGGAAGATCGGCCCGGAATGCGCCGCGCAGCAGAAGAAGAACGTGAGCGACAGCACGATGAATTGAGGTGAGCGCAGCGCCTGGGCCACCGTCATCCCTTCGCCACCCTCGGCCGGCGTGCCGGACGCGCCCTCGTCTGCGGCCGGCGCCCGCCGTACCAGTAGCGCGGCCGGAATCAGAAGCGCCCACGCCAGGATCGCAATGGCAAGCTGCGCCGTGCGCCAGTCGTAAGATTCGACCAGCCAGCCTGCGAAGGGCGAGACTGTCATCGGCGCCATGCCCATGCCGGCCGACACGAGCGAGACGGCGAGGCTACGATGCTTGTCGAACCAGCCCGTCACGGTGGCGATCATCGGCGCAAAGACCGCGCCAGCGGCGATGCCGACCAGCACGCCATAGATGAGCTGGAATTCGAGCAGGCTGGTGGCGCGGCTCGCGAGCGCGAGGCCGAGCCCCAGCAGGATCGCGCCCGCCAGCACGACGATGCGCGGGCCGAAGCGGTCGGTGAGTACACCCCAGCCGAAGGCGGCGACGCCCATCGTCAGGAAATCGAGCGTCATGGCGCTCGAGATGCCGGTGCGCGACCAGCCGGTAGCGTCGGACATGGGTTGCAGGAAAACGGCGAGTGAGAACATCGCGCCAATGGCGACACACCCCATCAGCGCGCCGGCGCCGACGATCACCCAACCGTAGAAGAGCTTCATGGCTGCACCCTCATAATTATATAATACATAACCTATTGGTTAAGTGTTTACAACAGCGAGGACAAGGCCTGGCTGCATACCCGCCTCGCTCATCCCGAGACGTTCGGCCGGGGGCAAAGGATTCGCGGCCGGGCAAAGAATTACGTCACACGCGCCGCTATCTTGCGAGCGCGCCGGAAAGGCGTCAGCATTCGCACCAGTCGGGAATTGTCACGATGGCACCACACATCCGTTACCTCGCTGGCATAGCGTCGGTGCTTGTGCCTTTCTGGTTCGCGACCGACGCCGCGCTCGCCTGCGCATGCTGCTCGAACAGAGCGGCGCGCTATGTCGAGGTCGAGAAGCTCAGCGAGAGCCGACTGGGCGAGATTGAGAGGATGACCTTCGCCGAGGAAGCATTTGTCGCCGAGGGTGCCGATGATCATCCCGTCGAGATCCAAAACCTCGGCACAAAGTTGCCACTTGCGGTCGCGCGGACCCAAAAGGAGATCGTGTTCTCCTTCCGCGACCAGCTGGGCCGCGTGGCTGCACTGACGCTCGCGATCCCTGATACCATTTCGATCTTTGAGGTCGATCCACGCGGCGACACAAAGAACGACGGTCTCGGCCCCAGTCTTTTCAAGGAATGGCAACTGACTGCGAACGCCAGTGGCACCGGCGCATTCCAACCTCTGGTCGGGGCCAGCCAGAAGGTGACGCTGATCCTACACGGCCACGGCCGTGGCTGCACCGAAGCGATGGATTTCACCGACTGGACGCTGCTGATCCGCGGACCGGCCGGCAAACTCACCCTCTATGGCGCACTGACGTCCGCTTTCCGCTAGCCCGTGCGCTTAGGGCGCCGGCACGACTGTCAGTTCAGTGCCGTTCACACCCGTCACCCGTACCTTGGCGCCGGCCACCATGTCGGGCCCGGTAACGGTCCAGCTTCCGTCACCCAAATTGACCCGGCCGCGGCCGGCCAGGATCGGCGCGTCGAGCACGATCGTGCGACCGATCAGGCTGTCACCGCGGGCGTTGAGCGTCGACGGGGGTGAGTCGATGTTCTGCAGGCGCCGAAGCGTCCGCCTGAGCCCGACCGCCGAGACGACGGCGACCACCGCGAACGTCAGGAGCTGCCACTCCAGCGTCAGATCGGGCACGACAAGCAGGAACAGGCCCGATGCCAGCGCACCGATTGCCAGAAACATGAAGACCACGCCGGGCAGCATCATCTCGAAGACGAGCAGCACGGCAGCAAATGCCCACCAGTGCCAGAAGACGACCTTGAACATCATCATGGCCGCCTAGCCCGCGTTGGGAACCGAGCCGCGCGGCCGGGCGGCGGCCTCGACGCCGCGCGCCTGGGCTTCCTTGGCGAGTTCTCCGATCCCCGCGATCGAGGCCATGATGCCGGCGGCCTCGACCGGAAGGAAGAAGACTTTCGAGTTCGTGCTGGAGCCCATCTTGGCCAGCGCTTCGACGTATTTGGTGCCGAGGAAGTAGTTGGTCGCCTGCACGCCGTTGCCGGCGATCGCCTGGGCCACGACCGATGTCGCCTTGGCTTCGGCCTCGGCCATGCGCTCGCGCGCCTCGGCGTCGCGGAAGGCGGCCTCGCGCCGGCCCTCGGCGGTCAGGATGGCCGACTGCTTCTCGCCCTCGGCACGCTGGATGCTCGATTCGCGCACGCCTTCGGACTCGAGGATGGTGGCGCGCTTCTCGCGCTCGGCCTTCATCTGCCGGCCCATCGCGACCACGATATCTTCGGGCGGCGCGATGTCCTTGACCTCGATGCGCAGCACCTTGACGCCCCATGGGCCGGTCGCCTGGTCGATGACCGCCAGCAGCGTGTTGTTGATGTCATTGCGTTTGGACAGCGCCTCGTCGAGCGCCATGTTGCCCATGACGCTGCGGATGTTGGTCAGCGCCAGATTGGTGATGGCGAGATGGAGGTTCTGCACCTCGTAGGCGGCGCGCGCCGCGTCGATCACCTGATAGAACGAGACGGCATCGACCTGGACGCTGGCGTTGTCCTTGGTGATGACTTTCTGCCCTGGAATGTCGAGGACATTCTCCTGCATGTTGATCTTGCGGCCGACCCTGTCGATGAAGGGCACGATCAGATGCAGGCCGGGTGTCAGCGTGCGCGTGTAGCGGCCGAACCGTTCGATGGTCCAGTTGGTGCCCTGCGACACGGTCTTCACGCCAGCGAACACCAGCACCAGTGCTACGAGCACCAGTGCCAGGACGAAGATCAGAGCACCAGACATTGCTGCGCCTCCCAAGCTTTCGCGGAAAGCCTAGCCCAAGGCGATGCGCCGGGCCATCGCCGCGGCTAGAGTTCACCGCTGGACAGAGGAGGTTTCATCGTGGTCGAACCCGTCTGGGAGCCCCTTCCCGACTATCGGCGCTACGCCCCGGACGAAATGGCCGAGCGCGCCCGCATCTTTCACGCCGACCTTCGACGCCGGCGTACGGTGCGCGACTTCGATCGTCGGCCAGTGCCTCGCGAGGTCATAGAGACCTGTCTCCTCGCAGGGGGCACGGCGCCGTCAGGCGCCAATCTGCAGCCTTGGCACTTCGCCGTCATCGAGGATCCGGCGGCGAAGATGCGCATACGTGTCGCCGCCGAAGCGGAGGAGCGCGCCTTCTACAGCGGGCGTGCTCCCGCGGAATGGCTCGAGGCGCTGGCGCCACTCGGCACCGACGCCGACAAGCCATTCCTCGAAGATGCGCCGCTGCTGATCGCGATCTTCGCCCAGAAATCAGGGACCCGCCCCGATGGGCGCCGGGTGAAGAACTACTACGTGCCCGAGTCGGTCGGCATCGCCACGGGCTTCCTGATCGCCGCCCTGCACGATGCAGGACTCGCGACGCTCACCCATACGCCGAGCCCGATGGGCTTCCTCAACGAGATCTGCGCCCGGCCGAAGTGGGAAAAGCCCACGATCCTGCTGGTCGTCGGCTATCCCCGGACCGGTTGCCGGGTTCCCGTGCATGGCGGCCTGCGAAAACCGCTCGAGCAAATCAGTTCGTGGATCTAGTGTCCGTCCCCAACCAGCGATCGAGGAAACCGTCGATCCAGCGATTGAGCGGCGGATCGTAGAGCGGGTGCATGGCCAGATGCACGCCGCGCTGCTGGGCACCCGGCATCTTGAGGCGCTCGGCAGCCTTGAGCGTCCAGATTTCCTTCATCTCCAGCGTGACCTCGGGATGAAACTGGAACCCGAACGCATTGCCACCGTAACGGAAGGCCTGCACGGGGTAGCGATCGTTGGTGGCCAGCAGCTCGCAGCATGCCGGCACCTGCATGCCTTCGCGATGCCACTGGTAGACCTTCATCGGCGACCTGATCCAATCGCGGCCGGCCTCGGTGGGCTCGACATCGACATAACCGATCTCGACCAGCCCATCAGGATGAGGCGCCACGCGGCCGCCGACGGCGCGCGTCAGGAGCTGGGCACCGAGGCAAAGACCGAGGAACGGAACGCCGGCCTCGACCACCTTGGGAATCCATTCCAGTTCGCACTTGATGCCGGCCAGGGTGCCGCAATCGTTGGCCGACATCGGTCCGCCGAAAATCACCACGCCAGCGTATTCGGACATGTCTTCGGGCAGATCGCAGCCGAGATTCGGGCAAAGGCGGTGAAGCTCGTATCCGCGCTTCTCGAGGAGGACCCCGACCCGTCCGGGTCTGGAGTGCTCCTGGTGCACGACGATTGCTACTTTCTTGGGACCAATCTTTTTAGGCTGTGAAGCCGGTACCGTCATGGATTTGCAAGATACGCGTCGCTTGTGGCATCGACAAGGCGAACCGACGGCGGAGAGACGAAATGGCGCGCCAGCTCGACTTCTACTTCGATTGCTCCAGCCCCTGGACCTATCTCGCTTTTCACGCCGTGCAGCCGCTCGCCCTCGAACTCGGCGCGGAAATTGCGTGGAAGCCCATCCTGGTCGGTGGCGTGTTCAATGCCGTCAACCAGATGGTCTACGACAACCGCGCCAAACCCAACCCGCGGAAGCAGTCCTATATGCTGAAGGACCTCGCCGATTGGGCCCGGCTCTACGGTCTGCGTATCGTCTTTCCGCCCAAGGTCTTCCCGGTGAACAGCGTAAAGTGCATGCGCGGCGCCTTCGTGGCGATCGACGAGGGAAAGTTGGTACCCTACGCCACCGCCGCCTTCGAGGCCTACTGGGGCGACGACCGCGACCTCGCGCGTGAAGACGTGCTCGCCGAGATCGCCACCACGGCCGGCATCGATCGCCAAAGCTTCTTCGCCGCCATCGGGACCGACTCGTGCAAGGCGCGGTTGCGGACCAACACCGAAGAGCTCATCGCCCGTGGCGGCTTCGGCAGCCCGACGATATTTGTGGGTGACTCGATGTTTTTCGGTAACGATCGCCTGCCGTTGGTCCGAGCGGCATTGGAGACCCAATGAGTGCCAATGACGATCCGCAATTCTGGCAAAGGGCCCGCGCTCATCTCGTGCGCTATGGCGGCGCCTTTTCGCCACTGATCGCCGAACGCGCCGCCGGCAACTTTTTCACCGACGCCGACGGTCGGAAGATACTGGATTTCACCTCCGGCCAGATGAGCGCGATCCTCGGCCACAGCCATCCCGAGATCGTCGACGTCGCACGACACTGGATCGGCGAGCTCGACCACCTCTATTCGACCATCCTCTCCCGCCCGGTGGTCGATCTGGCGGCGTTGATCGCCGAGATCTCGCCCGGCCGCCTCGATCGCGTGCTGCTGGTCTCGACCGGCGGTGAGTCCAACGAGGCTGCGCTGCGCATGGCCAAGTTGGTGACCGGCCGACACGAGATCGTGGCCATGAGCCGTTCATGGCATGGCGTCACTGGCGGTGCGGCATCCGCCACCTACTCATCGAGTCGCAAGGGTTACGGCCCGCCGACGCCGGGCGCGTTCGTCCTGCCGGCGCCCGACACCTACCGTTCGCGCTTCATCGACGCGCGGGGCATCTACGACTGGCAGTCGGAACTCGACTTCGGATTCGAACTCATCGACCGTCAATCGAGCGGCGCGCTGGCCGCGTGTATCGTGGAACCAATCCTGAGCTCGGGCGGTGTGCTCGAACCGCCCGCAGGCTACATGGCGGCGTTGGCCGAAAAATGCCGTGAGCGCGACATGCAGCTCATCTTCGACGAGGCCCAGACCGGACTCGGCCGCACCGGCCACCTGTTTGCCTGCGAGCGCGATGGCGTCGTGCCGCAGTACCTCACCCTTTCCAAGACGCTGGGGGCCGGCCTGCCGCTTGCCGCCATGCTCACGACTCCCGAAATCGAGGATGTCGCGGCGGAACGTGGGTTCCTCTTCTACACAACGCATGCCTCCGATCCGCTCCCGGCCGCAGTCGGCCTCAAGGTCATCGAAGTCATCCTCCGCGATCGCCTGACAGAACATGCTGCCCATCTCGGCGAGCGGTTGAAGACCGGACTGCTCGCCCTGCAGCAGCGTTACGACTGCATCGGCGACGTGCGTGGCCGTGGCCTCCTGCTCGGCCTCGACCTGGTGAAGGACCGCCGCACACGGACACCCGACCCCGAGCTCGCCCAGCGCGTTGCCCGGCAGTGCCTGGACCTCGGCATGATGACCAGCGTCGTCCGTGGTGGATTCGGCATCTTCCGCGTTGCGCCACCCATGACGATCACGGACGAGCAGATCGACCTTGGCCTCGATATCTTCGACCGGGCACTGATCAAGGCTATGCACTGAAATATCGAGGTTTTCACGCATTCGTGGGCACTCGGGCGGCGCTTGCGCGGTAATTAAGTTTGAAACACGCGTCTAACTGTTGTACCCGCTGGCGGTTTCCGGCCAACGCGTTGGGAGTGTACGGATGATCAAGATGCTTTCGCAGGCGACGATTCTGATGGCAGGAGTCCTGGCGCTGGGCGCTTGTACGCTCGGCCAGGCCAAGACCGCGGCGCCTGTGGCCAAGGCGGCGGCGGCCGACTATCAGGCGCCTGTTCCGCCCAGCCCGCCCGCGGGGAACACTCGAGCCTACTGCTACAATGCCGCCGACCTGGCGGTTGTTCGCGCGCGCATGGTGCAGCAGGAGCTCGTGGTGGCTACCCTGCAATGTCAGAACCCGGGCGGCAGCCGCGCCTTCGAGGGGCTCTATGCCAGCTTCATCGGTAAGTACCAGACGGAACTCGGCAGCAACTCGCGCTCGTTGACCCAGGTCGCAAGGCGCAAGCGCTTGAACATCGATGTCTTTGTCACCGAAGTCGCCAACCGGACGGCTCAGCGCGCGCCGGTCGACCGGGAGTTCTGCTCGCGCGGCAAGCGGGCATTGGACTGGGCACTCGATCCCAAAGTGTCATCGCTCAACCAGGTCCCACCGCCGTATGATCTCGGCCCGGAAATGAATATCTTCGCCTGCCCGGCCCAATAGCCCGCCGGACAGAGACAAAAAAGGCGGTCCGAAAGGACCGCCTTTCTTTTGGTTCGAGTCCGCGAAGCCTACTGAATCACGATCTCGACGCGCCGGTTTTGCGGCTCACGCACACCGTCCTTGGTCGCGACCAAAAGCGCGGTCTCGCCCCGGCCGACGACCGTGATCGTGTCCGCAGGCACGCCCTGTCTCACGAGCGCCGCCTTGACCGTGTTGGCGCGGCGCAGGGACAGCGCCATGTTGTAGTTTGCCGGCCCCGATGTGTCCGTGTGGCCGGTGCAGGTCAGACGCGCGTTCTGTCCCGACTTGGCAACCGCAGCAGCCTCCTTGACGATGTCCATGGCGCGCGGCGTCAGCGTCGACTTGTCGAAGTCGAAAAACACCAGGAAGTTCTTCACCGGCGGCGGCGGCGCTGCTGCCGGCGGCGGCGCAGGCTCGTCGCAGGCGCCCAGAAGGAACGCAGCCGCGACGACGGCCAAAAGCCTCTTGATCATATTGGTCTCCCCCTTTGCGAAGCCATAACAGGATGAATACTAGCGCTGATTAGGGGGCAGTCGCCATAACAACTATGGTTTCATATGTGCTGCGTCGTGCCGCGCCCGCCAGCGCCGCGCGGCGTATCGGCTAGGCCCGACGTGGCTGCCCGCAAGACCTCCAGATACCCTGTCTTGAGTTCCATCGGGTGCCCACGACTGCCGGCAAGCAGGGCGCGATGAGCCGTCGGCAGGCGCCAGCACGGCACGAACATGAACAAATGGTGTTCAAGATGGAAGTTGACCCAATAGGGCGCCAGGAGAAGCCTGACCACAGGGTTGGCGTAGGTCGTGCGGGTGTTGCGCAAGGGATCGTCGTTGTCGGGAACGACGGCATGCTCGGCAATGTTCCGGATCCGGCTCGCGAGTTGATACCAGGTCGCGAGCGGCAGCAACCAGAGGACCGGGTAGAGCCACCAGTAGCCTGTTGCCGTGAGCCCGCCGAGCAAGACGAGATTGGCAATCAGAGCCCCTTTTTCCCGGCGCCAGAGATTGCCCAATCTCGCCACGAGACCCTGTCCGGACGGTCCCAGGGCGCGCCTGATCTGCTCGCCGCGCCGCAAGTGGGCAGTCTGTCCCGTGAGATCGCGCAAGATCTTGCGTTGCAGGCTTCGGCGGCTGATCGGGAACGCCGCCGATAGCCCCAGATCGGGGTCCTCGGGCTGTTGCGTGAACCGGTGATGTTGCAGATGGTAGGGTCGGTAGAGCCCAAGGCTGGTGAAGACGGGATAGGCACAAAGCCAGCTTCCCACCCGGTCGTTCAGGCGCCGGTCGGCGAACAGCAAGCCGTGTGCGGCGTCATGCATCAGGATGGCCAGTCCGAGTTGACGGCCACCGATCACCATCACGCCCAAAAGGAACGTAAGGGGATTGGGCCACCATGCGAACAGCACCATGCTGCCGGCGATCAGCGCCCAGGCGTGCAGAACCAACGAAATTCCGACGAGGTCCGACCTGCCGCGCAGCTGCCGGATCTGCTCGAGTGTCAGGTAGTCGCTGACTTTGACCGCGATCACAGGCATGCCGTCCTCCCTGGAAAGCTGAGCGCGCGTCTGCGCACTGTCAACGCCAGCGGCAAGCCGCTATCTTTCAAATCACATGCAGAGCCGGACCATCCGCACCGACGTCCTTGACGTCGCCTACGAGGAACACGGCCCCCCGGGGGGCGCCGCGGTCATCCTGCTGCATGGATTTCCCTATGACGTCCGTTGTTTCGACGAAGTCGCGCCGGCCCTCGCGACCGCCGGCTGCCGGGTCCTGGTCCCCTACCTGCGCGGCTATGGCCCGACCCGCCTCCTGAGCGCCGCCACCCCGCGCTCGGGTGAGCAGGCGGCACTCGGCAATGACCTCCTGCAGTTCATGAATGCACTCGGCCTCAGCAGAGCGGCGCTCGCCGGATACGACTGGGGTGGCCGGGCCGCCTGCATCGTCTCGGCCTTGTGGCCCGAGCGGGTACGCTGCCTCGTGAGCTGCACCGGCTACAACATCCAGAACATCGCCCAATCGATCGACCCCGCGCCAGCCGAGCAGGAGCACCGCTTCTGGTATCAGTATTACTTCCATACCGAACGCGGCCGGGCGGGACTTACGAAGAACCGCCGCGACATCTGCCGGCTGCTGTGGAAGCTGTGGTCACCCGAGTGGGCCTTCGATGAAGCCACCTTTGAGAAGTCTGCCACCTCCTTCGACAACCCCGACTTCGCCGAGGTCGTCATCCAATCCTACCGCCATCGCTACGGCTACGCGCCAGGCGATCCGGCGCTCGCCGGTCTCGAGGAACGACTCGGCGCTCAGCCAAAGATCGCCGTGCCGACGATCAACCTGCATGGCGGCAATGACGGCGTCGGGCCGGCACCACAGATCGACGGCAATGCAAAATTCTTCACGGGCGTCTATGAAAGACGCTTAATCCCGCGTGTCGGCCATAACGTGCCGCAGGAGGCGCCGTCGGCCACGGTTGCGGCGCTGCGCGACTTGATGAAAGGAACCACGGAATGAGCAACATCGCCCTGATCGGCGCCACCGGGAATATCGGCAGCCGCGTGCTCACAGAGGCGCTTGCCCGCTCGCACACGGTCACCGCCATCACGCGCGACCCGCGCAAGCTTACGGCCCGCCCCGGCATGACGATCAAGGCCGCGAGCACGACCGACCCCGTCGTTCTGACCCAGGTTCTCAAGGGCCACGACGTCGTCGTGGTGTCTGTCAAATGGAACGAGAACGACGTTAACCGCGTCATCGACACGATCCGCAAATCGGGCGTCAAGCGCGCGCTGTTCGTCGTCGGCGCCGGCAGCCTGATCCGCAAGGACGGACGCACCCATTTCGACCACATGGCCGAAAAGGGCGTGCAGCCGCCGACCTCGAAGCCGGCAATGCAGGCCCTGGAGACCATTCGGGCGATCAAGGACCTGGATTGGACGGCAATCTCGCCCGCGGCGGCGATCCCGGCTGGCCAGCGCACCGGCAAGTTCCGCCTCGGCCTCGATCAATTCCTCGTCGACTCCAAGGGCG
This sequence comes from Alphaproteobacteria bacterium RIFCSPHIGHO2_12_FULL_66_14, assembly GCA_001767945.1. Lineage (GTDB taxonomy): Bacteria > Pseudomonadota > Alphaproteobacteria > Reyranellales > Reyranellaceae > Reyranella. The sequence goes on along the minus strand of MEMN01000002.1, from coordinate 608 downwards.
AGAGCCGCATCAGCCGCGAGGACTTCGCCATCGCCATCCTCGACGAGATCGAGAAGCCCAAGCACATCCGCAAGCGGTTCACGGCGGCCTACTAGCTACTCCAGTGTCTCCAGCAGCCGCGTGCAGAGATAGGTGCGCGGCACCAGCGACGAGTAGTAAATCTGCTCGTTGGCAGCGTGCGCGCCTTTGCCGTCGGCCCCGAGGCCGTCGAGCGTCGGGATGCCGAGGGCGGCGGTGAAATTGCCGTCGCTGCCGCCGCCGGTCAGCGGCACGTCGGCTAGTTCCTTGCCGATCTCGCGGTAGATCGCCTGCGCCTTGCCGAACAGGTCGGCGATGCCGGCATCCTTCTGGTAGGGCGGCCGATTCATGCCACCCTCGACCGTGAGTTCTACATCCTTGCCGATCGGCTCAAGGTTCAGGAACCAGTGCGTCATCTCCTCGGCGAGCTGCATGCTGGGCACGCGCAGGTCGACGTCGATCACGCACTCCGCCGGCGTCACGTTCACGCCCGTGCCGCCGCGAACCAGGCCGACGTTGCAGGTGATGCCGCGGGCATAGTCGGTCTTCTCCTCGATGCGCACGATCTGCCGCGCCATCTCGAGGATGGC
>MEMN01000001.1:19219-20020 GCA_001767945.1 Alphaproteobacteria bacterium RIFCSPHIGHO2_12_FULL_66_14 | reverse complement strand
GCCTGGGCGCGCGTCGGGTGTCGTGACGGTGTGCGGCTTCTTCTCGGGCGTGGTGCCGTCGAAGCGGGCGGCGACGCGCGCCCAGGCGATGTTGGCCATGAAGGCGTCGACATAGGCGCCGACGTTGGCGCCGAAGTCGAGGTGATAGGAGTGCTCGTACATGTCGAGCGCGAGAAGAGGCGTGCCGCCCGCCATGCCGTGCGTATGGTCGGCCGCCCACACGTTGCTCAGTGTTCCGTCACGCGGCGAGCGCGTCAGCAGCACCCAGCCCGAGCCGCCGCCCAGCGCCTTGCCCATGGCGACGAACTCGGCGCGCCATTTGGCGAGCGATCCGAAGTCGCGCGCGATCGCTTCCGCAAGGGCGCCGCCCCCATTGTTGCTGCCAGGATCGCCGCCGCCGCCCTCGCCCAGACAGTCGAAGTAGACTTCGTGCAGCAGCATCGAGTTGGTGGCGATCAGCTCTTCGCGCTTCAGCCCGTTCAGGCGAAAGCCCGGGGCGCTCGTCGGATCGAGGGCGCCGAGCTCGCCCTTGATCGCGTTCAGCCGGCGCACGGCGCCGCCATAGTTGTTCTCGTAGTGGCTGGCGATCAGCCGGGCCGAGAGCCCTTTCAGGCGCGGCGGCTTGAAGGAGATGGGACGGGCATGGAACGGCATGGTTCGAGTTTCCTTTGAGTCCGCTGTTGTCATCGAAGAAGCTTCACGCGGCCTTTGATCGCCTTCCAGGCGTAGTGCCCTCCGGCGATGTAGCGGGCGTCGAAGCCGGCCTTGCGCAGGGTGATCGCCGTCTCGCAGCCGATGTGA
>MEMN01000001.1:4122-19132 GCA_001767945.1 Alphaproteobacteria bacterium RIFCSPHIGHO2_12_FULL_66_14 | reverse complement strand
GCGCCTTCCATGATGTCCTGCGCCTTGGTGGTGTAGTGCCGGGGCCGCGCATCGATGATCTGGACGGGCGTTCCCGCCGCGAGCATCGCCGTCACTTCCTCGACGGAAATCGCCGGCACATCGGCGAACTGCTTCTGAACGAGCTGCCGCGGCGGTTCCACCTTGACCGCGTCCTCGTAGCGCCCCTGCACCGCGGCCCACTCGATATTGCGCATGAAGGAGGCAATGTAGGCGGTCGCATTGGCGCCGAAGTCGAGATGATAGGCGTGCTCGTACATGTCGAGCGCCAGGACCGGGATGGCGCCGGCAATGCTCTGGCGATGGTCCGTGGCACTCTGGTTGATCAGCCGGCCGTCACGCGGCACGTAGATCAGCAGGGCCCAGCCGGACTCGTCAGCCAGTCCCGTTGCCAGGGCGATGAATTCCTGCCGCCAGCGGTCGACCGAACCGAAATCGCGCACAAGGGCCGCGGCCATCACTTCCGGTACGGCCCGGCCATCGCCGCCCAGGCTGGCGAAGTAGAGCTCGTGCAGGAGCGTCGAATTGAGGGCAGCACTTTCCTCGCGCTTCAGCCGGCTCAGCACATGCGCTGGCGTCGTCGCGGGATCGAGCGCCTCGAGCTCTTCGGTCAAGGCATTCAGGCGATTGAGCGCACCGCCATAGTTGTTTTCATAGTGGCTCTCGATCAGACGCGCCGAGATGCCATTGAGAGTCCATGGACGGCAGAAAAGAGGTGCGATCCGATATCTCATGTCGAGGCTCCGGAAGTTCAGGCCTGCCAGAACGGCTTGGCGCATTCGACGCGCTGCTGCGTCCGGCTGAGGCCGACGTCGGCCAGCTCGCGATCGTTCAAGGTGCTGAGGTGCCGGCGCGTGCGCCGGCAGGCGCGCCAAAGGGCCAGGGTGGCGACGAGGACGGGCCAGAAACGACGTTGCCGCGGCGGCGCCGGGAGGTCGCGAAAGACGCTAGGGTGGGCCTGAAGAAGCATCTGTTTTTCCTGGTGATACACTTGTTTCAAGGGCAACATAGGCTTGTTTAATGAGGATGCAAGAGAAAAATGATACAAGTGTTGCTTTTACTATCTGTAGTATGATACGGATGCACAATGTCGACTAATGAGACCTCGGAGGGCGCGCGATGGCTGCTGCTGATCCATCAATTGCCGGCCAAGCCCGCCTATGCGCGGGTAAAAATCTGGCGGCGGCTGAAGGGGCTGGGCGCGGTGACGGTGAAGAACTCCGTCTACGCGCTGCCGAGCAATGCCGAGACGCGCGAGGACTTCGCCTGGCTGGTCAAGGAGATCGCCGAACTGGGCGGCGAGGGTTTCGTCTGTGAAGCCCATCTGGTCGATGGATTGGGCGACGGCGAGGTCCAGGCGCTGTTCGATGCCGCCCGCGATGAGGAATATGCCGAGATTTCCGCAGCCGCCCGCGAGCTTGGCGGCAAGCGCTCCGACGGCACGGAGTTCGCGGGCCAGGTGGCGCGGCTGCGCAAGCAGCTCGACGAGATCGTCGCCATCGATTTTTTCGGCGCCGACGGGCGCGAGCCGGCGGAAGGCCTGGTCTCCGGTCTCGAGGCCGGTCAGCAAAAGGAGGACGACGCCGTGACCGCGACCGAAACGAAGCCCGCGCCGGATCCCCTGAAGGATCGCGTCTGGGTGACGCGCCAGGGCGTGCAGATCGACCGCATCGCCTCGGCCTGGCTGATCCGCCGCTTCATCGACCCTGGCGCGCGCTTCAAGTTCGTGGCCGGAACCGGCTACGTGCCGCAACCGGGCGAGCTGCGCTTCGACATGTTCGAGGGTGAGTTCACGCACCAGGGCGAGCGCTGCACCTTCGAGGTGCTGATCGGCCGCACCGGCCCGACCGATCCGGCGCTCAGCGCCATCGGCGAGATCATCCACGACATCGATCTCAAGGACGACAAGTATGGCCGCGAGGAAGTGGCTGGCGTCCGCAGCCTGATCGCCGGCATCGCGGCCTCCAGCCCCGACGACGAGCAGCGCCTGGCGCGCGGCGCCGTCCTCCTCGACGACCTCTACAGCTCGTTCACCGGCAAGCAGAGCGGCAAGCAGGGAAACAAATGAAAGACCACGGCGTGCCCTTCTCCGAGGCCATGAAGGTATGGGTCCGCGTCGCCGCGCTCTCGTTCGGCGGGCCGGCGGGCCAGATCGCGGTGATGCATCGCATCATCGTCGAGGAGAAGAAGTGGATCGGCGACCAGCGCTTCCTGCAGGCGCTGAACTACTGCACCCTGCTGCCCGGTCCCGAGGCGCAGCAGCTCGCCACCTATATTGGCTGGCTGATGCACAAGACGAGGGGCGGGCTGCTTGCCGGCACATTGTTTGTCTTGCCGGGGTTGCTTGCCATCATGGCGCTCTCCTGGGTCTACGTGCTGTTGGGCAAGGTCACCCTGGTGCAGGGCCTGTTCTTCGGGCTGAAGGCCGCCGTGCTGGTGATCGTGGTCGAGGCCGTGCTGCGCGTCGGCCGGCGGGCGCTGCGCAACAACGTCATGCGCGCGATCGCGGCGGCGGCCTTCGTCGCCATCTTCTTCTACAACGTGCCGTTCCCGCTCATCATCGTCGTCGCGGGCCTCATCGGCTTCACCGGCGGAAAGCTCGGCTGGCCGGCGTTCCAGGCGGGCGGCGGCCACGGCAACCTGGGCGCCGCCCATGTGAGCGATGCCCAGTCGCTGCTGGGCGGCGAGACGCCGGCGCATGCACGGGCCAACGTCCGATGGTCGCTCACCATCGCCGCCGTGTTCCTGGCGCTGTGGCTGGTGCCGGTGGCGGCGCTCTATTTCGGCCTGGGCGGCGACAACGTCTTTGCCCAGATCGCGGTGTTCTTCAGCAAGATGGCCGTGGTCACCTTCGGCGGCGCCTATGCGGTGCTGGCCTACGTGGCGCAGCAGGCCGTCGAGAACTATCAATGGGTGACGGCGGGCGAGATGTTGGATGGGCTGGGCCTGGCCGAATCGACACCCGGTCCGCTGATCATGGTGACGCAGTTCGTGGGCTTCCTCGCCGCCTGGCGGGCGCCGGGCGACCTGCATCCGCTGCTTGCCGCCACGCTGGGCGGGCTGCTCACCACCTGGGTCACCTTCACGCCCTGCTTCCTCTGGATCTTCTTCGGCGCGCCGTTCGTCGAGGCCTTGCGTGCCAACAAGGCGCTGTCGGCGGCGCTCGCCGCCATCACCGCCGCCGTCGTGGGCGTGATCCTGAATCTCGCCGTGTGGTTCGGCCTGCAGGTGCTGTTTGCCGACCTCGAGCCCGTGCGCTTCCTCGGCGCCACGGTCGACCTGCCGGTGCTGGCCTCGGCCAATCTGCCGGCAATGGCGCTGGCGGCGGCCTGCGCCGTCGCCGTCTTTTTCTTCCGCTTCGGCATGATTTCGGTGCTGCTCGCCAGCGCATTGGCCGGCGTCATATACGCACTGGTCTTGTCCGCCTGACGTGCTAGCTAGGGGCATGACCGACACCCCTTCATCGCCCGCCGCTGCCCCGACCCTGCCGGCCCAGCTCCCGGATCGCCTGTCGACCAATCCCAAGAGCCCGTTCTACGACGAGGCGCTGCTGGCGCGCGGCGTCGGCATCAAGTTCGACGGCGAGGAGAAGACCAACGTCGAGGAATACTGCGTGAGCGAGGGCTGGGTTCGCCTCGCCGTCGGCAAGACCGTCGACCGCAAGGGCAATCCGCTCACCATCAAGCTCAAGGGCAAGGTCGAGCCGTATCTGCAGAAGTAGGAGCCGACATGCACAGTCACACGCTTGCCGACTGGGCCCACGATCACGTCTTTCTCGGCGCCACCCATGACCGCAACGAACGCCGCACCTGGCTGGTGGTCGGCCTGACCGCCACCATGATGGCCGCGGAGATCGCGGGTGGCATGATCTTCGGCTCGATGGCCCTGTTGGCCGACGGCTGGCACATGTCGACCCATGCGGCGGCGCTCGCCATCGCCGCGGTCGCCTACCGCTATGCCCGTGCCCATGCCCGCGATCCGCGCTTCGCCTTCGGCACCGGCAAGCTGGGCGATCTCGCGGGCTTCACCAGCGCCGTCGTGCTGGCGCTGGTCGCGGTGATGATCGGCTACGAATCGGTGCTCCGTCTCTTCCAGCCCGTGTCGATCCACTACGGCGAGGCGACGGCCATCGCCGCGGTCGGTCTCGGCGTCAATCTCCTCAGCGCCTGGCTGCTCGGCGCGGAACATCACGGCCACGGCCACGGCCACGACGATGACGGCGATCACGATCATCACGATCACGACCATCATCACCATCACGACCACAACATGCGGTCGGCCTACTGGCACGTGCTGGCCGATGCGCTGACCTCGGTATTGGCCATCGTCGGTCTGCTCGCCGCATGGTTCTACGGCTGGACCTGGCTCGATCCCGCCATCGGCATCGTCGGCGCCCTGGTGATCGCCCATTGGGCGTGGCGTCTGATGCGCGATGCCGGTGCGGTGCTGCTCGACGCCGTGCCCAGCGAACAGCTCAGCGCGGCGATCCGCGCCGAGCTCGAGGCCGGTCCCGATCGCATCGCCGACCTCCATGTCTGGCGGCTCGGCCCCGGCCATCACGCCGCCATCGTGGCGCTGGTGTCGGATGCACCCCAGCCGGTCGAAGCCTACAAGGCGCGCGTCGCCGGCATCGACGGTCTCTCCCACGTCACGATCGAGGTCCATCACTGCAGCGGCGCGCACTGACCGGCGCCGGAAAGGGCTACCAGCGCATGAACGGCACGAAGCGGTCGCGCCGCATCGGCTGGTCGGTGAACAGCACGAGGAAGAGCTCGGCGAAGAGCGGGCCCAGGCGGGGATCGTCGGGGCCGGTCGCCTGCGTCCAGGCAGTGGTCTCGGACAGGGCGAGGTCGTTGCGGCAATAGACGCCGTAGACGTAGAAGCGGCCGGACGTCCCCGGCGCCCTCGGCTTGAAGCGCGTGACGCCGTTGCACACCGGGCCGGAACCGAGATCGTTGGCCGGATCGAACACCAGCACCAGGCGGTAGTCGGGGCGCGGCAGCTCGGCGGGCACGTCGTAGGTGAAGGTGAGGGCCGGCCGCGGCTTGTTGGCCTGCATCACCGGCAGCAGGCGCTGCTTCACCTCCTCGACCGGGAGCGCCGGGAAGGGATTGCCGGCGAAGACCACGCGGAAGCTCTTGCCGTCGGTGGCGGCCCAGAATTCGCTGAAGTCGTACTGCGGCGCGTAGTTGACGCCGCCCACGGTCGGTCCGGGGATCGCTCCGGCCGTCTGGGCGTCGATCTCGCCCGGCACGCAGGTCGGCAGTGTGGCGGCAACGAGCAAGGCGACGGCGACGGTGCGGCGCATGAGCAGTCTCCCGGACGTCCCGCCATTCTAAACGATTTCGACCGCCGGCCGGCCGGCATCCATCGGCCGCCTAGCCGATGATGAGCAGCAGGCGGCGGACCTCGCGCCGCCCCTCGCTCGGCGGCAGCGCCTCCACCGGCCGGGCCGGCGGCGGTGGCTGGCCGCTCATGAGAAGATCGTGCAGGTGTTGCCGTGCGCGGTCAGAAAGCTGGTGAACGACCTCGTCTTCCGTGCGGCCGCTCGCCGTGGCACCCGGAAGATCGGGGATCCATCCGAGGAAGCGCCCGTCCTCGGCCCGCTCGATCAGCGAATAGTAGCAGGCATCCAGCATGACATTCCCCTGCCTGCGATAATGTCGACGGCGGGGAAAGCCTTCGTTGACCTGGATCAATTTTTTGCCGGAAGCCGGTGCCTGCCAGCTCATCCTGAAGCTGGGGCGACCGCAACAGTTGAGTGGGTCTGCCGGGACACACGACAGTCCGCGCTTGGCACGTGGTTGTCGGATCCGTCGGACCTCATTGCGCACCCTGTCTCGTTACGGACAGCTCGTGCCGTTGGTGAAGAGGATCGAGCCGCTGGTCGCGGCGCCGGTGCAGGCGCCGCTGCCGCGCACGTTGTCGGTCGATCCGGCATTGATGGTGGCACTGTTCAGATTCACCATGTTGTTGGTGGTGCCGCCCGAAGCACTCAGCGTGTTGCCGACGACGGTGAAGGCTGACCCGCCAGCGCCGTTCAGGCCCAAGGCGGTCATGGTGGTCGCGGTGCCGCTGCCGGTCACCGTGATGGTGTTGCCGCTGATCAGGGTATTCGATTGGCCGGTGCCGCCGCTCAGGCCGAGGGCGCCGTTGGCGCCGCTCTGGGTGACGATGAGGGTGTTGTTGCGGATCGTGAGGTTGCCGGCGCCATCGGCCATTCTGACGGCAGAGCCGCCGCTGCCGCCGCTGAAGGCGTTGGTGACCGTCATGCCGATGAGCGAAGAGCCTGACTGGAGCGTAACCGCGCCCCCGTTGGTCGTGGCATTCGTGGCGGCAATGGTGGCGCCGGGCAGCGAGGCGGTGACGGTGCGGCCCGAGGCGGTGCGCACGGCGAGCTGGCCCGCACCCATCAGCGTCTGGTTGAACCGCGTTTGGACGTTGCTGGCGCCTGTATTGAACGTGCCCTGGAGGACGACGAACGAATTGGTCCCGGCGGCGGTCACCGCGCCGGGCAGGGCAGCGCCCGTGGTGGTGGCGCTGCTGATGGCGGTGATGGCCTGGCCGCTGGCGGTCACGCTCGCCGCCTCGGTGACGGTGGGCGTCACGATCTTCTGGACCTGACTCACGATGTCGATGTCGCGCACGATCGGATCGGTCATGCGCCGTTCCTGGTAGTTCAGGTTGCCGCGCCGCGTCTCGGCCTGCAGCGGCACGCGGAGGCGCAGGCTGGCGAAGCCCTGGCTGCCGCGCACGTCGTCGTATTGGTATTCGACACCGGCCATCAGGCGCGTGCCGCCCCACAGTTCGGGGATGCGGTAGTTGGTGAACTCGAGCCTGAGGCGCGGGCCCGCGATCACCGGCGTCACGCCGTCGGAGAAGCGATAGCCGCCGGCGTAGAAGCGGAGATCGTAGGGACCTGATGTGTCGAAGATCGGCACGCGCACGCCGGCCTCGGCGTCGAAGCCGGTGAGCGCATATTCAGTGCTCGACGTCGATCCGGGAATGGTCACCAGCAATGTCGAGCCCGACACCGCCCCCGTCGCGGGGCCGCCGCCCGTGGTCCCCATGAATGCCGACGTCTGCCCGATCGGCCAGTAGGTATTGGCGCGGAAGTCGAAGTTGGTGCCCAGCATCTCGGCGCCGAAGGTGAGCTGGTTGAAGGTGTTGTAGTTGGGGCTCTGACGGCGGTCGAAATAGCCGTAGCCGCCCAGGTTCCAGCCGCCCGGCAGCATGTGGCGCGCGCCGAGGCCGAGATTGCCCTCGAGCGAATTCTGGTCGTCGGCCTTGAAGCGGGCGTCGGCGAACAGCAGCGTCCGCTCATTTTGGCCGAGCGGCACGAACAGGTCGAGCTCGCCGATGCGGCGCTGGGTGCCGACCATGCCCTCGACGTCGAGGAAGGGGCCCCATTTGGGCGCGGCGGCGAAGGGCCCCTGCCACTCGCCCTGCTGCTGGGCGGCCGCGGGCACAGACGCGAGGAGAAGTGCCAACCCTGAAAGAGCCAATGCGAAGTTGGCGCGCAGCCGCCACGCGACGTTCCCGTTCAGCATTGCAACCACGCTCCCCCGAACGCAGACCACTGACCACCCGCTCCGCATTGCCTCTATTCACAGTGGTGATGCAAGAAAACACCAATGATTATAGGCACTTGCGCGTGTTGCCGCGTGCTGGCAGAGGTCAAGAAAAGGTCAATGCAAGGTCAAAGCGGGAAGGCTCGGGGTGGCGGTCTACGGTTTCGGTCCCTTCGTTCTCGATCTGCGCGAGCGCAGGCTCCTGCGCGACGGCCAGCTCCTGCCCGTCGCCGGCAAGAGCCTCGAGGTCCTGGGAATTCTGGCCGAAGCGGGCGGTCGCCTGGTCGACCGTGAGACGTTCAATGCCCGATTGTGGCCCGACGTCACCGTCGAGGACCGCAACCTCACCGTCCATATCTCCTCCCTGCGCAAGGCGCTGAACGGCCACCATCCGTCGGTCGAATGTATCGAGACCGTCGCCAGGGCGGGCTACCGCATGGCCCTGCCGGTGCAGCTACTGGGGCCGGCCGACCCGCCGTCCGGCCTCCCGCCGCCGTCCGGCCTGCACTTCATCAAGGCCGAGGCGCGGGCCAACCTCAACAAGGTCGAGCGCGTGCCGGCGCTCAGGGCACTCGGCCTGTTCGAACGCGCACTGGCGCTCGATCCCAACGATGCGGATTGCCATGCCGGCATGGCCTCGACCTATCTGCTGATGACCTCGACCACGATCCGCCGGCCGCTGCCGATCGACGAAGGGACACGGCTGGCGCGCGAAGCGGCGCACCGCGCCCTCGTCCTCGATGAGACGAACGGTGAGGCACGCGGTGTGCTGGGCCGGCTGAGAATGATCTATGAACGGGACTGGCCGGGCGCCGAGGCGGACCTCGCGCGCGCCGTGGCGCTGGCGCCGCAATCGCCCGACGCGGCGTTCGCGTTGGCCCTTTTCCTGCTGGCGACGAGCCGCCCCGATGAGGCCGTCACGACTCTGGCGCGAGCCCGCGGGCTCGATCCGCTGCGCCGCGATATCATCGAGCATCTGGGCCTCGCCCACTGGATGGCGGCCGAGGGCGAACAGTCCCTTGCTGCGCTTGGCGAGGCGGTGTCCATCGACCCCACGGCCCGCCGCCCGCGTTTCCGCCGCATGCTCGTCCTCGACCAGCTCGGCCGGCACGACGAGGCGATGGCCGAGCGCCGGATCTGGCTGGAACTCTTCGATCATGCGCCGTTCGCGGCTCGCCTAGACGGGCTGATGCGGACCGACGGTCATCGCGCGGCGATGCTCGAGTGGATCGCCATGCTGGAGCGGCTCAACCAGTGGTACGAGGTCGCGATCCAGCGCATGGTGATCGACGACGCCACCGGGGCGCTCGACGCACTGGAGCGCGCCGTCTCCGAACACGCCGACTCCATCATCTACATGGGGACCTATCCGTCGTTCCATCCCCTGCATGGCGAGTCGCGCTACCAGCGACTGATGCGGCAGCTCGGGCTGGCAAAATGCCAGCCGCAGGGGGCTGCCCCACGACAGGGCTAGTCGACCGCCATCGGCGACGAGCCGACCAGTGCCTTGTGTTCGCTTTGGCGACATGGGACTTTTGGCTGTTGCCGCCCTCGAACCGATCTCTCTGGCATCCCTTATCTGACAGTTGCCGCCGAGTTTGCAGAGGAGGAACGGATGACCTCGGAAGGACTTACGGAAGCTCTCGGTCGCGCGGTCACTGCAGTTTGGGGAGACCTGCCGCCCAAGGTGCAGCATGAGCTGTTCGAATCCGCCGTACGACTGTCAGGCTCGGGCGCCCGTGAGCGGCTGGCCGTCTTCCTGCATCACTGGCATCCCCGAACGTCCGACGGCGAAAATCCGGCCCGGGCGGCCTCCGAACCGGATAGCCTGGGCGGGTAGGGGAGTCGCTGTTTGGAGAGACGCTCTCTGAAGGCCGGCAACCGCGTGCGGGTGGGACGGCGCACGATCAGCACGCCGAGCGTGCCCTCGATGACGGATCCGGACCAGCCCCCACAGGTCGGGAGGCTGGCCGGCCGCGCCGATCGGCAGCCGGCGATCGACCGCCACATGGTCCAGCATCTCGACCGCGTGCGGGCGATCTTCCGCCCGACGAGCAGCGACAAGCTGGCGCCGGGCCTCGAGCGCTTCATCGGTCGAGAGGACTTCTTTCGACACGTGGGCGAAGCCGATATGCCCTCCGCCGGACGGCAGGCAATGATGCAATGTCCGCCGAACTGGCCCAACGGCGTCACCTGGGTGCCGATCCGCGATCTGGAAATTCTGGAGATACTGGACGATCAGGACATTCGGGCGGGCTGACGCCGGGGATTGCGCATCTCAGGCACGTGCCTTTGCAAGCACTGCCAGCAATCCTGCGAAAAACGCGCGGCAGGAATGCAATAGGAGATTTGCAGGTTCAACCGGAATCGTCCTATATTTTTGATATCGTCGCACGAGGCCTGACTTCAAGGGCCGAAATCCGCGTGGAGCGGAACAACGCCGACCAACTTCCGACAATTGATCCGAGTGTCGGAAGTGTTCGTGAAGCGCTGACAAACCAGCGTGGAAATCTCTGGCCATGCCCCGCCCGGCGCGCCCGCCGGGTACACTCCAAATGAGGAGAAGGGGCCGTCCCGCGGTCTTGAGCCGTGAGTAGCAAGCAAAGGCTGCCCCCGCCGACGATCCGTCCGGCTGTGGGGTGGACCGAGGTGCGATCAACGCATCCGAGGACTGGATTTTGACGGTCGTCTGCGGCCGCCCGAGGTGGGGCCGCAGGGTCGGATTCTTATCGATGTGACAGGTGGGCGCTCAACCTGTGTCACAACATTTGTCTCAACTTGGTGTGACACCTTGGGGTGTGACACTGCCGAGCAAGCCGTGTTCGGAGAACTGCTACAGGAGCGAATCGATGAAATTCGCCAGCGCCACGTCCTTGGCACTGAGGCCGCCGGCATCGTGGGTCGAGAGCACGATGGTCACCTTGTTGTAGACGTTGGACCATTCGGGATGGTGGTCGGCCTTCTCGGCCGCCAGCGCCACGCGGTTCATGAATCCCCAGGCGTGGCTGAAGTCGGCGAAGGTGAGGCTCTTCTGGATCGCATCGCGGCCCGGAACTTCCTTCCACTCCTTGAGCGCGGCGAGCGCATCGCCGCGCGCTTTCCCGGTGAGCTTGGCGGTCATGTCGACTCCTCCCGTCTGAAAACAGTGGTTGGCGCGAAGCTTGCCTCATTACGGCGCAACGGCCTAGGTTCGACCCATCAAACAGGAGACCTTCCTTGAAAATCACCCGTCGCTCCACGCTTCTTTCCACCACGGCCGCCCTCGGCGTGGCCGCCGCGCCGTCCGCCTTTGCCCAGAAGGGCGCCGATACGCTGCGCATCAATTTCACCGACGCCGTGCCCAACATCGACATGTACTTCAACAGCCAGCGCACCGGGCTGATCATCGCCCACCAGGCGTGGGACATGCTGGTGCATCGCGATCCCGCGACCTTCGAGATCAAGCCGCTGCTCGCCACCGACTGGAAGTTCGCCGAGGACGCCTCGCTCGATCTCACCATCCGCCAGGGCGTGAAGTTCCACGACGGCAGCCCGCTCAGCGCCGACGACGTCGTCTACACCATCAACATGGCGGCCGATCCCGCCAGCAAGGTGGCGACGCCGTCGAACTACGCCTGGATCGACAAGGCCGAGAAGACCGGCGAGTTCTCCGTGCGCATCAAGATGAAGAAGCCGACGCCGGCGGCGCTGGAATATCTCGCCATGGTGATGCCGATCCATCCCAAGGCCTACCGCGAGAAGGTCGGTCCCGAGGGCTTCTCGGCCAAGCCGGTCGGCGCCGGTCCCTACAAGATCGTCAAGAACGACCAGGGCAAGGAGGTGGTGCTCGAGCGCTTCGACGGCTACTGGGCCGGTTCGCCCAAGGGGAAGCCCGCGATCAAGAAGCTGCACGTGCGCTTCGTGCCCGATCTCGCGACCTCGGTGACCGAGCTCCTGGCCCAGCGCACCGACTGGATCTGGAACATCAATCCCGACCAGATCGACAGCATCAACAAGATGCCCTTCCTCCAGGCGGTGCGTCAGGAATCGATGCGCGTCGGCTATCTCCAGATCGATGCCGCCGGCCGCACCGGCGCCGGCAATCCGCTGACCAAGCTCAAGGTGCGCCAGGCGATCTGGCATGCCGTCGACCGCAAGCAGTTCGCCGACAAGCTGGTGGGCGGCGGCAGCCGCGTGCCGCCGGCGCCCTGCTTCCCCAGCCAGTTCGGCTGCGATGCCAATGCCGCGGTGAAGTACGATTACGATCCGGCCAAGGCCAAGGCGCTGTTGGCCGAAGCCGGTTTCCCCAACGGCTTCGACATCGAGTTCGTGACCTACGTGCAGCCGACCTCGTGGCCATCGTCGGTGCAGAGCTACCTGCAGGCCGTCGGCATCCGCGCCAAGATCACCCAGCTCCAGGTGTCGCCCGCCATCCAGAAGTCGCAGAAGGGCGAGGCACCACTCTACATGGGAAGCTGGGGCAGCTACTCGATCAACGACGTGTCGGCGATCTTCCCGGTGATGTACGGCGCCGGGGCGCGCGACAACTATTCGCGGGACCCCGAACTCGAGAAGCTGATCGCCGAGGGCGGCGCCACTGCCGACAAGGCGGCGCGGGCCAAGGCCTACTCGGCCGCCATCAAGATCATCACCGAGAAGGCCTACTGGATGCCGATCAACACCTATGTGAACACCTACGCCTTCGCCAAGGCGCTCGAGTTCAAGACCTTCCCCGACGAACTGCCGCGCTTCTACTACGCCAAGTGGAAGTAGGGAGTATCAGGCGGCGTCGGAGAAGTTAGTCGGCGGCTTCCATGAACGAACTTCGCGGTCGGCATCCCAGGCGTCGACCGCGGCTTGAAGATTGAGCCATAGCGTGGTCGAGGTGCCGAACACTTTGGCCAGGCGTGCCGCGACCAGCGGTTCGATGCGTGCATGACCGTTGACGATGTCGCTCATGTGCTTGCGGCTGACATCGATCGCCCGGCCGAGGGCGGCAATGCTGATGCCGCGCTCGTCGAGATAGTGGGCGCGGATGATGTCACCCGGAGCGGAGGGGCGGCGCTTGCGCTCGAGCATGGGAGGTCCCTTCATCTGCTGATCTAGTGATAGTCCTCGAAATCGACATCGACGGCGCGTCCGTCACGCCAGCCGAAGGTAATGCGGTAGTTTCCCGACACCCACATCGAATAGCGGCCGGCCTCACGTCCCTTCAGGGTGTGGAACTTTCGGACGTTGCGAAGGTCAGCGAGGTCAATCGCGGCATTCAGATGGTCGAGGATGAGTATCGCCGGCCTTTGATAGGTCGAGCCGATCTTTCCCGAGCGCCCTGACACGAACAACTCCTGCAGGCCCTTGTGCCGAAAGCTTGCAATCGCCAACGTCACCTACCAGGTTACGTCACCCAACAGGTGACAAACTATCGGAGGCCGCCGCCGCGTGCAAGCCCTCAAGGCACCAGCAGACACTCCACGCCGCCGCCGGGCCGGGGCCTGAGCAGCGGCGTTTCCGTCGAGCAGCGCTTCTCGGCGATCGGGCAGCGCGGATGGAAGCGGCAGCCCGGCGGGATGTTGGCCGGATCGGGCAGGATGTCGCCGAGGCCGACGTCGGGCACGCCGAGGCCGGGCTCGGGCGTCAGCACCGAGGCCAGCAGCGCCTTGGTGTAGGGATGCTCGGGCTGGTGGAACAGCGCGGCGGTCGGCTTCTTCTCGACGATGCGGCCGAGATACATCACCGCCACCTCGCTCGCGACATGCTCGACCACGGCGAGGTTGTGGCTGATGAAAAGATAGGTGAGGCCGAGCTCGCGCCTGAGTTCGGCCAGCAGGTTCAGGATCTGCGCCTGCACCGAGACGTCGAGCGCCGAGGTCGGCTCGTCGCAGACGACGATGCGCGGCCTGAGCACGAGCGCGCGGGCGATGGCGACCCGCTGGCGCTGGCCGCCGCTCAGCTCGGTCGGCAGGCGCAGGCCCATCTCGGCGGTGAGCCCGACGCGGGCCAGCATCTCGTCGACGCGCCTCGCGATCTCGGCGCGGTCGAACGAGTTCTGTGCCTGCAGCGGCATGGCCACGATGTCGCGCACCCGGGTGAGCGGATTGAGCGAGGCGAACGGGTCCTGGAACACCGGCTGGATGAGGCGTGCGCGGGCGCGGCGGTCCATGTCGGCGAGGCGCTGGCCTTCGACCGCGATATCGCCGGCCGTGGGCTCGAGCAGGCCGAGGATGAGGCGGGCCAGCGTGGACTTGCCGCAGCCCGACTCGCCGACCACGCCCAGCACGCCGCCCTGCGGAACGGCGAAGGAGACGTCATCGCAGGCCACGACATGGCGGTCCTTGCCCAGCAGGCCGCCCTTCACGCGGAAGGTCTTGTGGACGCCCTTGAGCTCGATCGCCGTCGGTGTCGCGCTCATGCGGGTAGCCGGCAGAGATAGTCGTGGCCCGGGCTCGCCGCCTTGCGCGGGATCGCATGGGCGCAGGTCTCGTCGGCGAAGGAGCAGCGCTCGCGGAAGGCGCAGCCCTCGAAGCCGGGGCCGATGCGCGGCACGGTGCCGGGGATCGAGCCCAGCGGCTCGTCCTGGCGCTGCTTGCCCGGCACCGGCACGCAGCGCAGCAGTCCTTGCGTGTAAGGGTGCTTGGGGTCGGCGAAGAGCTGGGCGGTCGCGGCACTCTCGACGACCTCACCCGCGTACATGACCGACACGCGGGTGGCGACGCGGGCCACGATGCCGAGATCGTGGGTGATCAGCAGCATGCCGAGCCCGAGGTCGCGCTGCAGCTCGGCCAGCAGGCGCAGGATCTGGGCCTGCACCGTGACGTCGAGCGCCGTCGTCGGCTCGTCGGCGATCAGCAGTTGCGGATCGCACATCAGCGCCATGGCGATCATCACGCGTTGGCGCAGGCCGCCCGAGAGCTGGTGCGGGAACTGGCCGAGTCTCAGGCCGGGCGCGGTGATGCCGACGCGGGCGAGAAGATCGGCGGCACGGTCGGTGGCGACCCGCTGGCTGGCGCGCTTGTGGCGGCGCAGCACCTCGGTCATCTGCGAGCCCACCGTGTAGGCGGGGTTGAGGCTGGTCATCGGCTCCTGGAAAATCATCGCCATGGCATTGCCGCGCAGCCTAGCCATGCCGCGGTCGGCGAGCCCGAGCAGGTCCTCGCCCTGGAAGCTGAGGCGCCGGGCCCGGCGGTGTCCGCCGCGGGCCAGCAGGTTCATGACGGCGAGCGCGGTCACCGACTTGCCACAGCCCGACTCGCCCACCAGGCAGTGGGTCTCGCCGCGCTCGACGGTGAGCGAGGTCCCGCGCACCGCCGACGTGCGGCTGCCGAAACCCACTTCGAGCTGCTCGACCTCGAGGAGTGCCGTCACGTATCTGTCCTCGCGCCGAACAGGTCGCGCAAGCCATCGCCCAGGAGGTTGATGCCCAGCACCAGCGTGAACAGGGCGAC
>MEMN01000001.1:236-4044 GCA_001767945.1 Alphaproteobacteria bacterium RIFCSPHIGHO2_12_FULL_66_14 | reverse complement strand
CGGCGGCGGCACGCCGAGACCGAGGAAGGAGAGCGTCGCCTCGAGCAGGATGGCGAGCGCGATCTCGAGCGTCGCCACCACCACGAGGTGGCTCGCGATGTTGGGCAGGACCTCGCGCGAGAGCACGCGGAAGCGCGAGCAGCCGGCGCACCAGGCGGCGGCCACGAAATCGAGGTTGCGCACCTGCATGGTGGTCGAGCGCGCCACCACGGCGAAACGGTCCCACAGCAGAAGGCCCAGCGTCAGTACCAACAGCGTCATCGAGGTGCCGAGCAGGCCGACAACGGCAAGCGCCACCAGAACGACCGGGATGGAAAGCCGCGTGGTGATGGCGAACAGCACCGCATCGTCGATGCGGCCGCCGAAGAAGCCGCCGAGCACACCGATGGTGATGCCGATCAGGCCCGAGACAATGGTGACGGTGACGCCGATCAGCATCGAGATGCGGCAGCCCCAGATCAGGCGCGAGAGGTAGTCGCGGCCGAGCTGGTCGGTGCCGAACAGGTGGGCGGGGTCGGTGCCCTCCATCCAGAACGGCACGAGCAGCCGCTTGCTGAGATCCTGGGTGAAGGGATCATGCGGCACCAGGAGCGGGGCGAAGACCGCGCAGATCATCGCGGCGCCCACGATCACTGCGCCGATCCAGGTGCTGAGGCTCTTCCAGCCGCGCCTGGGGCCGGCATTCACGGTCGCGGCGGCGCTCATACACGCAGTCTTGGATCGAGCACGGCGTTCATCAGGTCGGCCACCATCGTCAGCGCCACGTAGATCACCGCCAGCACCAGCACGACGGCCTGCACCACGGGAAAGTCGTTCTTGGCGATCGACTCCCAGGCGAGGAAGCCGACGCCGTGCAGGGCGAAGACCTGCTCGATCACGATCGAGCCGCCGAGCATGAAGCCGAGCTGGACGGCGGCGATCGCCACCACCGGGATCGCGGCGTTGCGCAGTGCATGCTTCAGCAGGATCGAGGCCCGCGACAGGCCCTTGGCCCGCGCCGTCCTTATATAGTCGCTGCCCATGGCCTGGATCATGCCGGCGCGCGTCAGCCGGGTGAGGGCCGGGATGGCCGAGAAGGCGAGCACGACTCCCGGCATGACGAAGTTCTCCCACGAGCCGGTGCCCGAGATCGGCAGCCAGCCGAGCTTCAGGCCGAAGGTGATCATCAGGAGCAGTCCCAGCCAGAAGCTCGGCATCGCCTGTCCCAGCAGGGCCACCATCTGCACGGTGCGGTCGAACCCGGTGCCCTCACGCACCGCGGCCAGGATGCCGAGCGGGATCGACACGCAGAGTGCGATGAGAAGGCCCGTCACGCCCAGCGTCAGCGTCACCGGCATGCGCTCGGCGATCAGCGTCGAGACGCGTGTCTGGAAGAAGTAGCTGTTGCCGAGGTCGCCGGTGAGGGCGCGGCCGACCCAGTCGAAGAACTGCGTGATCACCGGCCGATCGAGTCCGTAGGCCTTGCGGATCGTTTCGATGTCGGCCTGCGTCGCGTTGGGGCCGGCGATGGAGGTTGCGAGGTCGCCCGACAGGCGTGTCAGCACGAAGGCCAACGTCATGACGGTCGCCGCGACGAGAAAAGCGACGATCAGGCGGCGGGCAAAGAAACTGAACATGTGGACGGCAGCTTAGGGTGGTTCGGTCCGAAACGCGACCATGCGAATCCCGCGCCAAGTCTCCGCAGTCAAGATAGAAGATGCGGTGAACAATTGGTCGCGTCGGGCGCTTGGCGAGGGCGCACGGCTGCTATATGGGGGAGTCATGCCGGTGTTCAGAAACCCTCGGCGCACGCCCTGCTTCGGCTTCGCGCCCAGCCTGGAAGATTTCGAGGCGATCGCCGCCGAGGCGCTAGCCACGATTCCCGAGGAGTTTCGCAAGCACGTCGGCAACGTGCGCATCCAGGTCGACGACTTCCCGTCCGACGAGGTCGAGAAGGAGATGGAACTCGACACGCCGTTCGACCTGCTCGGTCTCTATCAGGGCGTCTCGATGATGGAGCGCGGCGCCGGCCATGTCGCCAACGACATCGACCGCATCTTCCTCTACCGCCGCCCGATCCTCGACTACTGGTGCGAGTCGGGCGAGGATCTGCCGCACATCGTGCGGCATGTGCTGATCCACGAGATCGGCCACCATTTCGGCCTGAGCGACGACGACATGGAAGCGATCGAAGCCAAGGCCGAGGAAGAATCGCAGCGCGCCCAGCCCAGCGCCTGATCCGGGAGCCGGCCCTCAGAGCCGCATGGCCTCGCGATAGAGGCGCTCCGCGTTCGTCCACTTGATGACCTTCATGAAGGCGTCGATGTACTTCGTGGCGTCAGCGCCGTAGTCCATGTGATAGGCGTGCTCGTACATGTCCATGGCGAGCAGCGGCACGCCGCCGGCCGGCGCCATCGAATGATCGGCCGCCCAATGGATGTACAGCCGCTTGTCGCGCGGCGAATGCACCAGGATCACCCAGCCCGAGCCACCCGCGAGAGTCTTGCCGGTGGCGGCGAATTCGGCCTTGCAGCGGTCGAGATGGCCGAAGTCGCGCGCGATCGCCTGTGCGAGCAGGCCCGACGGCTGGGTCGGCGCCTCGCCGATACCGTCGAAGTAAAGCTCATGAAGGATGGTCGAATTGTAGGCGATGTGCTCCTCGCGCTTCAGGCCGCTCACGGCGAGAATGGGCGCCTTGGCGAAATCGAGTTTCGCCAGTTCTTCGCTGGTGGTGTTCAACTTCGTCACCGTGCCGGCGTAGTTGTTGGCATGGTGGCTGCGCAGAAGATTGCCCGACAGGCCGGGGACCTTGTCAGGATTGAAGGTCATGGGTTTCGGGGCGAATTTCGGGACGGTGACGATACCGGGGACCTGGGAGCGCGCATCCAATGCCATGGCGCCGGCCAGCAGGCCGGCGCCCACTGCCAGGGAGCGGCGGGGAATGTCGGTCATGTCGGACTCCGTGTTGCCCCTGTCCCCGGGCTAACGCCCGTCAGGGCGAGGAGTTGCGCCGCACCGGCGGGACGCAATAGCGCCCCCCCGATCAGCGCCGCCTCGGCGTCGTCGGCGCGCAGGACCAGCCGCATCGGGCCGGCCGGCTCCGGCTCCGGCGAACAGGGTGGCGAGAAGCGTGCGGCGCGCGAGGGTCATGCCGTGCGCTCCCGGCGCCGGCGGCATTCGGCCACGAAGGCGGCGGCCTCCTGCCACGGCGCCAGCGTCCAGAACGACCGGGCGCGGCCGGATGGCGAGGCGAGCACGAAAGCGACGGCACCCTCCAGGAGTTCCCTCTGGCGCCCATAGCCGGGGGCCTTCGCGCCGAGCGCCAGGGCGGCGGCATGCTTGCTGGTGAAGGCAACCGCAGCAGGCTTGAAACGGCGCAGCTTGGTGTGGAGCGACCGCGCATCCATGGCCTGGGCGGTCAGCTCATGGTCGGAGCCGACCTCGGTCTTGTTGAGGTCGGTGAGGCCGAGGCCATGGCCCAGCAGCTCGCGAAAACGCCCTGGAGCGAAGCGCTCCGGCGTCAGGCCGACGGTGTGCAGCGTCGGCCAGAAGGCGTTGCCCGGGTTCGCATAGTAGGCGCGTGCCTGAAACGACGCCGGGCTGGGCGCGGTGCCGCAGAACACCAGATCGAGGCCCGGCGCCAGCAGGTCGGGCAGCCGGTGGCTACTGCGGCTTGACGACCGCGACACGGATGACCTCGGTCAACGACTTCGAGTAGGGTTCGAAACCGCCCCGGCTCCTGCCCGCGACCATGTCGGGCGGCAGGTGACGCACACGGACCTGGCCGTCCAGTCGTCGGCCGGGGCGTGCGCGCGCTCTGCGAACGGCA
>MEMN01000001.1:0-193 GCA_001767945.1 Alphaproteobacteria bacterium RIFCSPHIGHO2_12_FULL_66_14 | reverse complement strand
CTCCGGCTGGCGCAGCATAACATTGACTCAAGGAGAACGCCTTCTCACCTTGTCGGCCACATTTCGGGAGGGAGAACAATGGCCGGCATCGACAAGGCCGACGAAGCCCAGCTTCTGGCGACCATCGATCGCTGGATCGAGCGCGAGGTCGCGCCGCGCGTGAAGGAGTTCGACCACGCCGACAAATGGCCGG